>CANHKG010000147.1 GCA_947460455.1 Rhodospirillales bacterium | reverse complement strand
CGCTGAAGCGACAGACGCTCGGCAAGGTTCAACTCGTGATAGCCAGCCATCCCATCCTCCGAGCAAACGCAAACATCAAAGGCGTTGCACCCGGAGTTGGAAACCGCCGTCTTTTTGCTTCTTTTTCTTCAGAAAAAGAAGACCCTTACCTGAACCTCGCTTCAAGCGCCTGAATGATCGCCTCCGGCTCCGCTCCGATATCGACCACGATAGGGTTCTCATCCGCCCCCGGCGGTTCCAGCGTGGCGAACTGGCTGTCCAGCAGCGCCGTGGGCATGAAGTGGCCTTTGCGGGCCGCCATGCGGGCGGCGATCACGGCCTTCTCGCCGGCGAGATGCACCAGGCGAACATCCGCGCGCGGCCCGATCAGGATATCCCGGTAGGCGCGCTTGAGGGCGGAGCAGGTCACGATGCCGCTCGCCCCCTCGGCGCGCCAGGTGTCGATCACGGCGGCGATGGCGTGCAGCCAGGGCCAGCGGTCGTCGTCCGTCAGCGGCGTGCCGGCGGACATCTTGGCGACGTTGGCCGGCGGGTGCAGCGCATCGCCTTCCTGGAAGCGCCAGCCCAGCCGCTCGGCCAAGGTGCGGGCGATGGTGGTCTTGCCGCTGCCGGCCACGCCCATGACGACCAGGATCATGGAAGCAACTCCTCCACCCGCCCGTCCTCGTGGCCGACCAGGGCGCGCTCCACGGGCAACAGGAACAACCCGGTGCAGACCACGCCGGCGAGGCTGCGCAGCACGCGATCCAGCGTGAAGGGATCGCGGATCGGCGCGAAGCCGGGGCAGTCGAGAATGAAGTTGCCATTGTCGGTGCGGAAGGGGGCGCCATCGCGCTGGCGCAACACCGGGGCACCAACGAGGGCAGCGATGCGGCGGGCGGTGGCGTCGTGGCCGAAGGGGGTGACTTCCACCGGCAGCGGAAAGCCGACGCCGAGCGTGTCCACCAGCTTGGCGGCATCGGCCACCACCACGAAGCGGGCGGCCGATTCGGCGACGATCTTCTCGCGCAGCAGCGCGCCGCCGCCGCCCTTCAGCAGGCGCAGCTTGCCGCGTTCGATCTGGTCGGCGCCGTCGATGGCGAGATCACATGGCGCATCGAGCTCGGCCAGCGACAGGCCGAGGGACCGGGCGCGGGCGGCGGTGGCCTCCGAAGTGGGGATGCCGGTGAAGCGCAGCCCTTCTTCCCGCACGCGGCGGGCGAGGGCACGCAGCACCGCCTCCATGGTGCGCCCGGTGCCAAGGCCCAGCCGCATGCCAGGCTCCACCAGGCGGGCGGCGGTCTCGGCGGCGGCGATGCGGCCCAGTTCGCTCACAAGGGTTCGGGCATTACTTCTTGGGGGCCTCCACGTGCCCGCCAAAGCCCAGCCGCATGGCGGACAGCATCTTCTCGGCGAAGGTGTGGTCCTGGCGGGAGCGGAAGCGCACGAACAGCGAGGCGGCAAGCACCTCCGCCGGGGTGGCCTGTTCCACGGCGGTGTCGATGGTCCAGCGGCCCTCGCCGGAATCCTCCACATGGCCGCTGAAGGTTTCCAGCTTGCCGTCCCGCGTCAGGGCCTGGGCGGAGAGATCGAGCAGCCAGGACACGATCACGCTGCCGCGGCGCCAGACCTCGGCGATGTCGGCCATGTTGAAATCATAGCGCTGGTCGGCCTGCAGCTTGCTGGAACCACGGCCCTGCAGGATGTCGAAGCCCTCGGCCATCGCCTGCATCATGCCGTATTCGATGCCGTTATGGATCATCTTGACAAAGTGGCCGGCGCCGGAGGGGCCGCAATGCAGGTAGCCTTGCTCGGCACGCGGGTCATGGCCTTCGCCGCGATCCTCGGTGCGGGGAATGTCGCCGATACCCGGGGCGAGGGCGGAGAAGATCGGGTCGAGGAATTCGAACGCCGCCTTGTCGCCGCCGATCATCAGGCAGTAGCCGCGCTCCAGCCCCCACACGCCGCCGGAGGTGCCGACATCGAGGTAGCGCACGCCCTTCTGGCCAAGCTCGGCCGCGCGGCGCACATCGTCCTTGAAGTTGGAGTTGCCGCCGTCGATCAGGATGTCGCCGGGCCCGAAATGCCCGCCCAGCTCGGCGATGGCCTTTTCGGTGATCTCGCCGGCAGGCAGCATCACCCAGGCCGCCTTGGGCGACTGGGTCAGCTTGGCGGCGAGGTCGGCCAGCGAGGTGGCCGGGGTGGCGCCGATGGCGGCCAAGTCTGCCACGGCCTTGGGGTTGGCATCGTACACCACGCAGTGATGCCCCGCGCGATGCAGGCGCCGCACGATATTGCCGCCCATACGGCCCAGGCCGATGACACCGAGTTCCATGGATCCCTCCCCGCGCTGGTCCTCCGGCTCTAGCCGGTTGGCGCAGGGAAGGCCAGGGGTGCGCCTATATCTTCAGCGGCCTGCTGGTCCGCTACGTCCGTCCGAAGTCGGACGAACTTCGCGGGCAGGACGCTAGGCGTGCCCGGCAACGGGCATGGCGGTGGGATTCAGCGCGCGCACCACGGCGGCAAGCAGGCGCAGCGCCTCCGGCCCGCCGCGATCGTCCAGCGCGCCGGTTTCCATCTCCTCGGCCAGGGTCTCGGCCTGGTCGGCGATGGTGTCCGCGGCCTGCGCCAGGGCAGCGCGGGAGAGGGCGAGCTGGTCGTCCTCGGGCAAGTGATTCCAGTCGAAGTCCATTGATCTCTACTCGCACGCGCCATACTGGCGGGTTGCTGCCGCGGCAGGAATGTCGCGCGGTCTGGACCGCTGGTATCGCGGGGAACGGTTAAGCAGGGGTTGCCGCGGCGGGATCGGCCGGCGCACCCGGCATCACCGAACTATCATACGCGCGAGGCGGACAAGCTGGCATGGATTGGCTGAACGACCCGACAACGCCGAAACGAGGAGTCTCCGTAGATGACCGACCCCCGAATCCCACAGGAAGATGCGCACAAGATCGATGCCGGGGAGCATATCGGCTCCAACCCCTCCACCGAACCCTCGATCGGCGAGATCATCGCGCGCCGCTTCTCGCGCCGCGACGCGATGCGCGGGCTGTTCGCCGCCGCCACCACCGGCGCGCTGGCCAGCCTGCCGGGCGAGGCCGAGGCGCAGGCCAACGGGCCTTCCAGCTTCACCTTCAAGGAGCTGAGCCATAGCTACGACACCACCCACCACGTGCCGGAAGGCTACGAGGCGCAGGTGCTGGTGCGCTGGGGCGACCCGATGCTGCCGGGCGCGCCGGCGTTCGACGTGAACAACCTGACCAAGGCCGGCCAGGCGCTGCAGTTCGGCTACAACTGCGACTACATCGACTACAAGCCGCTGCCGCAGGGTTCGCGCAATTCCGATCACGGCCTGCTGGTCGTGAATCACGAATACACCAACACCAACCTGATGTTCGCCGGCATGGGCACTGGACGCGCGGCCGCGCTGCGCTCCAGCGCCGCGCAGGTGGGCGTGGAAATGGCCGCGCACGGCCTGGCCGTGGTGGAGATCCGCAAGACCGGCGGGCAGTGGGCCGTGGTGGCCGATGGCAGGATGAACCGTCGCCTGACCGCCGATACGCCGATGACGGTGAGCGGCCCGGCCGCCGGGCATGACCTGCTGAAGACCAATGCCGACCCCACCGGCCGCGCCGTGCTGGGCACGCTGAACAACTGCGCCGGCGGCAACACGCCCTGGGGCACGGTGCTGACGGCGGAAGAGAACTTCAACATGTACTTCGCCGGCGACATGTCGGCCTCCCCGCAGGCCGACATGTACAAGCGCTACGGCATCGGGCCGGAGAGCGTGTACGGCTGGTCGAAGCACGTGGAGCGGTTCGACATGGCGAAGGAGCCGAACGAGCCGCACCGCTTCGGCTGGATCGTGGAGTTCGACCCGTACGACCCCACCAGCATGCCGGTGAAGCGCACCGCGCTGGGCCGTTTCAAGCACGAGGGCTGCCACCACGGCATCGCCGCCGACGGCCGCGTGGTGATCTACATGGGCGACGATGAGCGCTTCGACTACGTCTACAAGTTCATCACCGCCCGGGCCTGGAACCCGAACGACCGCGCCGCCAACCGCAACCTGCTGGACGAGGGCACGCTCTACGTCGCGCGGTTCATCGACGACGGCAAGCTGGCCTGGATGCCGCTGGTGCACGGCCAGGGCCCGCTGACAGAGGCAAACGGCTTCCGCAGCCAGGCCGACGTGGCGATCTTCACCCGCAAGGCCGCCGACCTGCTGAAGGCCACGCCGATGGACCGCCCGGAGGACATCGAGCCGAACCCGGTGAGCGGGCGCGTCTATGTGCTGCTGACCAACAACACCAGCCGCACCGCCCAGCAGGTGGACCGTGCCAACCCGCGCGCGCGCAACGCGCACGGGCACATCGTGGAAATCGCCAACCCGGGCAACGACCACGGCGCGCTGGAAGGCACCTGGAGCATCTTCCTGGCGGCCGGCAAGCCGGGGATGGATGCGGGCGCCATCTACCATCGCGCGGTCTCGAACGATGGCTGGCTGTCCTGCCCGGACAACGTGGCGTTCGACAGCCGCGGGCGGATGTACATCGCCACCGACGGCGCGCCGACCGCGGCCGGCGTGGCGGATGGCGTGTACCTGGCCGATACCACCGGCACCGGCCGGGCGCTGACCAAGCTGTTCTTCCAGGCCCCCACCGGCGCCGAAGTGTGCGGCCCGCTGCTGACGCCGGACGACCAGACCATGTTCCTGGCCATCCAACACCCGGGCGAAGACCCCGGCTCGACCTTCGAGAAACCGTCAACCCGTTGGCCGGACTTCAAGGACGGCATGCCGCCGCGCCCCTCGGTGATCGTGATCACGAAGAAGGGTGGTGGGGTGATCGGGAGCTAAGGAAGCAAGGCCTTCTTTTTCTGAAGAAAAAGAAGCAAAAAGACTTTATCCGTTTGCGCGCGGTGAGGCCGGGCGCAAACGGATCCTTAATTTTTGATGTTTTTCAAGAATGACCCTTCTCTCGTCATTCATGCCCTGTCGCAGAATTTGGCATTGGTATCGTGGGGAGCGGTCAAGAAGGGTCGCCACGGCGGCACCCTCGGGGTCGGGCTACAGGCACCGCTTGGCCTTCATCGCTTCGGCAAAGATGCTGTGTTGCAATCATTTTTGATGCGATTTAAGAATGTTCCGTATTGCCATTTACAAGAGGGCGACGGACATGAGCAGGCGGATGGGATGGGGCGGCATCACCGGCATGGCACTCGGGGCCATCCTGTCGGCGGGTACAGCCTGGGCGGTGCCGGTGGTGGTGCACGACACCATTTCCGGCTCGGTCGCCAGCAACGGCGGTTTCTATGTCGGGCCGCTCAATTTCGGCTCGTTCTTCTCTACCGGAATCATAGGCCAGAGGTTCCATGCCTCCAGCGCCGGCACGATCTCGGCCCTGGACTTGCGCAGCTTCGCTACCACGCCGCGCACCCTCACCTTCAGCCTGTTCAGCGACGTGGGAGGCACGATCGGCAGCCTGCTGGAAACCTTCAACGTGCCCGTCGGCACCACCTTGAACAACATCGCACAGGCCTCGAGCCCGGGCTCGGTGGCCCTGGTGACCGGTGCCGAATACTGGATCGTGAGCATGACGGCGACGCAGGGATTCTGGTACCGCTCGGACGGCTTCGCGAGTCCGGTCACGGTCAAGGAATACTACCAGACCACAAATACGCCCACGATCGTCGCGGTGCCGCTTGGCGGCGGCACATACAACAATCTCAGCACGACGCAGCCGCTCGGCATGCGCGTCACGATCGAGGCTGAGGCGGTAGCGCCGCCCCCTGCCGCGGTGCCCGCGCCCCCCGGCCTGGCATTGCTGCTGGCCGGGGTGGCGCTGCTTGGCGTGGTGCGGCGTCAGTCCGGGGTTTCGGCCGGCAGGTAGATCTGGCTGCCGGCGGCCTGGAACTCGGCCTTTTTTGCATCCATCCCCGCCATGCGCTCGGTATCCGCGCGGATGTCGTGGCTGATCTTCATGCTGCAGAATTTGGGCCCGCACATGGAGCAGAAATGCGCCACCTTGTGGGCTTCCTTCGGCAGGGTCTCGTCGTGGAACTGCCGCGCCGTGTCGGGATCGAGGCCGAGGTTGAACTGGTCTTCCCAGCGGAACTCGAAGCGGGCGCGGCTGATCGCGTCGTCACGCAGGCGGGCGGCGGGGTGGCCCTTGGCGAGGTCGGCGGCGTGGGCGGCGATGCGGTAGGTGATGACGCCGGTCTTCACGTCGTCGCGGTTGGGCAGGCCCAGGTGTTCCTTGGGCGTGACGTAGCAGAGCATGGCGGTGCCGAACCAGCCGATCATGGCGGCCCCGATCGCGCTGGTGATGTGGTCGTAGCCCGGGGCGATATCCGTGGTGAGTGGCCCAAGCGTGTAGAACGGCGCTTCACCGCATTCGCGCAGTTGCTTTTCCATGTTGATCTTGATCTTGTGCATCGGCACGTGGCCGGGGCCTTCGATCATCACCTGGCAGCCCTTCGCCCAGGCGATCTTGGTGAGCTCACCGAGGGTTTCGAGTTCGGCGAACTGGGCGGCGTCGTTGGCATCGGCGTTGCTGCCGGGGCGCAGGCCGTCGCCGAGGGAGAACGACACGTCATACTTGCGCATGATGTCGCAGATCTCGGCGAAGTTCTCGTAGAGGAAGCTCTCCTTGTGATGCGCCAGGCACCAGCGCGCCATGATGGAGCCGCCGCGGGAGACGATGCCGGTGGTGCGCTTTGCGGTGAGCGGCACGTGGGCGAGGCGGACGCCGGCATGGATGGTGAAGTAGTCCACGCCCTGCTCGGCCTGTTCGATCAGCGTGTCGCGGAAGACCTCCCAGGTCAGCAGGTCCGGATTGCCGCCGACCTTTTCCAGCGCCTGGTAGATCGGCACGGTGCCGATCGGGACTGGCGAATTGCGCATGATCCAGCTGCGGATGTTGTGGATGTTGCGGCCGGTGGAGAGGTCCATGACGGTATCGCCGCCCCAGCGGATGGCCCAGACCAGCTTTTCCACTTCCTCGGCGGCCGAGGAGGTGACGGCGGAGTTGCCGATATTGGCGTTGATCTTCACCAGGAAGTTGCGGCCGATGATCACCGGCTCCAGCTCCGGATGGTTCACGTTGGCCGGGATGATGGCGCGGCCGGCGGCGATCTCGCGGCGGACGAATTCGGGGGTGACGAAGGCCGGGATCTCGGCGCCGAAGCTTTCGCCGTCGGCGATGGTGGCCTCGGCGCTGGCGAGAGCTTCGGCGCGGCCGAGGTTCTCGCGGTGGGCGACGTAGATCATCTCCTCCGTGATGATGCCCGCGCGGGCGAATTCGTATTGCGTGACGAGCTGGCCGTCGGCGGCGGCGAGGATGGCGCGTGGGGCGGGGCAGGCCGGCACCAGCTTGTCGGCGGGGACGAAGCCGTTGTCCTCCGGCTTCACTTCGCGCGCGGCGATGGTGGCCAGGCCGCGGCGGGCGAGCCAGGGGGCGCGGGGCTGGGGCAGGCCGGCTTCGAGGTCGATCGGCAGGTTGGGGTCGGTGTAGGGGCCGGAGGTGTCGTAGAGCCGCAGCGGCGGTTCGTTGGCGCTGGGGTGGAGGTCGATCTCGCGGAACGGCACCGCCATGTCGGGGTGGCCCGGCGGGCTGGACCAGACCTTGCGCGAGCCGGCGATGGGGCCGGTGGTGACGGCGGCGGGCTTGGTGGTGACGTTCATCGGCGCAGCTCCCCTTCGGATAGCGGGATGGCGGCGCGCGGCGGGAAAACCGGATTCGTGCTGAGAATTCCCGTCCCTACGCCGGCATTACCCGGATCAGGTCATCAGGGATCGCCGGGCAAACCGACATCTCAGCCCCTCATGGGGCGCCCCTCGGATGCACCGAGGCTGCGCCCGCCGGGGCCGGCTTGTCAAACCGGCTGGGTGGCCGGGCGGGGGAGGCGCGGCAGGCGGATCGGCAGGTTGAAGGCGGCAGCGACCACGCCGGAGGCGGCGGTGGCGATGAAGGCGGCGTCGTAGGTGCCGGTCCAGGCAAACACCAACCCGCCGGCCCAGGCGCCGAGGAAGCCGCCGGCCTGGTGGCTGATGAAGCACACGCCGAACAGGGCGCCGAGGTCGCGGATGCCGAACAGCCGGGCGATCACGCCGTTGGTGAGCGGCACGGTGCCGAGCCAGGCGAGGCCCATCACGATGGCGAACAGCGCCGTGGTCAGCGTGTCCTTCGGCGCCAGCCAGTAGAGCAGGATGGCGGCACCGCGCAGCAGGTAGAGCCCGGCAAGCGCCAGTTGCGGCGGCATGATCATGCCGGCCCGGCCGCAGAGCCAGGTGCCCAGGATGTTGGCGGCCCCCACCAGCATCAGCGCCCAGGCACCGGTGGCCGCGGGCATGCCGCACAGCGTGAGGTAGCCGGGCAGGTGGGTGCCAAGGAAGGCGAGCTGGAAGCCGCAGGTGAAGAAGCCGAGGCTGAGCAGCACGAAGCCGCGCTCGCCCAGGGCGGTGCGGATGGCGGCCATGGAGCTGCGCGGCGTGGGCTTTTCCAGCGCGGCGCGATCCAGCGGGCGGCCGAGCGGAATGGCCACCAGCATGGCGAGGCCCAGCACGAGCAGCCCTGCCGTGGCGCCGCCCCAGGCGATGGCGCCGGCGGTGATCGGCAGGAACAGCATCTGGCCGACGGAGCCGCCGGCGCTCACCAGCCCCATGGCGGCGCTGCGCCGCTCCGGCGGGAAGGCACGGGCCACGCCGGCGAAGGACACGCCCCAGCCGAGCAGCGCCATGCCGGTGCCGGTCATCAGCCCCATGCCGAGCGTGACGGTGAGGCTGTGCGGCCAGATCGCCGGCAGGGCGTAGCCCAGCGCGTAGAGCAGGCCACCAGCCACCTGCGCGGCGGTGGCGCCGTGGCGATCGGCCCAGGCGCCGGCGAGTGGTTGCACCACGCCCCAGGCCAGGTTGTGCAGCGCGATGGCCAGGGCCACGGTTTCGATCGGCACGCCCACGCCGGCCAGCGGCACCAGCAGCAGGCCGAAGGCGGAACGGGTGCCCAACGCCAGCGACAGGGTGGTGGAGCCGGCGAGCATGGCCGAATTCTGGGCGGGAGTGTTCTGGCTCATGCGCTTGGTGTGGCGAAACGGCGGCGGCGTCGCAAGGGGCTTCTACCGCGGCAGCCGCCCCAGCGCCGCGGCCAGCGGCAGGGCGGTGGTGGCCAGGGCGGCCATCACGAGGAAGATGAGGCCGGTGCCGTCGTAGCTGCGGCCGGCCAGCCAGGTGATCAGGCCGAGGGAGACGGTGCCGCCCAGCGTGGCGTGCAGGGTTTGCGCGCTGCCGGCGCGTTCCGGGGGCACGGTGCGGCCGAGCATCTGCATCGCCGAGAGGTGCTGGAAGCCGTAAGTCAGGGCGTGCAGCGCCTGGATCGCCACCAGCGCCGGCAGCCAGGTGGTGAGGCCCAGCACCGTCCAGCGCAGGGCGCAGGCGCCAGCGGCGATGGCGGTGAGCCAGCCCGGTGAGACTCGCGTCAGCAGCGGGCGGGCGAGCAGGAACAACAGGGTTTCGGCCAGCAGGGAGGCGGCCCAGAGCAGCCCGATCACGGTTTCCGAATGCCCGGCCGCGCGCCAGTGCAGGGCGCCGAGCGTGTAATAGGCGGCGTGCGAGCCCTGGATGATCGCGCTGGCCAGCACCGTCAGCAGGAAGCCGCGCCGGCGCAGCAAGGAGAGGCTGGCGAAGAACCCGGCCTGGCGGGCGGGCGGGGTGCCGGTGTGCGGCAGGGCGGGGCCCATGGCGGTGGCCAGCGCGTGGGCGCCGGCCATCAGCAGCGGCACGAGGAACAGCCCGGCCGCGCCGACGGCCACGCCGCCCAGGGCGTTGGCGGCCATGAAGGCGGCGGAGGCAGCGGCCCGCACACGGCCGTAATCCAGCCGCCCCTGCTGGGCCAGGGCGAGCGAGACGGCGTCGGCCAGCGGCATCAGGGCGGAGGCGCCGGCGGATTGCAGCATGACAGCCAGCAGCACCGGCCAGAACCCGGCAGCGGGGGCAAGCACCAAGTTGCCCACCAACGCCGTGGCCGCCCCCGCGGTGAGGGCCACGCGCAGCGGCAGCGCATCGGCTAGCCTGCCCCAGAGCGGTGCGGCGAGTGCCCGGGCGGCGGCGGCAAGGGAGAGTACCGTGCCGATCTCGGCGGCGCTCAGCCCGCGATCGGCCATCCACAGGGCGAGGAAGGCGCTGGAGACGCCACCGGCCGCGAACACCGCGCACAGGAAGATGCCGAGCCGCAGCGCGGGGGAGGCCGGCACGCCCCGCGGGCCCTCAGGCGGCTTCGGCGGCGGCGCGCTCGCGCAGTTTGCGGGCCATGGCGGCGATGCCGTTGCCGCGGTTGCTGGACAGCGCCTCCAGCAGGCCCAGCTCCTTCAGGAACACCGGGTCGGTGGCCAGGATCTCGGCGGGCGTGCGGCCGGTGTAGACGCGCAGCAGCAGGGCGACGAGGCCTGACACGATGGCGGCATCCGACGCACCGGCGAAAAACAGCTTGCCGTCGCGGCGCGTGGCTTCCATCCAGACCTTGGATTGGCAGCCGGGCACGCGGTGGTCGTCGTTGGCCCAATCATCGGGGAAGGGCGGCAGCTTGCGGCCGAGCTCGATGATGAACTGGTAGCGGTCCATCCAGTCGTCGAACACCTCCAGCTCCTCGGCGATGGCGGCGATCGCCTCGGCGGCGGTGGGTTCTTCGGGGGCGAGGAAGGGATCAGTCATGGCCCGGATGTGCGGGCGGTGCGGCGGAACGTCAAGCCGGCGGGGTCTTCGCGCGGTCGATGGCGAGCATGGCGGCGGCGGTGACGGCGGAGCCGGCGGCCATCGCCAGGATCGCGGCCTGCCAGGCGGTGGCCGAGCCGGCGCCGCCGGCGGCGTGCAGCACGAAGCCGACGGCGACCACGCCCAGGAACGCGGCCGAGTTGGTGGCCGCCGACAGCAGGGCCAGGGCGGCGCCGCGCTCCGCCTGGGCCACCCGCGCCAGCAGGGCCGGCGGCATCGCGCCCGCATCGGCGAAGATGGCGCAGAGATAGGCCACCGTCAGCAGGAACACGGCCGCGAACGGCGCGTGCAGCAGCAGGGCCAATGTTGCGCCCACCAGCACCGAGGAGAAGGCGGCGAGCGCGATCACCCGGTGGCGTCGCCCGGCCTCCGCGCGCCGCGCCACGAAGGCGCTGAGCGGCATGGCGAGCAGGCCGACGAAGGCGGTGGCCAGCGCGAAGTTCACCTCGGCGAAGGCCGCGTTGCCGGGCAGCAGGGCGGCAAAGCCCAGCAGGGCAACCCACCAGGTGCGGAAGGCCATCCCCTCCCAGCTGTTGCCGCCGGCGGCCAGCAGAACCAGCCACACATGCCGCCCGCGCGCCACGTTGACCAGGCGGCGCCACAGGCTGTGCGTGGCCGGGACCAGGCGCGGCGAGGGCATGGTGGCACGCACCAGGGCCAGCGCCGCCGCCGCGGTGGCCGCCGCACCCAGGAACGCCGCCGGCCAGCCGAACGCCCATTGCAGCGTGCCCGACAGCGCGAAGGAGGCCGAGAGACCGAGGGTGAGGGTGGAGGCGTAGTCGCCGGCCGCGCGCTGCTGGCGATCCGGCGGCAGGGCCTCGATCAGCAGGCGCAGGCCCGGCATGTAGGTGCCGGCCATGCCGAGGCCGGTGAGCACGCGGCTGGCGACCAGGGCGGCGAAGCCGTCATCCACCAGCGGGAACAGCAGCCCCCCGGCGATGCCGAGCCCGCCGCCGACCATGTAGAGCCGCCGCGCGTCGCGCGTGTCGGTGAGGCCCGCGAACAGCGGTGCGCCGATGGCGTAGGCCAGGAAGAACACGCCGCCGGCGATGCCGGCCTCGGCCTCCGAGAGGCCGGTGCCCTCGCGCAGCTGCGGCAGCACGGCGGCGTAGTTGGCGAAGCCGATCAAGTTGAGAACCAGGGCGGTGATCATCACGGGCCGGGCGGGGATCGGCATGGCGGTGGACCTCGATGCAGGCCCGCAGCAGGCGGGTTGCCGCGCCCGGCGACAAACGAATAGTGTCGGCTTCGCATGAATCAGGCTCATCCGAACCTCGGAGCGCTGCCGCTGATCGCGCTGCGCGCCTTCGAGGCCGCGGCCCGGCTGGGCAGTTTTCGCGATGGCGCAGCCGAGGTGGGGCTGACGCCCTCGGCGGTGAGCCACCATGTGCGCGGGCTGGAAGCGATGCTGGGCGTGGTGCTGTTCGAACGCCGGCATCGCGCCGTGGTGCCGACGGAAACGGGGCGCGACCTGGCCGCGGCGCTGGGGGCCGGGTTCGCGACCATCGCCGCCGCCTACGCCGCCGCCAGGGCACCGCGCGGCCGGCTGCTGGTTTCCGCTGCGCCGAATTTCGCCGGGCGCTGGCTGCTGCGGGCCGTCGCACCGCTGCGGGCGGAGGGGATCGAGCTGGTGGTGGAGGGCACCGCCTCCCTGGTGGACGTGGCCGGCGGCGCGTGTGATGTGGCAATCCGCCTGGCGCCCAGGCCACCGCCGCGCCTGGCCGCTCACCGCCTGGCCACCTCGCCGGTGGTGCTGGTGGGAGCACCCGCGCGGCTGGGCGGGCGGGCCTCGCTGGAGCCGGCGGAGATCGCGGCGGGGCCGCTGCTGGGGCTTTCGGTACGGCCCGGCTTCTGGGCGGAGGCGCTGCACGCGCTGGGGGCGCCAGCCGGCATTGGCGCGCAGGTGCGCTTCGATTCCTTCGACGCCGCGTTGCAGGCCGCCGAAGCCGGGCACGGCTTTGCCTTCGCGCCGGAGATGGTGGTGGCGGACCGGCTGGCCTCCGGCGCGCTGGCCGTGGTGCACCCGCGGCGGCTGGGGCACCGCACGGCCTGGAGCTACTGGTTCCTCACCCGGCAGGACTCAGCCGACCGCCCGGCGGTGCGCCGGCTGCGCGACTGCCTGGCCGCGATGCTGGCCGAGCCGCCTACAGGATGAACCGGCTGAGGTCGCCCTTCTGTGCCAGCGGCGCCACGCGCTCGTTCACGTAGGCCGCGTCCACCGTGGCGGTCTGGCCGCTGCGGTCGCTGGCGGTGAAGCTGATGTCCTCCAGCAGCTTTTCCAGCACCGTGTGCAGGCGGCGGGCGCCGATGTTCTCCACGCGGTCGTTGATGTCGGCGGCGAGGTCGGCCAGGGCGTCGATGGAATCCTCGGTGAAGTCCAGGGTCATGCCCTCGGTGCCGATCAGGGCCTGGTATTGCTTGATCAGGCTGGCTTCCGGCTCCGTGAGGATGCGGCGGAGGTCCTCGCGCGACAGCGGCTGCAGCTCCACGCGGATCGGCAGGCGGCCCTGCAGTTCCGGCAGCAGGTCGGCGGGCTTGGAGAGGTGGAAGGCGCCGCTGGCGATGAACAGGATGTGGTCGGTCTTCACCGGGCCGTGCTTGGTGGAAACCGTGGTGCCCTCGATCAGCGGCAGCAGGTCGCGCTGCACGCCCTCGCGGGAGACATCGCCACCGCGCACGCCGCCTTCGCTGCTGCGGGCGATCTTATCGATCTCGTCGAGGAAGACGATGCCGTTGGCCTCGGCATGGGCGACGGCATCGCGGGTGAGGCGCTCGTTGTCGAGCAGCTTGTCGGCTTCCTCGCGCTGCAGGGCCTCGCGGGCGGCATCCACGCGCAGCTT
>CANHKG010000146.1 GCA_947460455.1 Rhodospirillales bacterium | reverse complement strand
CCATCCGCATGGAAATCCGCCGCATCGGCCAGATCAAGGACCGCGACCAGGTGGTGGGCAACCAGACCCGCGTGAAGGTGGTGAAGAACAAGCTCGCCCCGCCGTTCCGCCAGGTGGAGTTCGACATCATGTACGGCGAGGGCATCAGCAAGGTTGGCGAGCTGATCGATCTCGGCGTGAAGGCCGGCGTGGTGGAGAAGTCTGGCGCCTGGTTCAGCCACGACAGCCAGCGCATCGGCCAGGGCCGCGAGAACGCCAAGCAGTTCCTGCGCGACCACAAGGATGTGCTGGAATCCATCGAGAAGAAGATCCGCGACCAGTCCACCACCGTGGCCAATGCCATGATGACGGATCCGGAGCCGGATGCCGACGCCGACTCGCCCGAGTAGCCCGTTGAACGGCGACACCCTGCCGTTCAACGATTTTCCGCTGGATGCCGAGGATGAGGCCCTGGTCGCCGCCGCCCGCGCGGTGATCACGGCCCATCACCGCCCGTTCTGGCACACCGTGGCCGCGGCGATCCGCAGCACCGATGGCCGGATCTGGACCGGCGTGCATCTGGGCGCCACCGTCGGTCGGCTCGCCGTCTGTGCGGAACCCATCGCGCTCGGCCGCGCCATCCTGGAAGGGGATGGCACCATGGCCATCGGCGTGGCCGTGCGCCACCGCAAGCCGGAGGAAGGGCAGGGCCCGCCCGACGTGGTCTCGCCCTGCGGTGCCTGCCGCGACCTGCTGCTGGACTACGCGCCCGATGCGCTGGTGATCGTGCCGGGCCCGCACGGCCCGGTGAAGCGCCCGCTGCGCGCCATGCTGCCCTTGCCGTATCGCCGCTGATGCCCAAGCCGAACCCCTACTACCAGGGCCCGCCCAGCGACCATTTCGATGGCCGGGTCTTCCACCTGCCCGGCGAAGCGACCGCGCGCGGCGCCGGCGCCACGGATAAGCGGCTGGGCGACCTGCTGCGCTGGCGCTTCGGCGGTGGCAAGGCGCCGTGGCCAAAGCACCATCCCAGCCCGCATGCCGATACCCCGCCGCCGCGCGTCGCCGGGCTGCGCGTGACCCTGGTCGGCCATGCCAGCTTCCTGGTGCAGGTGGCCGGGCTCAACCTGCTGGTGGATCCCGTCTGGTCCGACCGCGCCAGCCCTCTGGCCTGGGCCGGGCCGAAGCGGGTGAACCCGCCAGGGATCGCCTGGTCCGCCCTGCCGCCGATCGATGCCGTGCTGGTGACGCACAACCACTACGATCACCTGGACCTCACCACCCTGGCCCGCCTGCGCGCCCGCCAGCCCATCCGCGTGATCACCCCGCTTGGCAATGACAGCATCATCAACCCCGCCACCGATGGCGCGGCGGAGGCGCTGGACTGGGGCGACATGCGCCCGCTCTCGCCCGATGTCGGGGTGCATCTCCGCCCCGCCCGGCACTGGTCCGCCCGTGGCCTGGGCGATCGGCGCATGGCGCTGTGGGGGGCCTTCGTGCTCACCACCCCGGCCGGCGTGCTCTATTTGTGCGGCGACAGCGGCTACGGCGACGGGGCCACCTTCCGCGCCATCCGCACGGAGTTCGGCCCGCCGCGCCTCGCCCTGCTGCCCATCGGCGCCTATGCCCCGCGCTGGTTCATGCAGGCGCAGCACATGGACCCCGACGAGTCCGTTCAGGCCTTCCAGGATCTCGGCGCCCAGCAGGCCCTCGGCCACCACTGGGGCACGTTCCGCCTCACGGATGAGCCGATTGACGAGCCGCCCGCCCGCCTTGCCGCGGCGCTGGCGGGGCAGGGGATCGCGCCCGGCCGCTTCCCGGCCTTGCGCCCTGGCCAGGTATGGCAGACCTGACGCAAATTCAAATGCGAATGAATTGCAACTAGCTGCGGTTGGCGATAGCGTGCCCTCACTACCTTGGGAGTCACGCCTCGATGTATGTATGCCTTTGCAACGGCCTGACTGACCAACACGTTCGGGACGCCGCCCTCGCCGGTGCCAGCCGCCCGGCGGAAGTCTATCCGGCCTGCGGCTGCACCGCTCAGTGCGGTTCCTGCGCGCGCACCATGCGCAGCCTGATCAACGAGCATCTGGTCAAGATTTCCGCCGCCGGCGATTGATCCCGCGCCACCGTCGCCACATCCCATCAAGCCCGCAATTCGCCAGGAGGCACTCTTGAAGGCCGATCCCCGCGTCATCGACATCCTCAACACCGTCCTCACCAACGAGCTGACGGCGATCAACCAGTATTTCCTGCATGCCCGCACGCTGGACCACTGGGGCATAACCAAGTTCGGCAAGCTGGAATACAAGGAGTCGATCGAGGAGATGCGCCACGCCGACGACCTGATCAAGCGGGTCCTGTTCCTCGGCGGCCTGCCCAATGTCCAGCGCCTCAACCCCATACTGATCGGCCAGAATGCCGAGGAAGTGCTACGTTGCGATCAGAAGCTGGAAGAGAAGGCGATCGACGACCTGCGCGACGGCATCGCCTATTGCGAGCAGGTGCGTGATTTCGCCAGCCGAGACCTCCTCGCCGGTATCCTGCGCGACGAGGAACACCACGTCGACTTCGTCGAGACGCAGCTCGACCTCATCGCCAGCATCGGCCTGCAGAACTGGATCCAGCTCAACAGCGACGCCACCAGCGAGGCCGACTGAGCCTCACGCCGAAAATCATGTTTCTGATCTGCGCCGGTGCCCGCCGGCGCCGCCTTCTGCCGTTGCACGGGATGCGCTAGCCTCCGTGCAACGACAGGAGGAAACAACGATGCGCAACATGCTGTTGGGCGCGGCGGCACTGCTGGCTGCCGCCCTGCCTGCCACCGCCGCCAACGCGCAGCAGGCCGACATCCGCATCGCGGTGCGCACGGATGTCAGCTCCATCGATCCGCACTACCACGCCTACATTCCCAACCGCGCCATCTCCCGCCACATCTTCGACAGCCTCACCGCCGCCAGCCCGCGCGGCGAGGTGCTGCCCGGCCTCGCCTCCTCCTGGAAGCTGGTGGCGGACGATGTGTGGGAATTCACCCTGCGCGAGGCCGCCTTCCACGACGGCAGCAAGCTCACCGCCGATGACGTTGCCTTCACCTTCGTGCGCGCGCCGGATGTGCCCAACTCGCCGTCCTCCTACCGCACCTTCATGAAGTCGATCGATGTGGTGGAGGTGATCGACCCGCGCACTGTCCGCATCCGCACCAAGGGCCCGGCGCCGACGCTGCTGGTGGACATCGAATCCATCGCGATCCTGTCGAAGAACGCCGCCGAGGGCCGCTCCACCTCGGATTTCAATGCCGGCCGCGCCGCCATCGGCACCGGCCCGTATCGCTTTATCGAATGGCAGGCCGGCAGCCGCCTGGTGCTGGAACGCAACGCGGCCTACTGGGGCGGTGCCGAGCCCTGGCCGCGCGTGATCTTCCGCCCCATCGCCAATGATGGCGCCCGCGTTGCCGCCATGCTCTCCGGCGATGTGGACATGATCGAGGGCGTGCCGGGCGTGGACCGTGCCAAGATTGCCGCCGCCCCCAACCTCGCCCTCCATGAGGCCGATGCCTTCCGCATCATCTACCTGCAGATGGACAGCGCGCGCGATGCCTCGCCGGGCCTGAAGGACAATGCCGGCAACCCGCTCGCCCGCAACCCGTTCAAGGATGCCCGCGTTCGCCAGGCGATCAGCCTTGCGATCAACCGCGAGGGCCTGGCCGATCGCCTGCTCAGCGGCCAGGCCAAGCCGGCCGCGCAATACGTGCCGAACTACGTGCCCGGCGCCAGCCCGAACCTGAAGCCGCTGCCCTTCGATGCCGACCGCGCCCGCACCCTGATGCGCGAGGCCGGCTGGGCGGATGGCTTCCAGCTCGGCCTCGCCGGCTCCAACGACCGCTACCCGAACGATGCCCAGGTGGCCCAGGCGATCGGCCAGATGCTGGCGCGCATCGGCGTGAAGGTGGATGTGCAGACCATGCCGGCCAGCCAGCTTTTCAGCCGCGGCAGCCGGCTGGAATTCAGCGCGATCCTGTCGGGCTGGGTCGGCAACGGCGAGCCCAGCTCCACCCTGGTCTCGCTCATGGCCACGTTCGATCCGGCCAAGGGCATGGGCGCCTCCAACCGCGGCCGCTGGTCCAACGCCGCCTACGACACGGCATTGGAATCCGCGCTGCGCACCATGGATGAGCCGAAGCGCCTCGCCCTCTACGGCCAGGCGGCCGAGATCGCGATCGCCGAGATGGGCATGATCCCGGTGTATTTCACCATCAACACCTGGGCGACCCGCAAGGATCTCAGCTACGTGGCACGCGGTGACGAAACCTCGCTGGCCATGGGCCTGCGGCCGAAATAGGGAACACGCATATGGACGGGTTCGACGCACGCGCGGTGGCCGGCACGCTTTGGGCGGAATGGCACAAGGGCCGCCATATGCCGGCGGAATGGATGGGCAAGCTCTCGCTGGACCAGGCCTATGCGGTCCAGCTCGCCTTGCTTGATCGGTTCGAGGCGGCCGGGGAAAAGCAGGCCGGCTGGAAGGTCGGCCTCACTGCCGCGGCGATGCGCGCGCAGTGGAACATCCACGAGCCCTGCTTCGGCTTCCTGCTCGCCAGCGGCCACAAGCCCAGCGGCACCGCCTTCCGCTTCCCCGGCATCATCGCCCCAGGCTTCGAGAACGAGCTGTGCCTGCGCATCGGCACCCGCCTGCAGGGCCCGAACGTCACGCTGGAACAGGCCATCGCCGCCGTGAGCCACGCGGCCCCTGCGCTGGAGATCGTGGAGAAGCGCGGCCCGTTCAGCGAGGACATCGCGCTGGCCATGGCCGACAACGCCCAGCAATACGCCTTCGTCACCGGCGCCGAGGTGCCGCTTACGCCCGCCAACCGGGACCTCGCCACCTCCACCGTGGTGGTGGAGGTGAACGGCACCCCGATCGACCGCGCCGCGGGGGCAGAGGTGATGGGCGGCGGCGGCTTCCTCTCCGTGCAATGGCTCGCCAACAAGCTGGCCGAGTTCGGCCGCGCGCTGGAGCCGGGGATGCTGGTGATGTCCGGCAGCTTCACCAAGCAGTACCCCATCGCCCAGGGCGACCGGATCGACAGCCGCTTCGCCCCGTTCGGCACGGTCTCCGCCCGGTTCGGCTGAACCCTGGCCCCGGCGGCGGCGGCGTATTAACGTTTGCCGAAACAACCGCCGCCGGAGCCACCGCATGAAGACCCAGCTTCCCCGCCGCGCTGTCCTGGCCGCAGGGGCCATGAGCCTCGCCGCCCCCGCCCTCGCCCAGGGCAATGCCCGCGTGCTGCGCTTCGTGCCGCACACCGCGCTGACCTCGCTGGACCAGCTCTGGTCGAACGCGCTGATTTCCGCCCATCACGCCTACATGGTCTTCGACCAGCTCTTCGGCGTGGATGCCAACCTCGCCGCCCACCCGCAGATGCTCGCGGGCTACGAGGTCTCGGCCGACGGCCTGCACTGGAAATTCACCCTGCGCGACGGCCTGGCCTTCCACGACGGCGAGCCTGTGCTGGCGAAGGATTGCGTTGCTTCCATCATCCGCTGGTCCCTGCGCGACCTGTTCGGCATGCATCTCGCCAGCCTGGGCATGGAGGTGCGCGCCACCGGGGACAAGACCTTCGAGCTGCACTCCAAGAAGGCCTTCCCGCATCTGCCCTACGCGCTTGGCGCCACGGCCTGCCACATCATGCCGGAGCGCATCGCCGTGCCCGATGTCTCCCGCGGCATCCGTGAGGCGATCGGCAGCGGCCCCTATCGGTTCCTGGCCAATGAATGGGATTCCGGCGCCCATGTCGCCTATGCCCGCAACGAGAAATACATCCCCCGGCAGGAGAAGCCGGACGTGCTGGCGGGCGGCAAGGTCACGCATTTCGACCGCGTGGAATGGAAGATCCTGCCGGAGCCGAACACGGCGGCCAACGCGCTGATCAAGGGCGAGGTGGATTGGCTGGAACGCCCGCACGCCGACCATATCGCGCGCCTGCGCGGTACCCGCGGCCTCACGGTGCAGAAGCTGGACCCGTTCGGCTGGATGGGCATGCTGCAGTTCAACCAGCGTCGCCCGCCCTTCGACAACCCGGTGCTGCGCCGTGCCGTGCTGCTGGGCCTGGACCAGAAGGAATACCTCCAGGCCGTGGTGGGGGATTACCCGGATCTCGTGAACCCCGGCGTTGGCTGGTTCACCCCCGGCACGCCGCTGGCGACCACCGCCGGCATCGAATCCCTCGTGAAGGGCCCGGACATCGACGCCGCCCGCAAGCTGGTGAAGGAGTCGGGCTACGACGGCCAGAAGGTGGTGCATCTCGCCGCCGGGGACATCCCGGTGAACACCGCCATGGGGCAGATGACCGCGGAACTCTACAAGCGCATCGGACTCAACGTCGTCTATACCAGCGTCGACTGGGGCATGCTGGTCGCCCGCATCCAAAGCCCGGACCCCACCAGCGAATGGGCCAGCTTCTGTTCCGGCTGGACCGGACTTTCCACCGCCAACCCCGGCGGCCACCGCCCGCTTGCCGGCAATGTGCCCAACCCGCAGATGGAGGCCCTGCGCGCCGCCTGGCTGGAGGCACCCGACCTCGCCGCCCAGAAGCGCGTTGCGTCCGAGATGCAGGTGCTTTCGGCGCAGGTGCCGGCTTCGGTGCCGTTTGGGCAGTATTTCCTGCCGCATGGCCACAAATCCGAACTCACCGGCTTCACGCCGGCCGCGATCGTGGCCTTCTGGGGCGTACGGCGGGGATAGGGCAGGGGCGTCCCAATCCGCGATACCTGTCGCGCCGGGTGGACACCTCGGCGCGCCTGCCGTAACAGGCGCGCCCTGCGCGGCCGTCCGGTCGCGGAGTCTTCCACCGCCCGTCCGGACACGCCGCCTTGGATCTCGCAACCCTGCTGCTTCTCGCCGTCGCCGGCTTTGCCGGCGGCGTGATCAACGCCTTGGCCGGCGGCGGAACGCTGGTCACCTTTCCCGCCCTGGTCGGCATCGGCCTGCCGCTGAAGCTGGCCAACGCCACCAGCCAGGTGGCGCTGTGGCCCGGTCGCCTCACTTCGGTGATGGCCCAGCTGAACGACTTCAAGCAGCTCGGCTCCCGCGCCTGGGCCAGCATCGCCCTCGGCCTCGTCGGTGGCTTCCTCGGCGCCCAGCTGCTGATCGTGATGGACCCGAAGGTGTTCCGCGCACTGGTGCCGTGGCTGATGCTGTGCGCCACGGTGGTATTCGCGCTTTCGCCCACGATCACCAAGTGGCTCACCGCCAGCGGCCAGGGCAAGCGCTCCGTGCCGATGCAGGTGGCAGGCCGCTTCGTGGAACTGCTGTTCTGCATCTATGGCGGCTTCTTCGGCGCTGGGCTCGGCGTGTTCCTGATGGCCGGCTACGCCATTGCCGGCATCGAGAACGTGAAGCAGACCAACGTGCTCAAGAACATGATGGGCATGGTCATCACCACCACCTCCGCGCTGACCTTCATCGTCCGCGGGGAGGTGAACTGGCACGCCGCCACGCCGATGCTGGTGGGTGCCCTCGCTGGCGGCTTCGCCGGCGGCACCCTGGCGCGGGTGATCCCGGCCGCCTGGCTGCGCGGCGTTGTCACCGTTGGCGCCTCGGCCCTGACCGCATGGTATTTCGTCGCCTGAGCCTAATGCGTCGCAAGCCGGCGTAGCCATTCCTTGGCGGTGCGCGAGCCCGCCGCCGCTGCGATCCGGAACAGCCGCATCGCCTCCTGCGTGTTCTGCTGCACGCCCCAGCCATGGTGCAGCATCACCGCCAGCTCCGCCGTGGCACTGATGGAGCCGTTCTCCGCCGCCCGGCGCAGCAATGCCACCGCCTGCCGGTCATCGGCCACGGAGCCGCGGCCCGGCTGCAACTGCATTGCCAGCGTGAAGTCGTACAGCGCCAGCAGGCGCTGGATCCGCGTCTCGCCCTCCAGCCGCACCGCCTGCTGGTACAGCCGCAGCGCTGCGCCCAGGTCCGGCGCGGTGGCGATGCCCTCATAGGTCATGCGCGCCGCCGCCCGTGCCGCGCGCGGCTCATTCTGTTCCGCCGCGCGCAGGTAGAGTGACAGGGCCAGCGCCTCGTCCTTCGCCACGCCCTCGCCGGTTTCATACAGCCGCCCCAGCGCCAGCTGCGCCTGCGGGTGCCGGCGATCCACCGCGCGCAGGTACCAGGATGCGGCCTGCTCGATATCGCGTGGCACGGCGCGGCCGGCCTCATGGAATACGCCCAGGCGGAATTGCGCCTGCGCTTCGCCCCGGTTGGCCGCGCGCCGGTACCAGGGCAGGGCAGCGTCGTCGCTCGCCGTCACGCCGTCGCCGGTCTCGTGCATGGAGCCGATGCGCCGCATCGCCTCGGCATTGCCGCGGTCGGCGGCCTGGTGGAGCCAGCGCAGCGCTTCCTCCGGGTTGCGGAACACGCCGCGGCCCTCGGCATGCGCCACACCCAGCGCCAGCATCGCACCGGCATGGCCCTGGGCGGCGGCGCGGCGATACCACTCCAGCGCCCGCACCTCGCTGGCCGGCGTGCCGCGCCCGGCGGCCGTCATTGCGGCCAGGTTGGCCTGCGCCTCCGCCATGCCGCGATCGGCCGCGCGCCGAACCCAGCTGAAGCCGGCCGCCTCGTCCTTGGCCACACCCAGCCCTTCGGCCAGCATCAGCCCGATGCGGTTCTCCGCCGGTGCGAAACCCTGGTCGGCGGCGCGGCGATACCATTGCAGCGCCGCCTCGCGGTCCTGCGCCACGCCCTCGCCACGATCGTACAGCCCGCCCAGGTTGAACTGCCCTGCCGGCAATCCCTTGTCGGCCGCGCGCCGGAACCAGATCGCCGCCTGCTCCGGCTGCGGCGCCATGCCGCGCCCGGCTTCGTACATCAGCCCCAGCGCGTTCATCGCCCCGGGATCGCCCTTCTCCGCCGCCGCCAGGAACTGCCCGAACGCCTCCGCGTCGTCGCGCGGCACGCCGCGGCCATCGAGGTGCAGGAAGCCCAGCGCCACCCGCGCCGAGGTATGGCCTTGCGCTGCCGCGCGGCCGTACCACAGCGCCGCCGCCACATCGTCCTGCGCCCCGCCCAAGCCCTGCGCATAGGCGCGCGCCAGCACATACTGGCCGTTCGGGTTGCCGATCTCGGCGGCGCGCTGGTACCAGTACAGCGCCCGGGCGGGATCGGGCTGGCCCAGCATCGTGCCCTCGTACAGCGAGCCGAGATTGGCCGCCGCCACCCCGTTGCCCTGATCGGCCGAGGCCTCGAACAGCGCCCGCGCGCGCACCGGGTCTTTTGGCGTGTCGCGCCCGAAGGCGAGCATGAAGCCCAGATTGTTCTGCGCCACCGCCGCACCCTGCGCCGCGGCGCGGCCATACCATTCCATCGCCTGTGCGACATCGCGCGGCACTCCCGTGCCGTTGTCATAGGCCAGGCCCAACCGCACCTGGGACGCCGCGAGCCCCTGTTCCGCCGCCCGCCGGTGCCAGCCTAGCGCGGCCTCCTGGTCGCGCGCCGTGCCTGTCCCACTTTCCAGCCGCAGCGCGAATTCGTGCTGCGCCCCGGCATGGCCCTGCTCGGCGGCGGCGCGGAACAGCGTGGTTGCCATCGCGTCGTCGCGGGCAATGCCGCGCCCGGCCGCCACCATCCGCGCCAGCAGGAAACGCCCATTGGAATGGCCGCGCTCCGCCGCGCGCTGCATCCAGCGCACCGCCTCGGCATCGTCTTGCGCCACGCCCAGGCCCTGGGCCAGCACCCGGCCCCAATCGGCCATCGCCGCCGGCTCGCCCTTCTGCGCCGCGCGGCGATAGGCGGCCGCCGCCGCTTCCGGGTCGCGCGGCGTGGCGCGCCCGGCCTCCAGGAAGGTCCCCAGCCGCCAGTCCGCCACCGCCATGCCCTGCGCTGCCGCATTGCGGTACAGCGCCAGCGCCTCGGCATCGCGTTCCGGCGTAGCGGGCGGGCGGGCCAGCAGGTCGGCCAGCCGCACCTTGGCCACCGCGAAATCCTGCGCCACGGCGCGCCGATACCAGCCTTCCGCCTCCGCCACGTTGCCGGCGCGCTCCAGCGCCAGCCCCACCGCATCCTCCGCGGGCGGGAAGCCGCGCTCGGCCGCGCGCCGATACCAGCGCAGCGCCTCTGCCTCGCTGGCCGGCACGCCGAGCCCGCGCAGATGCATGGCGCCGATTGTGAACTCGGCCGGTGCATGCCCGGCCTCCGCCGCCTGGGTCAGCAGCTTCAGCGCCGCCGCCTCGTCGCGCGGCACGCCACGGCCCTGCAGCAGAAGGTTGCCCAGGTTGAATGCGGCCGCCGGATGCCCCAGCGCCGCCGCCTTCTCGAAGAACTGGATTGCCGCCGGGATGTCGATGGGCGTGCCCTGCTCGCCCATCAGCAGCATGCCCATGGCATTGGTGGCCGCCGGATGGCCCAGCGCCGCCGCGGCGGTAAAGGCGATGCGCGCTTCCTCCGGCTGGTGCGCGATCATGGCGGCCATACCGCGCCGATACGCCTCCTCCGCCTCCCCGGCGGGGGCCGTGGCCGCGGCCGGCGGCATCGTTTGCGCCACCGCCGGCAAGGGCAGGGCGGCCAGCAGCATTCCAGTCAGGGCGGCGGGCAACTTCACCATCTCGTGAGCATAGCGGGCCGCGGGGGGGCGACGAAACCGCAAAGACAGTGCCGTTCCTATTGCCTCTCCGAGTTGTGTTCCGGCCCCGCCCCGGCCGCATGCCGATCCACCAGCGCGGCGACCGTTCCTGCGGCATAGCAGGCGGCCCCGAACAGCGGTGCCGCTGCCGTGCCGAGCGCATCGGCCAAGGCGCCGGCCAGCACCGGCCCCAGCAACTGCCCCAGCCCCAGCGCCGCCGTGGCCACGCTGAACGCCCGCGCATAATCCGCCGCCGAACTGCGCGTGCGCGCCGCCGCCGTGATCAGCGCCGGGATCGCCGCCATGCCCAATCCCACCAGCGCAGCCCCCGCGAAGGCCGCCACCGCGCCGGGCAATGCCGCCACCGCCGCACCGCAGGCCGCCAGCCCCATCGCCCCCGGCAGCGCAAAGGGCCGCAGCCGCGCCCGCCCGAGTACCCACAGCGTCAGCAGGCTGCCCGCCAGCGTTGCCGCCCCCACGGCGCTCCAGGTCGCCATCACCACCCCGGTCGCCGCCCCTGCCGCCGCCAGCTTGGCGCCGGCGAAGGTGGCATAGGCGATGTAGCCCAGCCCGAAGCAGAAATACGTCCCCACCAGCCAGGCCCAGCGCGGCGACGCCACGGTCGCCAGCCGGAAGCCATCCCCGCCGGAGGCTGCAGGCGCCCCCCGCGGGGCCGGAAACCCCAACGCCAGCACCAGTGCGGCCAGCCCCGCCGCCACGAAGGCCAGCCGCCACCAGCCCGGCGCCAGCAGCAGGGGCACCGCCAGCCCGCAGCCCAGCACCGCCGCAGCCATCCCGGTCCAGATCAACACGCTTGCCTGCATGCGCGCGCTCTCGGCGATGCCCCCCAGCACGGTTACCAGGATCGCGATCACCCCCCACCCGCCGCCAAGCCCGGTCAGCAGCCGCCCGGCGCCCAGCACCCACGGCCCCGCCACCGCATCCCCCGGCGCCGCCGCACACAGCGCGGCACCCGCCACCACCAGCCAATGCCCCAGCTGGCCAAGCCCGCGCAGCCCCAGCCGCGGCGTGAGCACCGCCCCGGTCAGCGTGCCCAGCAGATATCCCCCCAGATGCACCGCGTTCAGCACCCCGGCGGCGGTGTAGCCGAGCCCCAGCTCGTCCCGCAGCGACGGCAGCACCACGCCATAGCCGAACCGCGCCAGCCCGATATGCAGCGCCGTTCCCAGCGCCCCCCAGGCCAGCAGCCGGATGGGAAGGGCAGGGGCCACTAATCCACCGCCGGCGCGTCACCGGCCATGCCGAAGGCCTGCCAGCCACCATCCACGTTCAGCACCACGCCGGAGATGTAGCTGGCCGCCGGCGAGGCCAGGAACCAGATCGCCTCCGCCATCTCCTCCGGCGTGCCCAGCCGCCCCAGCGGCGAGCGCCGGGCGATCGCGGAGGTATCCACCTTCCCCTCCTGCTCCAGCTTGGCCATCAGCGGCGTGCGCACATAGCCCGGCGCGATCGCGTTCACCCGGATACCGCCGCGCCCCCATTCCACCGCCATCGACCGCGTCATTGAATGGATGCCCGCCTTCGCCGCGCCATAGGCGTTGCGCCGCGGCAGACCCATGTTCCCCGCCAGGGAGCCGAGGTTCACGATCGCACCGCCGCCCTGCGCCAGCATCGCCCGCGCCGCTTCCCGGCTGGCCACGAAGGTGCCCTGCAGGTGGATCGCCAGCAGCTTCATGAAGAACCCGGTCTCCTGCGCCAGCGTCGGCGCCATGCTGTCCGGGATACCGGCATTGTTCACCAGCACGTCGATCCGCCCCAGCCGCGCCAGCACCGCGGCCACGGCGGCGACCACCTGCGCCTCCTCGGCCACATCGCAGCCCAGGCCGAGATGCGCCGGCCCCAGCTCCGCCGCCCGCGCCTCGGCGGCTTCCGCGCGCAGATCGGCGATCGCCACCCGATGCCCGCTGGCCGCGAACCGCCGCGCCGTCGCCCAGCCGATGCCGTCCGCGCCGCCGGTGATCAGAACAACCGGCGTCACGCGTCGAACCCCGGCCGCGGGATCTGCTGCATCGTGATCTGCGCCACGCCGCCATCCACGATCAGATCCTGCCCCGTCACATACCCCGCCCGCGGTGAGGCGAAGTAGAGCACCGCATCGGCGATATCCCCCGGCACCCCATAGCGCTTCAGCGGCGCCAGATTGGCCCGCGCCGCCGCCACCCCCTGCGCCCGGTAGAACGCTTCCGACATCGGCGTGCGGATCATCCCGGGGCTGACGGAATTGCTCCGCACCCCCATCGGCCCCCATTCCAGCGCCAACTGCCGCGACAGCATCGCCACCCCGGCCTTGCCCGGCGAATACGCGCCGGACTGCCCCTGCGGGAACGATGCGGCGATCGAGGCGATATGCACCAACGACCCGGATTTCCGCTCCAGCATCGCCGCCCCGAAGGCTTGCGCGCACAGCAGGTACCCCGTGAGGTTCACCGCCATCATCGCGTTCCACTCCGCCACCGGCAGCGTGGCCAACGGCCCCGGCCGCAGGATGCCGGCATTGTTCACCAGCACATCCGCCGGCCCAAGCTTCGCCGAAACCGCCTCGCACGCCGCCCGCACCGAGGCCTCGCTGGAGGTATCGCACCCAACCCCAACCCCGCCGATTTCCGCCGCCGCACTGGCCGCCGCCGCGCCATCCAGGTCCAGCAGCGCCACCCGCGCGCCCTGCGCCGCGAACGCCGCCCCCACCGCGCGCCCAATCCCGCCCGCGCCCCCGGTCACCACGCACACCTGGCCCGCAAGCCCCAGCCACGCATCGGCCATCGCCATTCCCTCCGCTTCGTTGCCCGAACCGTGGCAGCCACGCCGCGGCTGTGCAACGCTCACCGAACTGTTGCCGTGCATCGTTCCGCGATCATGCGCTAACCTGCCCAAAACCCAGGGGGCCACAATGACCGACCAGCTTTCCGCCAACCCGCCCGCGCCGCTCACGCAGCTGGACATCGACCAGCGCGTCTTCGACCTCTACGACGAATACTGCCACGGCCACATGGACCGCCGCAGCTTCTTCGCCCAATGCGCCGCCATCGTCGGCGGCCTGGCCATGGCCCAGGCGCTGATCCCCAACTACGCCCT
>CANHKG010000145.1 GCA_947460455.1 Rhodospirillales bacterium | reverse complement strand
CACCGGCAGCAATTCGGCCAATGGCACCGGCACCATCACCGATGATGCCAGTTCCACCAACGTCTTCCTCTCCGGCAATACCACCGCCACCCCCACCGCCGGCACGGCGGATGACGACCGCAGCATCAGCGTCAACGACGTCACGGTCAGCGAGGCCTCGCCCTACGCCGTCTTCACGGTCACCGCTCAGGCAGGCCAGGCGGTCACGCTCGCCTCCGCCTCCGGCACCGCCACCAAGGGCACCGACTTCGGCAGCGGGCTTGAGTATTACGACGGCAGCGCATGGGTCAGCTACACGGCGGGCAGCGCCATTACCATGGGTGGCGGCGGCACGCTGCTGGTGCGCAGCGCCATTACCAATGACGCGAGCTTTGAAGGCTCCGAAGCCTTCACCCTCACCGCCAGCTACGACACCGGCAGCAAGTCGGCCAATGGCACCGGCACCATCACCGATGATGCCAGTTCCACCAACGTCTTCCTCTCCGGCAATATCACCGCCACCCCCACCGCCGGCACGGCGGATGACGACCGCAGCATCAGCGTCAACAACGTCACGATCAGCGAGGCCTCGCCCTACGCCGTCTTCACGGTCACCGCTCAGGCAGGCCAAGCGGTCACGCTCGCCTCCGCCTCCGGCACCGCCACCAAGGGCACCGACTTCGGCAGCGGGCTGGAGTATTACGACGGCAGCGCATGGGTCAGCTACACGCCGGGCAGCAACGTCTCGCTCGGCGCTGGTGGTTCGCTGCTGGTGCGCAGCGCCGTCACCAATGATGCTGGCTACGAAGGCCCCGAGACCTTCACCCTCACCGCCAGCTACGCCACCGGCAGCAATTCGGCCAATGGCACCGGCACCATCACCGATGATGCCAGTTCCACCAACATCTTCGACTCCACCAATATCACCGCCACCCCCACCGCCGGCGCGGCTGATGACGACCGCAGCATCAGCGTCAACGACGTCACGGTCAGCGAAGCCTCGCCCTACGCCGTCTTCACGGTCACCGGCACCACCAACACCAATGTGGTGCTCACCACCACCGCCGGCACCGCCACCCAGGACACCGACTTCAGCAGCGGGCTGGAATATTATAACGGCAGCGCATGGGTCAGCTACACCGCGGGCAGCAACGTCTCGCTCGGCGCTGGTGGTTCGCTGCTGGTACGCAGCGCCATCACCAACGATGCCGGCTACGAAGGCCCCGAGACCTTCACCCTCACCGGCACGCCCGCCACCGGCACGGCCGGCACGGGCACCGGCACCATCACCGATGATGCCAGTTCCACCAACGTCTTCCTCTCTGGCAATATCACCGCCACCCCCACCGCCGGCACGGCGGATGACGACCGCACCGCGCCTTCCCAGGTGGTCAGCATCGTTTCGATCTCCACCGATTCCGGCACGGCCGGGGACTTCATCACCAACACCGCGTCGCAGACCGTGTCGGCGACGCTGGATGCCATTCTGAAGAGCGGCGAGGCGCTGTATGGCTCGCTCGACAACGGGGCGACATGGGCCGACATCACCAGCAGCATCAAGGGAACCGCGGTCAGCTGGACCAGCGTCACGCTCAACGGCGGCGTGGGCGGCAGCAACACGCTGCACTTCGTGGTCAAGGACCAGGCAGGCAACACGGGCAAGGCTGCAACCCAAGCCTATACGCTGGACCGGGCGACACCCAGCCAATCCGTCTATATCGACAGCCTCTCGCAGGATTCAGGCACGGCGGGTGATTTCATCACCAACACCGCCTCCCAGACGGTGGCAGGGCATCTCAGCGCGAAGCTGGGGAGCGGAGACCTTCTGGAAGGCTCCCTCGACAACGGCACGACCTGGTTCGACATCACCACCCATGTCACGAACACCACCGTCAGCTGGACCGGCACCAAGCTGAACGGGGGGGTCGACGGCAGCAACACGCTGCGGCTGCGCGTGAACGATACGGCCGGCAATATCGGAGCTACTGCGCAACAAGCCTATACGCTGGACACCATCGCGCCTTCCCAGGCGATCAGCATCGCTTCGATCTCCACCGACACCGGCACGGCCGGGGACTTCATCACCAACACCGCGGCACAGACCGTGTCGGCGACGCTGGGTGCCGTTCTGCAAAGCGGCGAGGCGCTGTATGGCTCGCTGGATAACGGCACGACATGGGCCGACATCACCAGCAGCATCAAGGGAACCGCGGTCAGCTGGGCCGGCGTTACGCTCAACGGCGGCGTGGACGGCAGCAACACAATGCGCCTGCGGATCATGGATCGCGCCGGCAACACCGGCACCACTGCCAGCCAAGCCTACACGCTGGATCGCGTGGCACCCACGCAGAAAGCATCGGTCACCAGCCTATCCGCCGACACTGGAACGGCCGGGGACTTCATCACCCGCACCGCGGCACAAACCATCACCGGCACGTTGAGTGCCCCGCTGGGCACCGGTGACGTGCTGCAAGGCTCTCTGGACAACGGCGTGACCTGGGCCGACATCACCGGCATGGTCTCCGGCACCGCGATCAGCTGGAGCGGCACCACACTGAATGCAGGCACCGGCGCGATCCGCCTACGGCTGGCCGACCAGGCCGGAAATGCCGCCAACAGCACCAGCCGTGCCTACACGCTGGACATCACGCCGCCGCCCGTGCCCAGCGATTTCGACATTGCGACCGCCACGGATACTGGTGCCAATGACCGCACGACGGCACACAACCTGCCCATCATCGGTTTCACCTCGGAAGCCGGGCTCGTGATCTCTCTTGCCGGCCCCGCGGGTGGCGTGCTCACCCCTGGTGGCACCGGGAACTACCAGGTGGCCGCTACCGGCGCCCGCTACACTGTGACGCTGCTGGACGCGAAGCCGTCCCAGGCAGGGAAGCAACCCTTCGGCAGCTACGCCGGCGGTGCCGCCACAGGGAATGCGGCAGACCTTGCCGATGGCCTGTACACCCTCACTGGCACTGATCTCGCGGGCAACCAGTCCACGCTCGGCAGCTTCATCATCGACACCACACCGCCGACCGCGCCCAGCAACCTGGATATCTCGGCAGCCACCGACACAGGCACGAACGACCTGCGCACGTGGAGCGGCCGTCCGGTTCTGACCTTCACGGCCGAGAGCGGCCTGGGGGTTGTGCTGAAAGGCGCTTCGAGCTCCACGCTCCTGCAAGGGCTGAACGGGAACTATTCGCTGTCCGAGGTGGCGCAATCCGGCAGCTTGTCTGTCTATGCTGTCACCCTGCTGGATGCGGATCTCGGCCGCACCGGCTCGCAGCCCTACGGAACCTATGCGACCGGGGCGCTCACGAAGAATGCGGCGAATACGTCCGATGGCACGTACACGCTGGTCGGCACCGATACGGCGGGCAATTCCACGACGCTGGGCAGCTTTGTGATCGCCACGCCGGTAGCGCCGCGGATCACGCAGCTCCCCAAGAACAGTGCGACGATCGGCACCTCACAGCGCCTCACTGCGTTGAGTTGTGACGACATCACGCGCACGCCCGTTGTCTCTGGCACCGCGGAGGTGAACGCAACCCTGCGGCTGTACGACATGGTAGGGCTGCCCTCGGGGGCCAGCACGCCCCTCGCCACTGTGACGGCGGATAGTGCCGGGAGGTGGTCTGCCTCCCTGCCCGCCCTGGCACAGGGGGTGCACCATGTTGTCGCACAGCAGGTTGATGCGAATGGCACAGTCGGCGGCTACGGGTTCTACGACTTCATCTACGACACGCGCGCGCCGGTGGTGACGGAGGTGCTCACGCGCAATGCCGCAGGCCGGATCAGCCAGGTTGCCGGCACGGGAGAGGCCGGGCTGCGCGTGGCACTGAGCAACGGCACCATCAGCATCGGCGCCGCCACCGTTGGGATGAACGGCAAGTGGAGTTTCCTGCCGCCGGCATCGGTCGCGAGTGCAGCTGGTGTGATCGCTGCGCAAACCGACTATGCCGGCAACATCGGCGTGGCGGTGACCGGCAACGGCATGACCTATTCGGCGCCAACCAACAGCATCGTGGCCGTGCGCAGCACAGGGACCGGCACGGTGGTGAAGCTTGATGCAACGATCGTCGACATGACACTCGATTTCGGCACCGACAAGAACTGGCGCCTGGAGATGGCCGGCCTCACCGGCACATTCGCCAGCGCGGCCGCCATCAAGAATGCCCTGGTCGCCGAAGGCAGCGGGTCGATGCTGTCGCTGCCTCTGGGCGGGGCGATACATTTTTCCAACCTGGCCCCCACCAGCACGCTGTTCGACAGCACGCATTTGCGCCTGACCTAGAGCAACAGCCCATCGGGCAGAAACGCCGGATGGGCCGGATGAACAGAGCCTAGTTCGGCGACCTCTTCAGGGATGCTGCCGCGTCCACGGCCACCCAGCACGCTCCTCCCACCGCCCGAACGGACTCGCAGAACGACGACGCCTCGACGGTGCCCGCAAAGGGTGTGCGAAGGCGCCACACGCTACGCCCGCCCACCTCGGCCGGGATTGTCAGCGTTTCTCGCCCCTGTAGCAGCGCGCCCAGCCTGCGCCGCACGCGCTCCCATTGCTCGGGTGCCGCGGCCTCGGAACCCACCACGGCCAGCTGTACGAACGCCATCCGTTCGGGCCGCGCTGCAGCCTGTGCCACCACGGCCTGTTCCGCCGTAGGCCGCCCTGCTGCCGCCTCTGCAGGTGGCGTGAGCGGCACCGGCGCCTTCGCGGGAGGTAGCTCTGGAACCCTGCCAAGACCGGCATCGCCCAACGGGATCACCTTCGGTGGGTCGATCGGATCCGCGGGCTTGACGGGGGCCACGGTGGGGCGGTCCAGCGGCAAGCTATCCACCGGCCCAGGATCCGGCGCGTTCGCAGCAACCTGGCGCAACGCGTCGCGCAGGGCGTGGCGGATGTGGTACTCGAACTCCACATTCATCTCGGCCATCAGGTCGCGCACCAAGACATAGAGGTCGTCGCGCATTGCGCGTTCCGATTCGCCACCAACGGGGCGCACCAGCTCCACACGCGCCGGCGCCTGCCCCAGCAGGTTGTCGGCGTCGTCCGCGATATCGACGCGGACAGCCAGGCTGGCCTCGTAGTCGCGTGGGCCTCGCACAATGGATGCATCCTCGATCACGACCAGCGCACGACCGCTGCTGCCAACGGCAACCAGCCGATCCGCGGCCATCCGGCGCTGGGCTTCGCGCGGGGGGGTTGGGGCGAGGTGCTCAACTCGCCGGCCGGCGCCGCGCGGCACCCAGCTGTCGTCGATCTCTATGCGCCCGACATTCAACTCGATCTTGGTGAGATAGTCGTAGTTGGGTCGCGGAAAGGCGACCGACGCCGCTGTTTCCTCGCCGCAGGCAGCAAGGGAAAAGGCGAGCAACAGGAAACCTGTGCGCGCGGGAGTCATTCTGGTTTGCACATCTGATTAGCACCACTAGATCCGAATATTTCATATTTTGGATCTGGCTATGGTATGAGTCAATAATGTCGCATAAATTACCGAATACCTGAAATCATGAAGGCAATCACAATCATCTACGGTTATGAATATACATCATGATATTATTTCGATGACGTCGCAGCCACAGGCGTGGGAGAGAGACCAGCTCCTCGGTCATCCGCTGCGCATCATCCCAGCCGAAATGCCGGGCCAGCCCCACCGGCACGGAGCAGCGGTCATTGGTGCAGATTGCCTGCAAACCCAATGAGCAACGGCACTGCCCGACCGCCTATCGGGATCGCTGCCGATACATGGCCTGCCCGCCAGGTTCCCCCGGCTTCAGACAAACCTCACGGATCCGAGGATCACTGGCGGCACCGGCCCTTGAAAGTTGCACACGGCCAGAGGCAACGCCGCGATATCTTCCTGAGGAATCAGGGGAAGCCGAGGAACACATAGCCCTTGCCCCGCACCGAGCGGATGAACGGATGTTCGCCGATAAATGGCCCGAACTTGTTGCGAACCCGGGACATCAGATTCTCGATCGACCTGCCGCTGGCACAGACATGCCGCTGCAGGATCTCCTTCGCCAGGGATTCGCGGGAGACGATTTTGCCAGGTGCCTGAGCCAGCATCTGGAACGCATCGAACTCCAGCCCCGTCAGGGCCACCACATGATCGTCGGGCGTGCGCACCTCGCGCCGCTCGCCAGAGACAGACCAGCCCTTAAGCTCGGCGCCCAGCATCACCTTGGCCGGGGGAGGAACCGCAGGGGCAACCGCATTTCGCCGCACCAGGGCACGCACCCGTGCCAGCACCTCCCGCGGGTGCGTTGTCTTGAGCACGAAGTCGTCTGCACCCTGCTCCAGCGCCAGCACCTTGTCGGCAAGGTCGTCATTGCCAGTGAGGACAATCAGCCCGCCATGGAAACCAGACCGAATGCGGGCGAGATGCTGGAGCATGTCGACGTGGTGCAGGAACTGATCAAGCACCAGGATCGACGGGCCGAACTCCGGCAGGGCCTTTTCAATCTGGGCCGGGTCGCTCACCACGCTCACCTCGAAGCCGTAGCGGCGGAGCATCCCGGCAAGCTCCATGCCGAACTCCGCCTCATCCTCCACCAGCAGGATCCGCTCCCGCTCGTGCGAAGGTACGTCTTCGGCAGCAAATTTGGAAGGATGTGTCATCCTATCCTCCAATCAAACGCGAGTATAGCGACACACTATGAGCAATACAATGGACAAATGTTGTATTACTTGAGATTATGTGCCGATTTATGTATGCCTGAGCCAGACAATTCGATTTATCTTAACCTTCTCTTAAACAAAAACCATGGCGCAAGTCAGCAGCCAACCACGCGAGCCTATCTGATGTTGAAGCTCGGCGTCAGCGCCATGTTGGTAAAGGAGCCCACGCGGTTCACGGCCTGCAACGCCGTGGGGTTCACGCCGCCCACTTGCTGAACATCAACCGCTCCTCCGCCGGAGATCAGCGCCCCGTTCACCGAGATGCCGGCGCCCTGCAGCCCCGTGCCGCCACCCGCGGCGCCGTTGATGCTCGCACCGCCATTGAGCGAGGAGGAGATCCAGGTGTTGCTCACCGCGGCGTTCAGCATTGCCGCCTGCGCCAGCGGCAGCAGCCCCAGCGGGCCGGCCTGCTGCACCAGGGAAACGGTGGAGCCAGGCGCCACCACCGTGGCAAGCCCGTTGATCGTATTCATGCCCGATTGCGCGCCGCCCACCAGCGCGCTGCCGGAAGCGCCGCCATAGCCGCCGGTCCAGGGCATGTTGAGCGTGGTCGCCCCCACGATCGGGTTGATGCCGCTGGCAATCGCGCCAGACGTGTTCACCGTGGTCAGCGAGGTTGGCACCGCAGCGGTGCGCATGATGAATTGGATCTGCCCGGCCAGGGGCGAAACGCTCGCCACGCTTCCGCCAGACGGGGTGCTCAGCATGTCGAACACGTTGAGCTGGTTGTTCGCGGATTGGCCGAGCAGCGACACGGCGCCGCCCCGGAACCCGCCGTTGGAAAGAGCCACGGAGCTGTTGTTGAGGTCGAGCGAGGTGCTGCCCGTGGTCAGGCCAGCCAGGTTGTCCAGCGTGATCACCGTCTGGGCGGCCGCCGGAGCAGCGCCGGACATCGCCAGCAGAACAAGAAGGGTGCGCGCGCCAGACTGCATGGAAATCTCACTCACTCAAAAAAGGTCCGGCCGTACCCCCTTCGGGGTACGGCCGTTCCGTTAGACGATGGCAGCAATCACCGGGCGGTGATCACGTTCACCGCGTTGGTCGCCGACTGCACGCCAGTGGTCAGCGCGTAGCCACCGTTGGACTGGGCGTAGAGCTGGTTGCCCGTGGTCTGGTTGGTCGCGCCGAAGGTCGCCTGGTTCACGTTGCCGTTGTTGGAACCGGCCAGCGACATCGTGTTGAGCGACTGGCCAGCCAGCTGCTGCTGGTTGGTCAGGGCTGCATTGCCGCTCATCACGCCCTGTGCGCCCAGCATCGTCCCGCCAACGACGGGGTTGTTGCCCGCCGGGTTGGTGGTGCCGGGGTTAAGGACCGGGCCGTTTGCGGAGTTAGCCGCGTAGGCCAGCGCCTGGTTGCCGATCGAGGTCGACTGGCCATACGACACCTGCGTGGCGTTGCCCGTCAGACCCGTGCCGGCAGCGGTGCCACCGGTCAGGCTGTTCACGCTCAGGCGAGCGACCTGCTGCGTGTTGTTCGCCGTCGCCGAAGCGCCCGCACCATTGGAGGTCTGAGCCACCGCAAGGTTGGACGGAACGAGCATCGACGAGTTCACACCGTACGTGCCGGCCGAGAACGCGTTACCGCCCAGCTGGGTGGTTGCCGTGCCGTTCTGCTGCGAGAACGCCGCGGGAACCGTGGACGAACCGAGCGCGCCAGCGGACTGGATCGCGTTCAGCGTCGTCGTGTTGGCCTGCGTCGTGCCGCTCAGCGCTGCGCTGCCCTGTCCAGCGTACTGACCGTTGCCCGCGGAGGCGAGCACGGCGTTGGTGGCGCCGTAGGAACCCGGGCTGGCGATGGTGCCAGACCCTTCGGCCACCTGCGCGATGGAACCGGTCACCAGCGCGGCCTGCACGGCGTTGCCGGTCACGTTCAGGCTCTGGTTGGTGTTGGTCGCTGCCACGTTGCCCGAGGCAACGGTGCTGGCAACCGCAGAGTTCTGCACGCCGGTGTAGTTGCTGATGGCGCCCAGGCTCTGTGCCAGCGTGCCGGAAGCGGCGGTGTCGATCGTACCGGTCGCTGCGGCAATGTTGGCGTAGGTGGTGCCGGACTGACCGACATTGGTCAGGCTGGACGGACCATAGACAGCGCCGGCGACGGCGTTGTTGAGGGCCGAGCCGGTCGCACCAGCGGTGTTCAGGTTATAGACGTTGTTGCTGGAGCCGGTGGAAAGGCCCGAGCCGCCGTTGACGCTGCCGATGGCCGGGGTGGTGGAGCCCGACACGATCTCAGCCGCGTTGAAGCGCACGCCCGTGGAAGCCTGCGTCAGCGAGCCGCTGACATCGCCGCTGCCCTGGAACGTGTTGTTCGCCGTCTGGAAGCTCTGAGCCAGCGCGCTGATGCTGGAAGAGCCAACGCCCGTCAACGCCTGCGCGTTGCTGAGGCCGCCCGGCGAGGTCACCGAGCTGCCGAGGCCGGTGGTCAGGCCACTGGTCTGGCTGCCCGCGGTGTTGCTGGCGATGCCAACTTCACCCGTGCGCTGCTCGAAACCAGCCGGTCCGAACGTCACGTTCATCGGGTTGGCGGCGCTACCGGCCGACACCGTGTTGTTCGTGAGGTTCACGGCCTGCGCGGCATTCGCCACGTTCACCGTGCCGGCGTTCAGCGCGGTGTAGGGGTTGGCTGCGCCGGTCACGTTCGGGTTGAACGAGCCGCCGAGGAAGCCAGAGCCGTTCTGCGCGCTCACGCCGCTGATGGCGGTCGAGCCCGGCTGCGGCATGCCGCTGGCGGTGGTTCCGGCGAGGCCGGCCCAGTCGGCAGCTGCATTGTAGGCGGCCGAACCAACAACGGTAGCGGCGCCGGCAGTGCCAGTGGCGGTCGGCATGAAGCCGCCCGTCGAAACCGTGGAAGCCACGATCTGGTTGGTGCTGACGGCGATCGGGGCGGAGCCAGCGCCGGCGCCAACGGTGCCGCTGGCGGTCAGGGCGCCGGAAGCGACGGTGTTGTAGCCGGTGGTCTGCAGGCCAGACAGGGTGGTGCTGGTTGCCGTGGTGCCGGACTGCTGCAGGTTGAGGGCGTTCATGCCCACCGAAGCGGTCTGGTTCAGGTTGGTCACCGACGGATCGATGTTGGCAGCCTGGTTACCCGGCGAGTAGGCCAGGGCGCGGTTGATCGAGGCGATGCCAGACTGATAGGCGTTCAGGCCATCGGCCAGCTGCTGCGCACCCACGGAGAGGTTGGTGCCCACCAGGGTGGAGGCGTTGAACGTGTTCACGGCCGACTGGTTGCCACGAACCGCGTCGCCCTTGCTGTCCACGCCGTTGTTGCCGTTGATGCCAACGGTCCCAGCGGTGGAGTAGGCGAGCAGGGTGTTGGTGGTGCTCATGTTGAGCGCCCCGCCCTGGATCACCGGGGTGGTGCCCGCGGTGTAAGCGCCCGAAACGGGAACCGCCGAGGGGGTCGGCGCGCCGGGGAGCTGGCTCAGCGCCACGTTGGTGCCATCAGCGAAGGCAGCGCCCACGCCGTTGATCGTGTTCACGCCGACCTGGTTGGCCGTAACGGACGCACCGCTGGCCGCGCCGCCGTAGCCGCCGGACCAGGGGCCGTTGTTCGCGCCACCCACGATCGGGTTCACCGCGCTCGAAATCGCGGCGTTGATGTTGTTGATGGTGGTCGAAGACGCACCATTGATCGAGGCAGTGCCGCTGGTGGAGCCAGCGAACGCGCCGTTATAGGCCGAGGTGATCGTGTTGATCTGCACCTGGTTCGGCGAGCCGGCGACCGGGGTCTGGTTGCCCAGCACCACCGGGCTCACGGTCCCGTTGGCGTTGATGCCGATCGTGTTCAGCTGGTTGTAGGCGGCCTGGCTCTGGTTGCTCACCGCGCCGGGGAACAGCCCGCCATTGGTCAGCGCCGTGGTGGAGTTGAGCAGGTCGAGGTTGGTGGCGGCATTGGTGGAAGTGGTGCCCGCGGTCGCGGCCACGGTCTGCCCATAACCCGTCGTCGCCGTCGGGTCGAGGTTGGTCAGGTTCACGATGGTCTGTGCCTGTGCGGAGGAGGCAGCGCCCCATACCGCGACGGCGATGGCGGCAGCGAATACGCGCTGCTGCGTCGATGTCATCTTCATGTCAGCCTCTGGGTTGGTTTCTTGGGGAAGTCACGCCGCCCCACCGGGGCGGCGCCTTAGGCGTGGCTGGGCTGGTTTTCAGTTGCCGCCACCGATGCCGCCGCTGCCGCTGCCGCCATTGCCGCCCGTGTAGGCGTCAAACGGCAGGCCATAAGTCACCACGGGCGCTGCCGGGGGAACGAATGCGGTGGGCGCATAGTAAACGGGCGCATAAGCGAAGGCTCGCGGCGAATAGACGCCGAGGCCAGGCGCAATATAACCCGAAATGTAGGAAACCGGCGGCTGAGGGGGCGGGACGTTCTGCGTCACCGTCGGCATGGTCGTTACCGGCCCACCGTAATAGTAGCCACCCGTGGTCAGCTGCGAGCCAGCGCTATACCAGCCGGCCGGCAGAGCGGGACCAGCCGCCAACAGATACCCGTTGCCCGCGGCGGCTGAACCGCTCACGCCAGCGGTGTAGGCGATGCCGTTGGAGTTGGCGCCGCTCACGCTGCCAACGGTGGTGCCCTGGGGCCCGGTGTTGGTTCCGCTGCCGATGAAGCCGTAGCCGGGGCCAGTGGCGCCGGCCGTGCCCGTCGTGCCGGTCACGCTGCCGTTCTGCGTGCCAGACGCGGTGGAGTAGGCCGAGCCGCCGGGGTTGGCGATGTTGGCCGTGCCGCCAAACGTGCTGCCGGTGGTGGACGAGAGCGTGCCGGTACCGGTGGCCGAACCCGCGCCTGCCACGCCGGCATACCCGGCATTGGTCTGGTAGGCGGAGCCGGTCGCCGTCTGCGTGCCGTTGCCCGAGGTGGACGCGCTGCCCCACGGATTGGCCAGGCCCGCCGTGTTCGTATAGGTCTGGCCCCCGGCGCCCTGCGAGCCCGAAGCGCTGACCGAACCGCCGCCCGTGGCATTCACGAAGGCGGCACCGGAATTGTAGCCCTGCCCGGTGGCGTTCTGGTAGCTGGCGCCGCCCACCTGGGCCGCACCGCCCGGGTTGTTCACGCCGGTCTGGTAGGCCTGGGTCGCGCCCAGCTGGGACTGGCTGGCGCCGCCCAGGGTGTAGGCCTGGCCGCCGGGGTTCTGCACGCCGGAGGTGAAGGTGTAGCCGTTGCCGCCAAGGCCGGTCCACTGCGCGGACCCGATCGTGCCCGCAGTCGGGGAGGCCGGGACGGTTGCCGTCACGCCGGTGCTGCCCGTGCCGACGGTTACCGGTGCGCGGTAGCCGTAGCCGAAGCCCACGTTGTTGTAGGCATAGGGGTTGTTGTAGGGCGCCTGGCTGTAAGGCACCGCAACCGCCACGGGCTGGGAGACCACCACGGTGGTCTGGGCCCAGGCAGCCGGGGCGATTGCCGCAAAGGCCAGGGCGGATGCCGCCAGCAAGTTATGTCGGAGTGTCATAGAAGGAACTTTCCCCTGTTCAAGGTGTGGGCGGAGTTTGAAAGCCACTGCGAAGTTGAGCAGGGCACGGCACGGCACGAGGCAACGGGAGGTTGATCGTCACCCCGCCACCTTCTGGTAGGCGTCACCGAAGCCACTGACGGGAACCACGAACGGAATGGTTTGGCCGTTGGGCGTGGGCGCCAGGAACTTGAGCGTGGTGGTCGTGCGCAGCACCGCAATCATCGGCGGCGACAGCGCCACGTTCAGGACACATCCTGCGGGCAGGCAGGTCTCGATCGGCACCAGCGCGACGAACCGCTCATCCAGCAGCATCGGGATCGATTCACGCACCGCGATGCCCAGCGGCAGCACCACCGTCGCCTGGTTGCGGCCGGGATTGCGGGGATCCGGGGCTACGATCAGCGTCACCCCCGGGCTGCCATCCGCCGCGGGCGCACGGCGCAGGATGCGGCACCCGGTTGCCTGCCCCTGCGGGCATTCAACGAACCAGTTGTCGATGCCGCGGCGGTCCGGCTCCGGCGGCCGGGCATCATTCGCGGGGGCGGGCCGGGCCGGAGCCTGGGCTTGTGCGGGCGCCGGGCTGCGTTGCTGCACGGGCACGAAACCCGGGCGCATCATCGGCATGCGCCCTGCCCCCGCTACCGTCATGCTGGCCAGCTGCACCTGCGCCTGGCGCTGCTGCGGTGCCGGCGCCTGCGCGGCCCGCATCTGCATTTCCGGAAAGAACATGCCCGTGGGCGTCGGGAAGGGCGGGTTCAGCACTGGCCGCAGGTCCGCGCAGGCGTCGCCCACGCAAGTATCAACCTGCGCCGCCACGCCGTTCGCCGGCCCCAGCAGCAGCGCCACGGCCAGCATTGCGCCGAGGCCGTAGCGCGCGGTGCCAAGGGTGCCACCCTGGGCCGCCTTGCCTGCCAATCCTGAAGTCATTGTCTCATTCATCTGGTTATGGGTCATGGGTGCTATTGGCCTGTGCCGCGCGCCGTCAGGGTCGTGTCGTACCCACGGCTGCCCGGTGCCGGGGCGGCGCTGGCACTGAGCCATGCGTTCAGCACCGTCATCAGCGCCGTCCGCCCGGATGGCTGCTCGGGTTGCACGGCCGGCGGCTCATAGGTGCCTTCGATCGGCGGAGCCGTCGGCACCGGCGGCAGGTGTTGGCGGCTGTCACCGTCAACGTTCACAAAGCGACCAGCGACCAGGACCGGCGCATCCGACCGCCAGGAGATCGATGCCTCCTCATCCACATCGCGCGCCCCGCTGTCCCCAAGCTGGGGAGCACGGTCCGGCATCGTTGCCAGCCGCGAGCCGTCGTCACCCGGCAGAACAACCCTCATCGCTTCCGGCGGGATCGGGGGAACCGGCAACGGCATGGCCGGGGCCTGATGCATCGGAGCAGCCGCCACCGGGGCGATCTGCCTGGGCTGGGCGTCCCCGTCCTCGGCCTGATGATCGGCCGTCTGCAATACCGACTGCGACGCCAGCACCGCCACTTGGCGGGGTTGCCGCGCCATGCCACCGGCGGCCACACGAGAGACGGAGGCAACAGCATCGTCCTCGATCCCGCGCGGCGCATTTGCCGCCACCGGGGCGACCACGCCAGCGCGCCCGCGCAGCGTTGCCGGTCGCCCGGGTTCCTGGCCCTGCATCGGCGCCCTCGTTCGGGTCACCGGCGAGACCGGAGCCGGCAGCGGCGCCACCGGCGTGGCAGCGGCAGGCGTGGGAACAGGCGGGGCCGGTTG
>CANHKG010000144.1 GCA_947460455.1 Rhodospirillales bacterium | reverse complement strand
GCGCTCTTCCCGCACATGACGGTGATGGAAAACACCTGCTACGGCCTGCGCGCCTCCGGCCTCAACAAGGCCGATGCCGAGGCCCGCGCCGCCGACAAGCTGCGCCTCGTCGGCCTCACCGGCTACGAACGCCGCCTGCCCAGCGAGCTTTCCGGCGGCCAGCAGCAGCGCGTCGCCGTCGCCCGCGCCATCGTGCTGGAACCCAAGGTTCTCCTCTTCGACGAACCGCTCTCCAACCTCGACGCCAAGCTGCGCCGCCGCGTGCGCGACGAAATCCGCGCCCTGCAGCAGGATCTCCGCCTCACCGTCGCCTACGTCACCCACGACCAGGAAGAGGCGCTCGCCGTCTCCGACCGCATCATCGTCATGAGCCACGCCCGCATCGCGCAGGATGGCACGCCCCGCGAGCTCTACGAGGCCCCCGCCAGCCGCTTCGTGGCGGACTTCATCGGCAACGCCAATCTGGTCCCCGTCGCCCTGCGCCACGCCGATGCCACCACCGGCGAAGCGACAATCGGCCCCCTCACCCTCCGCCTGCCCCATCGCGGTGTCGCCCCCGGCGCCGCCCTGCTCGCCATCCGCCCGCACGCCCTGCGCTTCGGGCCGGAAGGCATCCCCGCCCGCATCGCCCACGCCGCCTATCTCGGCAGCCACATGGAATACGGCGTGATGCTGGAAGGCCACGACGTGGAGCTGTTCGCCGTCGCCCCGGATATCGCCCAGCCGCTGGCCGCCGGGCAGGCCGTGCGCGTGTCATTCGATCCCGCGGGATTGGCCGTCGTCTCTGGCTAAGCAAGCGGTTCTTTTTTGAAAAAAAGAACCAAAAAACTTTTGCGACTTTGCTGCTCGCCCCAGAGCGAGCGTCAATAAATGAAGTCTTTTTTGCTTCTTTTTTCTTCAGAAAAAAGAAGACGCTTTCTTCCCTTGCCTCCCGCCCCCACCGTTGCCAGCCCGCCCCCACCGGCCTACGCTCCCGCATCGTCCTAAGGGAGAGAGACCCAAATGAAACTCGGCGACGCGATCGCGGAAATCCTCAAGCGCGAGGGGATCGAAATCCTCTGCGGCTACCCCGTCAACCACCTCATCGAATACGCCGCCAAGGCCGACATCCGCCCGGTGATGTGCCGCCAGGAGCGTATCGGCGTGCACATGGCGGACGCCATCAGCCGCGTCACCTCCGGCAAGACCATCGGCGCCTTCTGCATGCAGCATGGCCCGGGTGCGGAGAACGCCATGGGCGGCGTCGCCCAGTGCTACGGCGAGTCGGTGCCGGTGCTGATCCTGCCGATGGGCTACGCCCGTCGCCTCGCGCATATCGACCCGAACTTCAACTCCACCAGCGCGATGAAGCCCTACGTGAAGGGCAGCGAGCCGATCAACAGCGCCGCCGAGGTCTGCAACATCTTCCGCCGCGCCTTCACCAAGCTGCGCAACGGCCGCGGCGGCCCGGTGGTCGTCGAAATCCCCGCCGACATGTGGAACGAGGAAGTCTCGGAGCCGCTGGACTACACCCCCGTGATCTCCACCCGCTACGGGCCCGATCCGGACCACGTGAAGACCGCAGCCGCCATGCTCGCCGGCGCCAAGCGCCCGGTGCTCTATGTCGGCCAGGGCGTGCACTACGCCCAGGCCTGGCCGCAGATCAAAAAGCTGGCCGAGCTGATGGCCCTGCCCGTCGTCACCTCGCTCGGCGGCAAGTCCACCTTCCCGGAAACCCACCCGCTCTCGCTCGGCTCGGCCGGCGTGGCCATGTCGCGCGCGGTGCCTGAATTCCTGGCGAAGTCCGACGTGATCATCGGCATTGGCTGCTCCTTCACCGAAACCAGCTTCGGCGTGAAGATCCCCTCGGGCAAGAAGATCATCCACGCCACGCTCGATCCGTACCACCTCAACAAAGACGTGAAGATCGACATCGGCCTGGTCGGCGATGCCGGCCTCACGCTCGATGCGCTGCTCGCCGAACTCGGCAAGACCGTCACCTCCAACCGCGATGCCTCGGCCGTCACCGCCGAGATCGCGGCCAGCCACAAGGGCTGGATGGAGAAGTGGATGCCGAAGCTCACCAGCAGCGAAATCCCGCTCTCGCCCTACCGCGTGCTGTGGGACCTGCAGAACACGGTGGACGTGGAAAACACCATCATCACCCACGACGCCGGCAGCCCGCGCGACCAGCTCTCGCCGTTCTGGAAGTCGGTCACCCCGCTCTCCTACATCGGCTGGGGCAAGACCACGCAGCTCGGCTACGGCCTCGGCCTCGCCATGGGTGCGAAGCTCGCGAAGCCCGACAAGCTCTGCATCAACGTCTGGGGCGACGCCGCCATCGGCTTCACCGGCATGGACTTCGAAACCGCGGTGCGCGAGCGCATCCCCATCATGTCCATCCTGCTGAACAACTTCTGCATGGCGATCGAACTGCACATCATGCAGGTCAGCACTGAGAAGTACCGCAGCACGGACATCTCCGGCGACTACGCCGCAATGGCCCGCGCCTTCGGTGGCTACGGCGAGCGCGTGGAAAAGCCGGAAGACATCATCCCGGCCATCAAGCGCGGCATCCAGAAGACCAAGGAGGGCGTGCCCGTCCTGCTGGAATTCATCACCTGCAAGGAAACCGAAGTCTCCCGCCCGGGGACCTAGGCTTCCGCCCAAAGAAGAAGCCGCGGAGGGCAACCTCCGCGGCTTTTTTCATGCCCGCGCTTCACCCCCGCAACGGATCATACGCCCCCAGCCCAATCTCCCCCTTCCGCCCCAGCACCGCATCCGCCAGCAACCGCCCGGCATACGGCCCCAGCGTCAGCCCGCTCGGCCCCAACCCATTCCCCACGAACAACCCCGGCACGCCCGCCACAGGCCCGATCATCGGCAACTCATCCGCCGCCATCGGCCGAAACCCGATCCGCGTCTCGATCAGCTCGCCATCCGCCAACCCCGGCGCCACCGCCAGCGCCACATCCAGCACCGCCTTCTGCCCCGCAGCCGTCACCCGGTAATCGAAGCCCGAGCCATATTCCCGCGTCGCCCCGATCACCACGCGCGAATCATCGAAGGTCAGCAGATAGAAGCCGTTCATCGGCTGCAGCACCGGCCAGTGCGACGTATCCACCCCCGCCAGCCGCAGATGCACGATCTGCCCCTTCTGCGGCTCCACCCGCAACGCAACCCCCAGCGGAGCGAGCAGCGCAGGCGCCCACGCCCCCGCCGTCACCACCACAGCATCTGCCCCCACCACCTCGCCGCCCAGCCGCACGCCCTTCGCCACGCCGCCCTCGGCCAAGATCTCCGGCGAACCCTCCCGCACCACCGCGCCGCGCTTTTGCGCCGCCCGCAGCAGCCCCGCCGCCATCAGCCGCCCGTTCACCCGCGCCGCGTTCTCGATATGCGTCGCCGGCTGCCCCGGCCGCAGCGCCGGGAACATCCCCACCGCCTCCTGCGCCGAAACCCGCTTCACCCGCCCCATCTCCGGCGCCACCTGCCGCCGCACCGCCAGGCGCTGCTCCACCGCATCCAGCTGCCCCACCTCGTCCGGCACCACCAGCAGCCCCACGCGCCGATAGCCCAGATCCGTCTCCCCCTCCGCCGCCAGATCCTGCACCAGCTGCGGATAGTACCGCCCCGCCCCAAAGGCCAACGGCAACCACCCCTCATCCTCCCGCGCCGAAAGCCACGGGCACACAATCCCCGCCCCCGCCGAGGTCGCCCGGCCGGCATCATCGCGGTCGAACACCACCACCTCCGCGCCCTCCCGCGCCAGGTGATACGCCACGCTCGCCCCGAACACGCCGGCACCTACGACCACGACCTTCATGGGAGACTCCTCAAGAAAGGATTCTTCTTTTTTCTGAAGAAAAAAGAAGCAAAAAAGACTTCATTCATTTGCGCCGGGGATATACCCCCAGCGCAAATGAACAAAAGTTTTTTGGTTCTTTTTTTCAAAAAAGAACCGCTTGCTTCCTTACAGCCGAGGCATCTTCAGCGCATTCACATACCCACGGTTCCACGTCGGCGTGATCATCACCTCATTGATGCACACATGCGCCGGCAGGCACGCGATATACCGCACCAGATCGCCAACATCGGAGGACTGCGCCATCTTCGCCCGATCCTCCGCCGAAACCGGCACCGGCCGCTTGTCGAGAATTTCCGTCGCCACCTCACCCGGCAGCAGCGCGGTGGAGCGGATGCCGTTCACGCATTCCTGCATGTTGATCGAATGGCTCATCGCCACCACGCCATGCTTCGCCGCGGTATAGGCAGCACCCGAAAGCCCGCCGATGAACCGCCCGGCCATGGAGGCGGTGAAGATGATCACCCCATCCTTCTGCTTCCGCATCATCGGCAACACCGCGATCGCGCCATAGAACGCGCTGTTCAGGTTGGCGGCGATCACCAAATCCGCCCCATCCGGCTGCAGCTCCTGCCAGTTCCGCTTCGGCACATTCGCCCCGGCATTGGCCACGAAGATATCGAGGTGCCCGAACTTCTCGGCGATCCATGCCACGATGCGGTTGATGTCCTCCACCACCGTCATGTCGCCCGCCTGCACGTGGGCGTGCTGCCCGATGCGGGACGAGACCGCCTCCAGCTTATCCACCCGCCGCCCGGTCAGGATCACCGTGGCGCCCTCCTCGGCCAGCGCCACCGCCGCCCCCTCACCGATCCCGCTCCCGGCGCCGGTCACCCACGCCACCTTGCCCGTCAGCTTGCCCATCGTCTCTCTCCCTTGCCCACCCGCGTGTTGTCGCCCTGGCCGCAACGTGTTGAAGTATCCGGCATCGGGCAGCGAGCGCTCGTCGAGGAGGAAACATGAAAATCAAGGCCATTGAAACCCTGCGCGCCGATGCCGGCTGGCGCATGTTCTCCTTCCTCAAGATCACCACCGACACCGGCATCATCGGCTGGTCCGAGTTCAACGAAAGCTTCGGCAGCGCCGGCCTCAAGAACGTCATCGACGCCCTGTGCGAAGTCATCATGGGCCGCGACCCCCGCCCCACCGAGCAGATCGTCGCCCATCTCCACGTCCTCACCCGCCAGTCCCGCGGCGGCCTCAACCAGCAGGCCATCGCCGCGATCGAGAACGCCCTGCTGGATGTGAAGGCCAAGGACCTCGGCATCCCCGTCTACGCCCTGTTCGGCGGACCCGTGCGCACGCGCATCGAAACCTACTGGTCGCACATGTCCACCTACCGCATCCGCAACGCGGCCCAGATGGGCGTTCCCCCGCTGAAGAACTACGACGACGTCAGCCGCCACGCCGAGGAAATCCGCAAGCTCGGCTTCAAGGGCATGAAGACCAACATCATGGCGTGGGACGGCGAGAAGCTCTCCAGCTGGGGCGGCGGCTTCGGCCGCAACGCGGGCTGGCCGGAACTCAACTGGTCCCAGGAAGCCCTGCGCTACACGCGCGATACGCTCGCCGCCGTCCGCGCCGGCGCCGGCCCGGATGTCGGCATCCACCTGGATACCAACTTCCACTTCAAGACCGAGGGCTTCAAGCGCATCGCCGACACCGTCGCCCCCTACGACCTCACCTGGCTGGAAATCGACCAGCACGACGCCCAGTCGCTCGCCACCATCAAGGCCATCGCCCCCTGCCCCATCGCCTCCTGCGAAACGCTGTTGGGAAGGCGCGACTTCAAGCCCTTCTTCGAGAACTACAGCATGGACGTACCGATCATCGACGTCGTCTGGAACGGCCTTGGCGAATCCGTGAAGATCGCCTCCATGGCCGACGTCTATGAAATGAACGTCGCCCCGCACAATTTCTACGGCCATCTCTGCACCATGCACTCGGCCCATCTCTGCGCCATCGTGCCGAATTTCCGTGTCATGGAGATCGATATCGACAGCGTCGCCTGGCGCGACGAATTCTTCACCACCATCCCCACCATGGAAGCCGGCGAGCTGGTCTTGTCGGATGCGCCGGGTTGGGGCATCGACGTCAACGAAGCGGCCGTGCGCGCGCGCCCGCCGAAGAACTGAGTCCGAGAAAGGGAACACGCACATGGCCAAGTTCAAGATCGCAACCCCGGCGGGGGCGAGCTTCACCACCGCCAAGGTCACCTACGACTACGAGAAGAAGGCGCTCGACCTCGCCGGCATCGACTACGAAATCGTCGAAGGCCCGATGAACGAAGACGGCTTCATCGAAGTCGCGAAGGACTGCGACGCGCTCTACGCCAAGGGCATGCCGATCACCAAGAAGATCATCGACAGCCTCACCAAGTGCAAAACCATCACCCTGGGCTCGGTCGGCGTCGATAGCGTCGATGTCGCCGCCGCCACCGCCATGGGCATCCCGGTCACCAACTGCCCGGATACCTTCATCGAGGAAGTGGCCGACCACTGCCTCATGCTCCTCCTCGGCTGCCACCGCGACGTCATCGGCCAAGACCAGCTGGTGCGCGACGGCCGCTGGCGCGAAGGCCGCACCCCGCTGCTGAAGATGCCGCGCCTCATGGGCCTCACCCTCGGCCTGGTCGCCTTCGGCCACGTCGCCCGTGCCGTCGCCAAGCGCGCCAAGCCCTTCGGCCTGATCGTGAAGGCCTACGACCCGTTCATCGAGGAACTGGTCATGATCGAGCACGGCGTCCTGCCGGTCTCGCTGGAAGAGGTGATGGCCTGCGACTTCGTCTCCATGCACGCCCCGGCCACCCCGGAAGCCCAGGCGATGCTCAAGGAGCAGCACTTCAAGATGATGAAGCCGACCGCGTTCTTCCTGAACGTCGGCCGCGGCGCCACGGTGGATGAAGCCGCCCTCATCAAGGCCCTCAGCGAAAACTGGATCGCCGGCGCCGGGCTGGACGTGCTGGTGCAGGAGCCGCCGCGCCAGGACAACCCGCTGCTGCAGATGAAGAACGTCATCCTCTCCGCCCACACGGCGTCCGCCAGCGCGCGCTTCGACCCCGCCCGCCTCGGCCGCGTCGGCCAGGAGCTGGCGCTCGCGCTGACCAACCGCTGGCCCATGTCCTGCGTGAACCCCACCGTCCTCCCCAAGCTGGACCGCCGCCGCTGGCAGCCCATCTCGATGGAGCGCGGCCCCAACTCCTAAGTGCCTGCCTGCCAGAAATGCCCCACTTCTCTCCCCCCGCTCTTGGGCGGGGGGAGCCGGAGGGGGGCTCTTTCTTCAGCACTCGCCTTCCTCCTGATCGCTCCGGCCATCGCCGCGCCGGCGAACGCCCAGCCGGCCCTATCCCCCCCGCCCGGCACCCGCACGGAGTGCAACAGCGCCGGCCTCGCCCTCGGCGCACTCGGCGAAACCCGCCTGCAAACCTACAGCGATGGCCAGGGCCGCACCGTGGAACTCTGGTGCGTCCGCCGCGTCTTCGGCTCCAATTTCGACCTGCGCGTGATCGAGAACGGCCAGAGCGCCACCGTCGCCGGCTGCTACTTCGCCCAGGCCACCAACATCGGCCCCACCCTCCACCTCGCCCCTTCCGGCGCCTACACCAAGGTCGAGTGGATCAACCAATCCCTCACGGCCCAGGGCACCAGCTACCGCTTCAGCTACGATTTCGCCGCCCGCCAGGTCACCATCACCGCCACCGCCGCCTGCCGCCCCCCGGTCACCCGCACCGTCCCGCCGCAACCGGATTTTCAGCAGCTCGAACGCCTCCTCCCCCCCGCCGAGGACTGCCCACCCACCGGCTGAAAGGCGCCGCCATGCACCCCTTCCGTATCGTCACCAGCGGCACCCCCGATCCCTTCACGGAAGAACGCATCGCCCTCGGCGACATCCCAGCCGATTTCATCCTCGCCCCACCGGAAGAAGAAGCCTTCCTCACGGAAGCCCGCACCGCAGACGCCATCCTCGCCCGAGACGTGCAACTCACCCCCCGCATCATCGCCGCCCTGGAGAAATGCCGCGTCATCGCCGGCAACGGCGTCGGGGTGGACTTCGCGGACATCCAAGCCGCCACCGAAGCCGGCATCCCCGTCACCAACGTGCCGGACATCTTCATCGAGGAAGTCGCCGACCACCTGATGATGCTGCTCCTCTGCACCTTCCGCGACACCCTGAACCAGGACCGCCTGGTCCGCGAAGGCCGTTGGCGCGAAGGCCGCACCCCCCTCCTGCAAATCCCCCGCCTCATGGGCCAGACCATCGGCCTCATCGGCTTCGGCCACATCCCCCGCGCGGTGGCCGCCCGCGCCAAACCCTTCGGCCTCACCGTGAAGGCCTACGACCCCTTCATCGAGGAGCTCGTGATGATCGAGCGCGGCGTCCTCCCATCAACGCTCACTGAAGTCCTGGCCTGCGACTTCGTCTCCAACCACCTCCCGGGCACGCCGCAAACCCGCAATTTCCTCCAGGAACCTCATTTCCGCGCCATGAAGCCCACCGCCTGGTTCCTCAATGTCGGCCGCGGCGGCACGGTGGACGAACCCGCCCTCATCCGCGCCCTAGAACAGGGCTGGATCCGCGGCGCCGGGCTCGACGTGCTGGCCGAGGAACCCCCGCGCCAGGACAACCCGCTCCTGCGCATGCAAAACGTCATCCTCGCCGCCCACACCGCCTCGGCCTCGCAGCGCGCCGAACAGCTCCGCCGCCGCCGCGCCGGCCAGGAAATCGCGCTGGCCCTGCAAGGCAAATGGCCGATGAGCTGCGTCAACCCCACCGTGCTGCCCCGCCTCGCCGCCCGCCGCTGGCAGCCCATCTCAATGGAGCGCAGGCCCAACGCCTAGAGCAACAGCCTATCGGATGGAATCATCCGATAGGCTTAAGTTGCTCGCCAAAACAAAGAGCTAGAGTGGTGGCCGGCCCTCTATCAGGTCGGCGACCGCTCTAGCGCGGCGCTACCCCTGGCGGATATTCCGCAGGAACGCCGCAGACTGCTCGCGCAGCTTCTCCGCATCCGCCGTCAACGACCGTGCCGCGCCCTGCAACCCACCGGCCGAGCCACCGGTGGCCTGCGCCTGCGTCCGCACCTCGCCGATCTGCAGCACCACCGCATCCGTGCTCTCCGCCACGCGGCCAGAGGTCTGCGCGATGCGCGTGGTGGCAGAGGCCTGCTGCGCCACCGCCTCCGCGATCGTGGAGGTCACCGTCTCGATCTCCGAAACGATCTCCGCGATGCCGCGCAACGAGTCCGCCGCCTCGCGCGTGCGCCCCTGCATCTCGCGGATCTGCTCGCCAATCTCGTCCGTGGCCTTGGCGGTCTGGTTCGCCAGCAGCTTCACCTCAGAGGCCACCACGGCGAACCCCTTGCCCAGCTCCCCCGCCCGCGCCGCCTCGATCGTGGCATTCAGCGCCAGCAGGTTGGTCTGGCTGGCGATCCCGCCGATCAGTCCCACCACCTCATCGATCCGCGCCGCCGCGCGCAGCAGCCCCTCCACCGCGGTGTTGCTGCCCTGGGCCCGCGCACTCGCCTCGCGCGCCATCTGCGCGCCGCCGGCCACGCGCCGGCCAATCTCGGCCACGCTCTCCGAAAGCTCCTGCGCGGCTGTGGCGGCGCCCTCCACCTCCTGCCCTGCGCTGCGGCCGGCCTCCTCCACCGCCAACGCCGCGGACGCGGAAGCATCGGCCATCGCCACCAGGCTGTCCGCCTCGGCCGCAATCCCCGCCGCCGAACCAGCGAGCCGGCCCGCCAGGGTCGCGATCTCCGCTTCGAAGCGATCAGCCACGCGGGCCTGCTCGGTCACCAGGCTCCAGCTCAGCATGGCGCCGGTATAGGCCCCGGCCCGGTCGCGCACCGCCGAGATGGTCAGGTCGCACCATTCCTCGCCCAGCGCCACGCGCGCCCCATGCGGCAGCTGCCCAGGATCGGCCAGCACCGCGCGCAGCGCGCCCAGGCGCGGCTCCAGCGCCTCCAGCTCCCGTCCCGCAAGCGATGCCTCGCCGGCCTCCCCGCCGCCCAGCAGGCGCCGCGCCGCCGCATTGGCCGAAGCGATCCTGAAATCCGCGCGGGCATCGGCGAGCACCACGCCGCTGGGCAGGTGCTCCAGCATCTGCCGGCTCTGGAAGGCATCTGCCACGCCGTGCCGCAGCGTCTCGATCGCGCGCGCCAACCGGCCCACCTCGTCTCCCCGTGCCTGCCCCTCGGGCACCTCGTCGGTCTGGCCGGCACCCACCTTCACCACTTGGTCGATCAGCCGGCGCAGCGGGCGCAGGGTTGCCAGCACCACCAGCGCGATCACGCCACCCATCACCACCGCCAGCGCCACCCCGCCCACCAGCGTGTCGCGAACAACCGCATCGCGCGCAGCAATCGAATCCGCCATCGGGATGCCCACGAACAGCAGCCCCACCTGCTGGCCACCGGCATCGCGCAGCGGCTTGTAGATCGTGGTGTAGTCCTGCTCGAGGATGGTGTTGCGCCCCAGATAGGTTTCGCCGCGCCCGATCGCCGCCTCTTTCGCGGGCCCGGCGGCCAGCGTCGTGCCCACCGCACGCGTGCCATCCGGCCGCCGCACGCTGGTCGCCACGCGCCGATCGCCGGCAAAGATCGTGGCCACCATCCCGCCTTCGCCCACGATATCGGTGATGTCGCTGCGCCCGTTCAGCACCATGCCGCCGAGCTTCAGCGTCTCGCCCTCCAGCGCAACGGCACCGCCATAGGAAGCCAGCAGCGCCTCGAACAGCGCCAGCCGCGCCGTCAGCCGTTCAAGCCGGAGCTGCTCGGCCTGCCGGATCTCGGTGCTGGCGCGCAGCCCGCCGAGTCCTGCAACCGCCACCACCAGCGCGGCGAGCGCCAGCACCAGGATGCGCGTTGTCATGCCAAGCCGCAGCCAGCGAGATCCCAGGAAACCCATGGCGCACCCCCGTCGCAATTTGAGAGCCCGCCACCCTGTGTGAACGCACGGGAATCGCAACCAGCGGCTGCCGCACCGAACTAGCCCGAGAGCGTTAACAGCCAGTTGAGTTTCCGGCCCGCCAGCCGCCTCGGATCGTCAAGATCGACAAGTGGAAATGGCACCCCACCTCCACGGAACCCACCCCCAACCGCCCAAGCCACTACGGCGGGCTTTAAGTCTGGTAAACTTCTCAGCGCTAGTAAGAACCTCTAGATATTTCAGGCAGGCACCGCGATGGCCGAATTCAACGCCTTCGAAATCTACATGCTCCAGCTGGTCAACCGCGCCCGGCTAGACCCAGCCGGTGAGGCCGCCCGCTACAAGATCGACCTCAACCAGGGCCTCGCCGCCGGCACCATCTCCGCCACCCCCAAGCAGCCCCTCGTCCCCAACCCGCTGCTGAACGAAAGCGCCCGCGCCCACAGCCAGTGGATGCTGGATACCGACATCTTCAGCCACACCGGCGCCGGCGGCTCCCAACCGTTCGACCGCATGACAGCCGCCGGCTATCCCTTCGCAGCCCCCTACGCCGCCGGCGAGAACATCGCCTTCAGCGGCACCACCGGCACGCTCGGCGGCCTCGCCTCCTACATCGAAGACCAGCACCGCGGCCTCTTCCTCAGCCCCAGCCACCGCACCAACATCGAGGAAGGCAACTACCGGGAGATCGGCATCGCCCAGGTCACCGGCGCCTTCACCTCCGGCAGCACCACCTACAACGCCTCCATGATCACCCAGAACTTCGCCATCACCGGCACCACCAGCTTCCTCGGCGGCGTCATCTACAACGATCTCGACCTGGACAATTTCTACGACCCCGGCGAAGGCGTCTCCGGCGTCACCATCCGCATCAACGGCATCGCCGTCGCCACCTCCACCGCCGCCGGCGCCTACTACCTCCCGCTCGCCAACGGCACCCACGCCCTGCAGATGGATGGCGGCGGCCTCTCCGGCGTCTTCGCCACCAACGTCACCATGGCCGGCCTCAACCTCCAGGTGAACGCCCGCGCCGCCGAATTCGCCACCCCCACCGCCAACCTCGCCATCGCCGCCACCAACGCCAACCGCCTCGAAGGCAATGGCGGCACCACCGGCTTCACCTTCACCGTCTCCCGCAACGGCAACCTCGCCGTCTCCAGCACCGCCGCCTGGTCCGCAGCCGGCATCGCCGGCAGCGGCACCCAGCTCGCCAGCGCCGCGGATTTCGTCGGCACCGCCTTCCCCACAGGCACCGTCAGCTTCGCCCCCGGCGAATCCACCCGCACCATCACCATCCCCGTCCTGGCCGACACCATCGGCGAATCCAACGAACGCTTCGCCGTCACCCTCGCCTCCCCCTCCGCCGGCACCACCCTGGCCACCGCCACCGCCCAGGGCATCATCCGCAACGACGACACCAGCCTCGCCCTCAGCGCCAACATCAGCCGCGCCGAGGGCAACAGCGGCTCCACCGGCTTCACCTTCACCGTCGCCCGCGCCGGCACCACGCTCCCCGCCGGCACCGTGGCCTGGTACGTCACCGGCGGTGGCGTCGGCGGCACCGTCGCCGCCAATGCCGCCGATTTCGCCGGCAACAAGCTCCCCACCGGCACCCTCTCCTTCGCCGCCGGCCAAACGCTCCTCACCATCACCGTCCCCGTTGCCGGCGATACCAACACCGAGGGCGGCTACAACGAAAGCTTCACCCTCTCGCTCGCCAACCCCACCGCCGGCATGACCTTCGTGCGCCCCAGCGCCACCGCCATCATCCTGGAAGACGACGCCATCCGCGGCACCAACGGCAACGACACCCTCACCGGCACCGCCGCCCCGGATCTCTTCCTCATCGGCAAGGGGATCGACAGCATCACCGGCGGCGCCGGAACCGACGTCTTCCGCTTCCTCCCCACCGCCCTCGGCGCCACCAACCAGTTCACCATCCTGGATCTCAACCGCGCCGCCAGCGAACGCCTGGACCTCGCCAATATCGACGCCATCGCCACCACCCTGGCCAACGACGCCTTCACCTTCATCGGCACCGCCGCCTTCTCCGGCACCCCCGGCGAGCTCCGCTGGGAAGACCAGGGCACCACCCGCCTCATCCAGGCCAACACCAACACCAACCCCGCCGCCGACCTCACCATCCTCGTCACCGCCCCAGGCCCGATCGACGCCACCTGGTTCGTGCTCTAGAGCGTTAGCCGATCAGTCTGGATCATAGCCTGCCGCGGTGAAGTAGTTGGCGCATTCTGCTGGCGTGAAGGTGTCGATGATCCGTCCGATGGCGGACCAGAGCCCGTCGACGGTGCGCTCGCCTGCCTTGCGCAACATGGCCTTGAGCTTGGCGAAGGCGTTCTCGATGGGGTTGAAGTCGGGGCTGTAGGGCGGGAGGTAGAGCAGGCTGGCGCCAGCAGCTTCGATAGCCTCCCTGACGCCTGCGCCCTTGTGGCTGCCGAGGTTGTCCATCACCACAATGTCGCCCGGGCGCAGTTCGGGCACCAGCACCTGGTCGACATAGGCCTGGAAGAGCTCGCCGTTGATCGGCCCGTCGAGCACCATCGGCGCGACCATGCCGCTGGTGCGTATTCCGGCAACGAAGGTTGTGGTTTTCCAGTGCCCGTGCGGGATGGCGGCGCGCAGACGTTGTCCGCGCGGGGCGCGGCCATGGGTGCGCGCCATGTTGGTTGAGGCCCAGGTCTCATCAATAAAGACTAGGCGTGAAGGTTCGAGGTCGGGCTGGGCGTTGAACCAGTCCAAACGGCGCATCAGGACGTCGGGACGGTCCTGCTCGACGGCATGGCCTGTCTTTTTTTCCGCGTGATTCGGTGCCGCTTGAAGAAGCGCCGCAGCGTGCCGTAGCCGAACCGGTGGCCGCGCTCACCCAGTGCCTGGCGCAGTTCCTCGATGGTTGTGTCCCTCATCTCGTCGAGCAGCCGGAGCACCAGCGCCGCCTGCGCTTCGATCCGTCCCGAGCGCCGGTCTCCGCCCAGGGCGCCAGGTCGAACGTTGCCCTGCTCTCGGGCCAGTGTTCGCCAGCGGCTCACGCTCGCCGCGCTGACACCAAACCGGGCCGCCGCCTCGCGGTGCGTGGCACCCTCGTCCACCGCAGCCAACACGCGCACCCGAAGATCGGTTGAAAGAGCATATCCCATGT
>CANHKG010000143.1 GCA_947460455.1 Rhodospirillales bacterium | reverse complement strand
GCAGACCACCGCCTACATGGCGATGGGCTATGCCGCCTCCACCGGCAAGCCCGGCGTGTTCTCCGTGGTCCCTGGCCCCGGCGTGCTGAACACCACGGCGGCCATGGCCACGGGCTGGGGCATCAACGCGCCGATGCTGTGCATCACCGGCCAGGCCCCCAGCGCCCAGATCGGCAAGCTGCGTGGCGCCCTGCACGAACTGCCGGACCAGCTCGCCACGCTTCGCACCCTGCTGAAATTCGCCGAGCGCATCGAGCACCCCACGGAAGCCCCGCAGGTGATGGCCCGCGCCTTCCAGGCCATGACCTCCGGCCGCCCTGGCCCGGTGGCGGTGGAAGTGCCGTGGGACATGTTCCCGCTGGCCAGCGAGGTCACGCCCATGGACCCGCTGCCCCGCCTCGCCCCACCCACGCCGGACCCGGAGAAGATCGCCGCCCTGGCCAAGCTGGTCGATGGCGCCAAGCAACCCATGCTCTGGGTCGGCGGCGGCGCTGCCCATGCCTCGGCCGAGATCAAGGCGCTGGCCGAGCGCCTGCAGGTGCCGGTGGTGTCCTTCCGCAGCGGCCGCGGCGTGCTGGATAGCCGCCATCCGCTGTCGATGAACGTGCACGAGGCCACCCGCCTCTGGCCCAAGGTGGATCTGCTGATCGGCATCGGCACGCGGCTGGATTCCGCCACCTCGCGCTGGCCGGCCAACCCGGGCCTGAAATTCTCCCGCATCGATATCGACCCCGCCGAGCATCGCCGCCAGGCGGTCGATGTGCCGATCGTGGCCGACAGCGCCGCCGGCGCGAAGGCGCTGGAAGCCGCCGTGGCCAAGTATTCCGGCACGGATCGTGGCGCCGCCATCGCCGCCGCCAAGGCGGAATCGGCGGAATTCCTCACCCGCGTCCAGCCGCAGATGGGCATGCTCGCCGCCATCCGCTCGGCGATGCCGGAGGATGGCATCCTGGTCGATGAGATGACCCAGGTCGGCTACGTCTCCTGGATCGGCTACCCGGTGTATCAGCCGCGCGGCCTGGTCACCTCCGGCTTCTCCGGCACGCTGGGCTACGGCTTCCCCACCGCGCTGGGCGTGAAGGTGGCGCATCCGGATCGCGCCGTGGTCTCCATCACCGGCGATGGCGGTTTCCTGTTCGGCGGCACCGATCTGGCCACCGCGACCCGCTTTGGCATCAACCTCGTCACTGTGGTGTTCAACAACGAGGCCTACGGCAACGTGCTGCGCGACCAGAAGCGCCTGTTCGATGGCCGCGATTCCGGCAGCAAGCTCACCAACCCGGATTTCCAGACCTTCGCCAAAAGCTTCGGCGTTGCTGCCTGGAAAACCGACAGCGCGGAGGGCCTGCACGCGGCGCTGAAGGAGGCCCTGGCCAGCAACGCCCCGGCGCTGATCGAGGTGACGAGCGACATCAGCAAGGACTACCTGCCCTTCGCCCTGTTCGCCCCGCAGGCCTGAGATGGAACTGCCCCGCGCCCCTTCCTTCCGCCTGGAAGGCCGCCACGCCCTGGTCACCGGCGCCGGAAGGGGCATCGGGGTCGCCATCGCCACCGCGCTCGCCCAGAACGGCGCCCATGTCCACCTCGCCGCCCGCAGCGCGGATGAGGTGGGCGAGGTTGCCGAGGCGCTCCGCTGCAGCGGCTGGCGAGCCAGCCCGCTACCGTTGGACGTGATGGACACGGCGGCTGTGCAGGCCGCCATCGATGCCCTGCCAGTGCTGTCGGTGCTGGTGAACAACGCCGGCACCAACCGCCCGAAGCCGATCGCGGAGGTGTCGCTGGCGGATTTCGACGCCGTCTTCGACCTCAACGTGCGCGCGCTCTACGTCGCCACCCAGGCCGTGGTGCGCCGCATGCTGGCGGCGGGCACGGGCGGCAGCATCATCAACATCTCGTCCCAGATGGGCCATGTCGGCGGGCCCAACCGCAGCCTGTATTGCGGCAGCAAGCATGCGGTGGAGGGCATCACCAAAGCGCTGGCGGTGGAACTGGCACCCAAGGGCATCCGGGTGAACTCGATCGCCCCCACCTTCATCGAAACCGCGATGACCCGGCCGTATTTCGAGGTGCCCGGCTTCAAGGACAGCGTGCTGGCCAAGATCGCGCTGGGCCGCCTCGGCCAGGTGGAGGACATCATGGGCGCGGTGGCCTACCTTGCCAGCGACGCCTCCGCGCTCGTGACCGGCACCTCGCTGGTGGTCGATGGGGGCTGGACCGCGCAATAGCCCGCAACGGAGATCCTGCCATGGACGTAACGCCGGAACGGCTGGACCGCCTGCAGGACACCGAGCAGAGGTTGCTGGACGAGCTGCGCACCGCGCGGCGCAACGAGCGCGTTGGCACAACCGCCGTTGCGCCACTCACGCGCGGGCAGCGCTTCGCCGATGCCGTGACGCATACCGTCGGCTCCTGGCGCTTCATCGTGATCCAGTCGGGGATATTGGTGCTGTGGATCGCGGCCAACGTGATCGGCTGGATCAGCCACTGGGACCCCTATCCCTTCATCCTGTTGAACCTCGCCTTGTCGTTCCAGGCCGCCTACACCGCGCCCTTCATCCTGATGAGCCAAAACCGCGAACAGGAGATCGACCGCCAGGCGGCGGCGGAGGACTACCGCATCAACATCAAGGCGGAGCTGGAGATCGAGCTGCTGCACCAGAAGATCGATGCCCTGCGCGAGCAGGAGGTGCTGGCACTGACCCGCGCGGTGCAGGAACTGGCCGAGCTTCTGCGCGCCGAGCGCCGCGCTACCGGCTGATCGCCGCCTGCCACGCCTGACGCGGAAACCCGGCATCAACGGCGGCCAGGTCGTTCACCAGCATCACGGCCGCCGCGCCCTGCTCGTCTGGCACCTGTGCGACCATCGCCGCCAGCCACACCGCCCGGCCGGGCACCGAGGCGGCTGCGCTGCACACGCCCGGCAACTCCCGCGCCGCCGCCGCCGCGGCATTCACCGGCCGGTCATCGCAGTCGCCCGCAATGGCCGTCCGCGCCAGGGCGCAAAGCCCCGGCAGCACATCGCGCACCGGCGCAAGCCTGGGCCGCGCCGCCGCCTGCTCCAGCAGGGCCAGGCAGGCGAGCAGAAACGGCCCCAGCGCCGGCGTTCCCGCCGGCGCCGCCTGCCCGAAGAACTCAAGCCGAGACGCGATGGCCTCGGCCCATTCGGCCATCAATCAAACATCGCCGCGATGGCGGCGGGATCGACATCCTCCACCCGGGCCGGGTTCCACTGCGGCTTGCGGTCCTTGTCCACCAGTGCCGCGCGCACGCCTTCGTGGAACTCGGGGTGGAAGGCCACCTTGCGGGTGAGCTTCAGTTCCGCGTGCAGCGCCGCGCGCAGGCTCATGCCCGCACCGCGCTTGAGGATCTCGTAGCTCCAGAACACAGAGGAGGGAGAGACGGCGCGCAGCTCCTTCAGCGTGGCCGCGGCCCATTCGGTGCCCTCGGCCTCCAGCGCCTTGAAGATCGCCAGCACCCCATCGGCGCCGAAGCAGCGGTCGATCGTCTCGCGATGCGGCGCCAGGGTGAAGGCCGGCACCTCGCGCATGAAGGCGGAGACGGCTGCGGCGCCATCGGCGGCGAGCGCCTCGCGCAGGGCCGGCAGGTCCTCCTTGCGCACCAGGTGGGTGGCCAGGCCGGCATGGATCGCATCGGCGCCGTTCATGCGCAGGCCCGTCAGGCCCAAATAGAGGCCGAGCTGGCCCGGCATGCGCGGCAGGGCGTAGCTGCCGCCCACGTCGGGGAACAGGGCGATGATCGTCTCTGGCATCGCGAACTGGCTGGTCTCGGTGGTGATCACCATGCGGCCATGCACCGAAAGCCCGATGCCGCCACCCATGCAGAACCCGTCCACCAGGGAGATGTAGGGCTTGGGGTATTCGGCAATGCAGGCGTTCAGCGCGTATTCCTCGCCGAAGAAGCTTTCGATCGGCTCCGGGTTGCCGGCCATGCCGTGGGCCCGCACCGAAATCACGTCCCCGCCCGCGGAGAAGGCGCGCCCGCCAGCGCCTTCCACCAGCACGGCATGGATCTCCGGATCGTCGCGCCAGTTGTCCAAAGCGGCGCGCATGCGGCGGATCATGTCCAGATCCAGCGCGTTCAGCGCCTTCGGGCGGTTCAGCAGCAGGTGGCCGATGCGGCCCTTGCGCGTGGCGACAACACTGGGCTCTGGCACGCTGGCGTCTGACATCGGGGCTCGCTCCTCGTCTGGCTTTGTGCCGGTATGGCGCGTGCCGGCGGCGTCATCAAGCTGTTGGCGTTGCGGTACGGCGCTGTTCGGGGCAAATGAGACCAGCTTGCCAGAGGACACATGACGCCCTTCGTCCGCTTCGACCGCGTGCGCCGCAGCTTCGACGGCCAGACCGATGTCGTGCGCGACCTGTCGCTGGATGTCGCGCGTGGTGAATTCCTGACGCTGCTCGGCCCCTCCGGCTCCGGCAAGACCACGGCGCTGATGATGCTGGCCGGGTTCGAGCGGCCGGATGGCGGGGTGATCCTGCTGGATGGGCAGGACATCACCCGCACCGCGCCGCACAAGCGCAATATCGGCGTGGTGTTCCAGAGCTACGCGCTGTTCCCGCACATGAGCGTGGCGCAGAACGTTGCCTTCCCGCTGGAGGTGCGCGGCCTGTCGCGCGCCACGCGGGAGCAGCGGGTGGCGCGGGCGCTGGACATGGTGCGGCTGGCCGGTTTCGGCGACCGGCTGCCGGCACAGCTTTCCGGCGGGCAGCAGCAGCGCGTGGCGCTGGCGCGCGCCCTGGTGTTCGAGCCCCGGCTGGTGCTGCTGGACGAGCCGCTGGGCGCGCTGGACCGCACGCTGCGCGAGGAAATGCAGGCCGAGATCCGCCACCTGCATGCCGCGCTGGGCGTGACCATGTTGTACGTGACGCACGACCAGCAGGAGGCGCTGCGCCTGTCGGACCGGATCGCGGTGCTGGCCGCAGGCTCCCTGCGCCAGGTGGGCACGCCGCAGCAGCTCTATGAGGAACCGGCCGATGCCTTCGTGGCCGGGTTCCTGGGCGAGAGCAACTTCCTGCCCGGCCGGGTGGCGGAGCTGGAGGACGACATCGCCCTGGTGAAGCTGGATTGCGGGGTGGTGGCCGAAGCGCTGGCCGGGGAGATGCAGGTGGGCCAGCGCTGCCAGGTGGCGGTGCGGCCGGAGCGGATTGCGGTGGCCGCCGTGGCGGCGGACGAGATGGGGCAGGGGGCATTGCCGGCGACGCTGCTGGAAACCGCCTATCTCGGCGACCACGCCCGCCTTCTGCTGCGCGTCGGCCTGCCCGGGCATCCCCCGGGGGAGGTGGCGGTGAAGCGCCCGGCCGGGGCGCCGCTGGCCGGGCTGGCACCGGGGGTGACGGCCTCGCTGGCCTGGCAACCGCACCATGCGCGCCTGTTTCCGCTCGACGAGGCCCAGACGTCACGCAGATTGGCTTGACCCGCCCCGCATCCTGCGGCACGGGAAGGCCATAGGTGCGACCGGGCGCAACAGCAGGTGAACCGACACGACTCTCCGCTACGCCTGCCGCCCGCACGGGCCAGGCCGCTTGGCTGGCGCGCGGCGATCAGCCTCGTGCTGGGCGGGCTGTTCGCCATGGCGCAGGCGCCGGCGCGCGACCTGACGGTGGCGCTGCATGACGGGCTGGCGCCGATGGCGCTGCGCGAGGCCGTGGTGCGCCCCTTCGCCGAGGCGGCAGGGATTGCCGTGGACATCCAGGCCTGGGAAGGCGGCGCGGCCGCGCTGCGCGCCCGGCTGGAGGGCGGGGCGGGCTGGGATGTGCTGTCCCTGACCGGGGCGGAGATGCTGGCCGGCTGCGAGGCCGGGCTGCTGGAGAAGCTGGACTGGAGCGCGCTGGGCGGGCGGGAGCGGATGCTGCCGGGTGGCGCGGCGGAGTGCGGCCTGGGCGTGGCTGTGCGCGGGCTGGTGCTGGCCTGGGATCGCGACAAGATGCAGGGCACCCCGGGCTGGGCCGAGTTCGGCGACGTGGTGAAGCATCCCGGCCGGCGTGGGCTGCGCAAGCAGGCGCGCGGCACGCTGGAGATCGCGCTGATGGCGGATGGCGTGGCGCCGGGCGAGGTGTATCGCCTGCTGCGCACCGAGGCCGGCGTGGAGCGCGCCTTCCGCCGGCTGGAGCAACTGCGCCCCTATATCGTGTGGTGGCAGGACGAGGTGGAGGCGGCACGGCTGCTGGCCTCTGGCGAGGTGTTGATGACGAGCGGGCCAAGCTCGGGGATCGCCGAGGCCATGCGGGAGCTGGGCCGGCCCTTCGCGGTGCAATGGAACGGAGCGCTGACCAGCGTCGTTGCGCTCAGCATCGTACGAGGCACCGCGAACCTGGGCCATGCCGTCCGCCTGCTGGCCCATGCCGCCGACCCCCGCGTGCAAGCGGGGCTGGCCGCGCGTGCCGTGCTGGGGCCGATGGCGCGCGGGGCGCTGGAAGGCGTGTCGGCGGAGGTGCAGGCGCTGCTGGCCACCGGGCAGCCGGCCCTGGGAAGCACGTTGGTGGCGGATGAGGCCTTCTGGCGGGACAATTCGGCCAAGCTGTCGCTGCGCTTCGATGCCTGGCTCCCGCGCTGACGCCCCTGCCCGGGCACGGCTCGCGGCCCGGCCTGGGTCGGGTGGGACTATTTTGACTCTCACCGGCGTGCTGGATGCCGCCGGCACCGGGGCGATGTGGGGCGAAGCGCAGAAGGCGGCCGGCCGTGGCGCCGTGGTGCTGGAGCTTGCGGCGCTGGAAGGCTGCGACACCACCGGGGCGGTGCTGCTGGCACAGCTGGCGGCCCGGCCGGGCAGCACGGTGCAGGGGGCGCGGCCGCAGGTGCAGGCGCTGATGGACAGGGTGGGCAAGATCGGGCCGCCGCCGCCGCCGCCCGTGGCACCGCACATAACGCTGCGCGAGGCGCTGCACGGCGGCATGGTGGCGGCGCTGGGTGGCGTGGCCTTCCTGGGTGAGGCGGCGCTGGCGCTGCTGCGGCTGCCGGCCCGTGCCCGGCAGTTCCGGCTTGCCGACCTGCTGCGCACCGCCGACCAGGCCGGGGTGCGGGCCGTGCCGTTGACGGTGCTGCTGGGCACGCTGATGGGGCTGATCCTGGCGTTCCAGAGCCTGATCCCGATGCGCCGCTTCGGGGCGGACATCTTCGTGGCGAACCTGGTGGCGATCAGCCTGGTGCGCGAGCTGGGGCCGCTACTGGCCGCGGTGATCCTGGCCGGGCGCACCGGCAGCGCCTTTGCCGCCGAGATCGGCACGATGAAGGTGAACCAGGAGATCGATGCGCTGACCACGATGGATATCGACCCGGTAACCATGCTGGTGCTGCCGCGGCTGATGGCGGCGATGCTGGTGATGCCGGCGCTGACGGTGATCCTGGAGATGGCCGGGCTGCTGGGCATGACGCTGGTGATGGTGGGGGCGGGCTGGCCGCCGATCACGGTGGCCAACCAGGTGGCGCAATGGGTGAAGCCGGCGGATTTCTTCGGCGGCATCGCCAAGGCGGTGGTGTTCGGCGCGGTGGTGGCCGGGATCGGCTGCCGGGCGGGGCTGGCCACCGGCATCGGGCCGCGGGCGGTGGGGCTTTCGGCCACGTCGGCGGTGGTGGGCGGGATCGTGGCCACGATCGTGCTGGACGGGATGTTCGCCGTGCTGTTCTACCGGCTGGGGTGGTAGCGGTGGCGGGCAGCGCGCCGGCAGGAAGCCCCGCCGTTGAGATCGAGGGCGTGGCGCAATCCTTCGGGGGGCGGGTGATCTTTCGCGACGTGTCCGCCACGATCGCGCGTGGCGAGGTGTTCGTGATCCTGGGCGGCTCCGGCTGCGGCAAGTCCACGCTGCTGCGCCAGATCATCGGGCTGCTGGCGCCGAGCGCGGGGCACATCCGGGTGCTGGGGCGCGACATGTATCGCGATCGCGGGGACGTGCTGACGCGCATCGGGGTGATGTTCCAGGCCGGCGCGTTGTTCGGCTCCATGACCCTGCTGGAGAACGTGATGTTGCCGCTGCAGGTCTATACCAACCTGCCGCCCGAGGCCTGTGCGCGGGTGGCGCAGGTGAAGCTGGCGCTGGTGGGGCTGGGCGATTTCGGCCCTTCGATGCCGGCCGAGATTTCCGGCGGCATGGCCAAGCGGGCGGCGATCGCACGTGCGCTCGCGCTCGACCCGCCGCTGCTGTTCCTGGACGAGCCCTCGGCCGGGCTTGATCCCGTGACCTCGGCAGGGCTGGACCAGCTGATCCTTGACCTCCGGCGCGATCTCGGCACTACCTTCGTGGTCGTGACCCATGAGCTGGCCTCCATCCTGGCGATCGCGGATCGCTGCCTGATGCTGGACCGCGCGGCGAAGGGCGTGATCGCCAACGGAGACCCGCGCAAGCTGCGCGACGAAAGCACGCACCCCACAGTGCGGGCGTTTTTCCATCGCGAGATGCCGGAGGGCGGGGCATGAACTTCACCCATCTGCGCGTGGGGCTGATGCTGTTGGCGAGCCTGGGGCTGGCCGTGGCGCTGGTGCTGTTCCTGGGGCGCAACCGGGTTTCGGACGGGCTGAAGTTCGAGACGTATTTCCGCGAGACGGTGCAGGGGATGGATGTCGGCTCCCCGGTGCGGTTTCGCGGCGTGCAGCTGGGACAGGTGACGGAGATGCTGCTTGCCTCGGCGGCCTATCCGGAGACCGCCGGCAGCGTGCAGGAAACGAATAACCGGCTGGTGGTGGTGCGCTTCGTGGTGGACCCGCAGAAGCTGGGCCGCGTGCCGGATACCGGGGAGGCGGTGCGGGCGGGGCTGCGGGCGCGGCTGGCGGCGCAGGGCATCACCGGGCTGGTGTATTTGGAACTGGATTTCATCAACGACCCCGAGCGGTCCAGGCCGATCCCGGTCACGTGGCAGCCGGCGCTGCCGGTGATCCCCTCGATGCCAAGCACGATCAGCCAGGTGCGGGATGCCGCCGAAGAGGTGGCGGCGAAGCTGCGCGATGTGGACCTGGTGAGGCTTGCGATGTCCCTGCAGGGGTTGCTGGACGATGCGCGCGGCCAGATCGGCGGCGGCGAGTTGCGGGAGACCTTGTCGGAGGCGGCGCTGCTGTTGAAGGCGCTGCGCGGTGGCGCGGAGTCGGCCGATATTCCTGGCCTGGTCACCGAACTGCGCCAGACCGTGGCGGCGCTGCGCAACCTGGCGGGCGGGCAGCAGAGCCGGGACCTGATTGCAGCGACAACAAAATCGGCGGAACGGCTGAGCGAGGCGGTAACGCGGCTGCCGGCGCTGATCACCAGCCTGGAGACGGCGGTGCGCCGGGTGAACAACGGCACGGCGGATGCGCAGGCCGAACTGCTGCCGGCGCTGCGCGATGCCCGGGCGGCGGCCGCCAGCCTGCGCGACACCACCGAGACGCTGCGGCGGAATCCGGGTTCGGTGCTGAGTGCTCCCCCGCCGAGAGAGAGGCCGTGATGTTGCGCCGGATGCTGTTGGCTGCGCCGCTGGTGCTGGCGGGATGTTCGCTGGAGCGGCCCTATGCGGAGCGGCGGCAATGGCCGCTGGTGGCGCGGCGGGCCCGGGTGGACCAGCCGCGGCGCGGCGCGCCGGTGCTGCTGGTGCGCGGGTTGCGGGCCGGGCCCGGCCTGGATGTGCGCGGGCTGCAAACCCTGCAGGCGGATGGCTCCATCCGCACCGATTTCTACGAGGAATGGGCGGCGCCCCCGGCCGAAGGGGTGGAGGAGGCCGTGCGCGGCTGGCTGGCGGCGAGCGGGCTGTACAGCGCCGTGATCGCCTCCGGCAGCCGGGTGGAGGCCGACCTGGTGCTGGAGGGCGAATTGACCGGGATGTGGACCATCCCGGCAACGCGGCAGGCGCATGTGGCGGTGGGGATGACGGTGCTGGCGCAGCGGCCGCCAGTGACGCGGGTGGTGCTGCAGCGGCGTTTCACCGCCGAGGCACCGATGGCCGGCACCTCCGCGCGCGAGGCTGTGGAGGCGCAGACCGCGGCGCTGGCCGCGGTGCTGGCGCAGGTGGAGGCGGCGCTGCGGAGTTAGGCGACGGGCCTATCGGCGGACCCGCTCCACGTTCCAGAACACCGGGTACTGCGTGCGCGGCAGCCCGACGAGATCTGCGCGGCGGGCGATCGGGCGGCGGATGATGCCCGTGGCGATGTAGGGGAAGGTTTCGTAGAAGCGGGTTTGGATCTTTTCGATCACCTGCATCTGCGCCTGCGGCGTGGCGGCATCGAGGAAATCCTCGCTCATCAGCTTGTGCAGGGTCTCATCGCAGGGCCAGCCATAGAGGTTGCGGCCGTCGCAGCGGGAGACGAGCGGGGCGCTGCTGATCGGGCTGGAGAGTGAGATGCCGCCCCAGAAGGTGAAGGCGAGATGCCAGCCATTGGGGTTCTGCGATGGCGGGTCCTTCACGTTGCGGCGGGTGAGGATGGTGGACCAATCCATGGTTTGCACCGAGACATTTACGCCGGCGCGGCGCAGCTGGTCGGCGGTGATTAGCGCGAGCATGTGGATGTCGGCCTGGTCGGCGGGATCCAGCAGCACGATCGGCTCGCCGCGGTAGCCGGCCTCGGCCAGCAATGCCTTCGCGCGTTCGAGGTTGGCCTGCTTCCACGGGGCGGTGGCGATATCGGTGGCGTAGGGCGTGCCGCAGACGAACAGGGCGTAGCATTCCTCGGCATAGGCGGGCTCGCTGGCGATGGCCTCGTTGTAGAGCTTCTGGTCCATCAGCAGCTGCAGCGCGGCGCGGGCCTTGGGGTTGTTGAAGGGCGGCACGAGCGAGTTGGGGCGGATGGTGCCGATGACACCGGCGGTGTTCAGCACCTCCACCGTGATGTCCCGGTTGGCGCGCAGCAGGGGGATGAGGTCGGCGGGCGGCGGGTCGATCAGGTCGATCTCGCCCTTCATCAGCGCCTGGGTGAGGGTGGAGGGATCCGGCAGGTAGCGCCATTCCACCACATCGAACTTCACCACCTTGCCGCCGGCGTAGCCATCGGCCGCCTCGGCGCGCGGGATGTAGGCGGGGTTGCGGCGATAGGTGGCGCGGTGGCCGGGCTGGTAGCCGGCGGCATCCCAGATGAAGGGGCCGGAGCCGATGACGGTTTTCACCTGCTCGAACGCGTCGATGTTGGCTTCCTGCTCGCGCATCACGAAGGGGGCCAGCACGGAGGTGGCAAGCACGTCCATGACGGGCCCGAAGGGCTTGGAGAGGCGCAGGCGCAGGGTGCGGGCATCCACCGCCTCGATGGCCGCCACGCGGGGCATCATGGCCTGGCCGGTGGTGACGCGCCGCGCCCAGCGCTTGATGGAGGCGGCGACATCCTGGGCGCGCACCGGGGAGCCGTCGTGGAAGGCCAGGCCCGGGCGCAGGGTGAAGGTCCAGGTAAGGCCGTCGGGCGAGGTTTCCACGCTCTCGGCCATTTGCAGGCGGGGCTTGAGGTTGGAATCGAGCGTGACCAGCACGTCGTACACGAGCTGGGCGTGGGTGACGGTGATGGCCGCACTGGTCCAGATGGGATCGAGCACGCGCAGGTCGCCGGCGGGGGCGTAGCGCAGCACGGATTGGGCGCTGGCGGGCAGGGCCGCGAACAGGGTCAGCAGCAGGGCGGCGATCTTGCGCATGGGGGTCTCCCGGTTGGGGTGACTATGTCGGCGTGGCGGCGGGCCGTCCATCGGGGTTGAGGTGTCGTGATCGGCGCCGCACATTGGGCGGGACAGGGAAGGGGATCGAGATGAAGCAGGTGCAGCTGGCGGCCTATGGCGTGCCCGAGCAGGTGGTGCGGTGCAACGAGGTGCCGGATGTCGGCGCGCCGGGGCCGGGCGAGGTGGTGTTCGATGTGCTCGCCTTTCCGATCAACCCGGCGGATATCGCGTTCTGCACCGGGCATTACCGCCTGAAGCCGCCGCTGCCGGCCACGCCGGGGGCGGAATGCGTGGGGCGGGTGGCCGCGGTGGGCGCGGGTGTTTCGCACGTGGCGGTGGGTGACCACGTGATCAACCTGCAGCGCGAGAACTGGACGCAGCGGCGCCGCGTGAAGGGCGAGGACGTGATCGCCATTCCGAAGGGGATTCCGCTGCGCCAGGCGGCGATGCTGCGCATCAACCCGCCAACGGCGCAGCTGCTGCTGAGCGACGTGACAAAGCTCTCGGCCGGGGATTGGGTGGTGCAGAACGTCGCCAATTCCGCGGTGGGGCGGCTGGTGATCCGGCTGGGCCGCGCGCAGGGCATTCGCACCGTGAACGTGGTGCGGCGGGAGAGCCTGTTCGCGGAGTTGCAGGCGATGGGGGCGGATGCCTGCGTGGTGGATGGGCCGGATCTGGCCGAACGCGTGGCCGCGGCCACGGGTGGGGCGCCGGTGAAGCTCGGCATCGATGCGGTGTGCGGCGAGGCGTTGTCGCGCATCTCCGCCTGCGTGGTGGACGGTGGCGCGGTGGTGACCTATGGCGCGATGAGCGGTGGGCAGCCGGTGATCGACCGGAATGACCTGATGTTCCGCGGCGTGACGCTGAGCGGCTTCATGCTGGGGCGGTTCCTGGGGCGGCGGTCGCTTGGGGAAATCCGCGCGATCTTTGCGGCGCTGGGCGCGGAGATGCTGGCGGGGAAGCTGGATGCGCCAGTGGCGGAGGTGTACCCGATCGAACGGATCGCCGAGGCGGTGGCGCATGCGCAGCGCGATGCGAAGGGGGGGAAGATCCTGGTGGCGCCGAACGGGGAGATTTAAGAAAGCGGTTCTTTTTTGAAAAAAAGAACCAAAAAACTTTTGATATTGGGTGCGGAGGGGCTCGGCCCATCCGCATCAAACAAATGAAGTTTTTTTGCTTCTTTTTGTTCACAAAAAGAAGGCCTTGCTTATTCCCCCCGCCCAGAGAAGGCCAGCATCCGTTCCTGATGCTGATCATTGGCCAGCGTGTTCCGCCGAGTGCTGGCGTTGAGGCGTTCGGCGGCGGATTGGGACCAGCGGCGCAGCCAGGGGGCGAGGCGGGCGGGAAGCGTGCCGCCGTTGGCCTGGGCGGTGGCGCGCAGCGAGGCGCGCCAGGCGGGCGGGACGAAGCGGGTGAAGATGTCGTCTTCCAGGGAGGTGATCGCGGTGTAGGTGCCGGGGTCGCCCTGGCGGCCGCCGCGGCCGAAGAGCTGGCGGTCGATGCGGGCGGATTCGTGGAACTCGGTGAGGATGACGTGCAGGCCACCGGCGTCGCGCACCGCGGGCGTGAGTTTGATGTCGGTGCCGCGGCCGGCCATGTTGGTGGCGACGGTGACGCGGCCGGGGGCACCGGCGCGGGCGATGATGCCGGCTTCCTCTTCGTGGCGTTCGGCGTTCAGGATCTCGGGTGCGAGGCCGGCGGCGGTGAGTTTTTGGCCTAGCAGTTGTGATGCAGCGACGCTGCGGGTGCCGATGAGGACGGCGCGGCCCTTGGTGACCACTTCGATGGCGTTACGGACGATGGCGGCCCATTTCGCGTCTTCGCTGGCGTGGATGGTGAGGCCGAGGTTGCGGCGGCGCGAGGGGTGGTGGGTGGGGATGCGAAGCACGCGCAGGGCGTAGACGGCGCGCAGCTCGTCGGCGATTTCGGCGGCGGTGCCTGTCATGCCGCAGAGGTGGAAGTAGCGGCGGAAGAAGCGCTGGTAGGTGATGCGCGAGAGGGTGGAGCGGCGGCCGGTGATCTCCACGCCTTCCTTGGCTTCCACCATCTGGTGCAGGCCGCGTTCCCAGGAGCGGTCGGGCATGATGCGGCCGGTGAATTCGTCCACGATCTGAACCTTGCCCTCGGCGACGACGTATTGCTGGCCGCGATGGTACCAGTGGCGGGCCTGCAGCGCCTGTTCGGCCAGTTCCTCCCGCGCGCGGCGGATGGCCCAGAGGCCCGGCCGGCCTTCGGCCAGGGTGGCGAGGCGGGCGCGGCCGTGGTCGGTGAGGTGGAGCGAGCGCTCGGCGGGGATCAGGCGGTAGTCTTGGCCCGGTTCCAGATGGGCGGCGAGATCGAGCGCGCCGGCGTAGAACTCGGCGGTTTCGGCGGGGCCGTCGCCGCCGGAGAGGAT
>CANHKG010000142.1 GCA_947460455.1 Rhodospirillales bacterium | reverse complement strand
CTCGTCGGCGTCCAGCGGCAGGATATGGTCCCATGCGCCCTGTGCCGCCACGCGTCTCACCAGCGCGTCGCCGAGATGTTCGCGGCGCAGCACCGGGGTATCGCTCTGCTCGGCCGAGACCGCCAGGCCCTCGGCGATCAGCCGTGCGACAATCTCGGGCGAGGTATCGTAGCAATTGTGGAATTGCAGATGCACGTGATCGACATAGATCAAACTATGGCGGACGAAAGCCTCGATCACGTCGCACTCGCTGGCGACCATCGTAACGGCAATAAGGGCCAGGCGGGATCGGGCATTTCTCTCAGAAGCGCACGTATTTTCCGCCTGCATCGCGGCCGGACGTGCCGCAGGCGACAGTGTTTGAGAGTAATTGTTGTATAACATGAGGTAGCCTGATTCTCATATTTCTTGTCAGTCGATATCCGCAATAAGCATCCATGCCATAAAACGGCAATAGTGGGACGCGGTCGGAATTCTGCAATGTGACGAGTAATTTCGACGTATTGAAAATGAGTAGTAATATAAAATATCTATATTTAGTGAATCGCTGATCTAATTAACCACAGGGTAATATGTATGGCGCCTGGGCACCCGCCGCCCGGCCGCGCCCCAAGGCCACAAAGCCCAGCCCACCGGGCCTCAATCCCCTGTCAAACCTAAAATTTCACACGAACTAAGAAAAATTTCTGGTTCACCGGTGTTGCGTGTGCTGAAATTCCTGGTGATGCCACATCAACCCGCCGCACCGAGCGAAGCCGACGCCCTGCGCCCCCTGGCGCAGTCGATTCTGCACGCCCGGATTCCGGCCGCGTTGAAGCTCCTGCTGCTGGCCCTGCTCGCCGCCTTCCAGGTCGCGACCGTCGCGCGCCACGCCATGCGCCGCCCGCACAAGGACTGGCTCCTCTCCATCACCGACACCACCGAGGATGCCGACTGGGACCCCCATGTCCTGCGCCGGCTGTTTCGCCTGCGCGCCCGCCTCGGCTGGCTGATGCGCTGCGACCGCGCCGAGGGCATGTCCCTCTCCGGCCACCGCGCACCCGCACTCCGCCCACCCCAGGCCGCCCGCGCGCCGCCGATGGGGTCACACGCCCAAAATCACCCCGAATCCGTCGCGAAAACCCCGCTTCCGGCGGCGATGACCCATGCCCGAAGCGCGGCGGGCCCTAGCCCAGCCGCCCCCTGATCCGCGCCACCATCGCCATCGTCGCCTCGATCGCCGGCACATCCAGCGCACTGGCCTGGGACGAGAACTTGGCGATCACCAGCTGCCGCGCCCGGTCAACGAACAGATGCTGCCCGTTCACGCCCAGCCCGGACAGCATCGGGGTTGCCTCCCGCGTCACGTACCACTTGTCGCGATAATGCATGGCCGCCCCCGGGAACAGATGCGCGAAATCCCCCCGGTCCCACGCCCCGGCGTCGCCATTGCCGGTGATATCGGCAATCCACGCCTCCGGAACAATCTGCCGCCCCTCCCGCGCCCCACCCTGCGCGATCAACTGCCCCAACCGGGCCAGGTCCCGCGCCGTGGCGCACACCCCGCCGGCACAGCGCGGCGCGCCCAGCCGGTCCACGGTGATATAGGCATCCCGCTGCGCCCCCATCGGCGCCCACAGCAGCTGGGAGGTCAGGTCGGCATAGCGCGTGCCCGAAGCCCGCTCCAACGCCCAGCCGAGCAGGTCGGTGTTGGGCGAAACGTAATGGAACCGCCCGCCATGCGGCCCGTCCCCATCCCGCAGCACCGGGAAGAACGACCGCAAATCCGAAGCCGTCTCCCCGGGCGCCAGCGGGTTCCACCCCTGCGCCTTGCGATACTCGATGATCGCGCCCGAGACCGCCTCATAGTTCTCCTCGAACGCAATGCCCGCCCGCATATCCAGCAACTGCCCCAGCGTCGCCCCGTCATAGGCACTGCCGGCCACCTCGGGGATCAACGACGTCACCGGGGCCGCCGTATCAAACCGCCCCTGCGCCGCCAGGATCCCGGCGACCACGCCGAGCACCGATTTGCTCACGCTCATCAGGATATGCGGCGTGTTGCGCGCCATGCCGTTCGCATACTGCTCGAACACAATCCGCCCATGGTGCAGCACCACCATCGCATCCGTCGCCGTGGAAGCCAGCGCCGCCTCGATCCCCAACCCCGAAAGATCGGCCTCCCCGAGCGCCAACTGCCAGATATTCTCCGGGTCGTTCGCGATCTCGGCGGAGGGCACCACCTCGCGCACATGGTGCAGCGCCCACTGGTTGAACGGCGGCGTGCGCCAATTGGCCAGCGTCACCTGGCCAGCGGGAGCGGGCGGAAATCCGTGCATCAGCGTCATCGTCATGTCCTTCTGGAAGGAAGGGCAACCGCCAAGCCGCCAAGAACGCGCCAAGCCATCCCTGGCGTCCCCTTGGCGTTCCTGGCGCCTTGGCGGTTGCCTCGCTTAAGCCTCAAGCGCTCAGCACGAAGCCCGGATACCCTTGCGCCACCACCTCGGCGCAATGCTCGCGGTAGCGCGCCATGCCGCCGGCATAGGGCATGAACACCCGCGGCTTGCCGGGCACGTTCGCGCCCAGGTACCAGCTATGGGTGGCCTTCGGCAGCAGCGTGGCGTTGGCCAGATCGTTCACATGCCGGCCCCATTCCTCGGCCGCGCCCTCGGTGGTTTCCACCGTGCGCAGCCCGTTCGCCCGCATATGGGCGATGCAGCCGGCGATCCAGTCGGCATGCTGCTCGATCGCCACCGGCATGTTGCACAGCACGCTCGGGCTGCCTGGCCCGGTCATGGTGAACAGATTGGGGAACCCGGCCACCTGCAAGCCCAGATACGTCTTCGGCCCCGCCGACCACACATCCTTCAGCGCCAGCCCATCGCGCCCCGTGATCTCCATCCGCAGCAGCGGCCCGGTCATGGCATCGAAGCCGGTGGCGAACACGATGATATCCAGATCGAAGCTGGCCCCGCTTTCCAGCTTCAGCCCGGTGGGCGTGATCTCCGCCACCGGGTCCTTCCGCACATCCACCAGCGCCACGTTGCTGCGGTTGAACGCCTCGAAATACTCGGTGTCGATCGGCGGGCGCTTGGCGGCGAAGGGGTGGTCGATATCGGCCAGCAGCTCGGCCGTTTCGGGATTCTGCACCACCTCGCGGATCTTGCGCTTGATGAACTCGGCGGCCTTGGAATTGGCCTTCTCGTCCACCAGCACGTCCCCGAACGCGGCGCGGAACTGCAGCCCGCCCTTCGCCCAGCCATCCTCGAAGATGCGCTCGCGCTCCTCGTCATCCACGTCGAACACCTTGCGCGGATTGATCGCGAAGGCGTGGCCGTTCGGGGTGGAGTGCATCAGCGTGCGGATCTCGTCCGCATGGGTCTTCACGTATTCCTTGAACTCCGCCGTCAGCGGCACGTTGCGGGCGGGGATGGAGTAGTTGGCGGTGCGCTGGAACACCGTCAGATGCCCCGCCTGCTCCGCGATCACCGGCACCGCCTGGATGCCGGTGCTGCCGGTGCCGATCTGGCCCACGCGCTTGCCGGCGAAATCCACGCCCTCATGCGGCCAGAGCCCGGTGTGGTACCACTCGCCCTGGAACCCCTCCAGGCCCTTGAGCTTCGGCACATTGGCCGAGGAAAGGCAGCCCACGGCGGTGATCAGATACGTCACCCGATAGGTCTCGCCGGCCTCGGTGCGCACGATCCACTTGTTGGCGCCGGCATCGTACTCGGCGCCGATCACCTTGGTATTGAACGAAATGCTCCGCCGCAGGTCGAACCGGTCCGCCACGTGGTTCAGGTAGCGCAGGATCTCCGGCTGCTCCGGGTAGCGCTCGCTCCATTCCCATTCCTGCAGCAGCTCGCGGCTGAAGCCGTAGCAGTAGGAATGGCTCTCGGAATCGCAGCGCGCCCCGGGGTAGCGGTTCCAGTACCAGGTGCCGCCCACGCCATCGGCCATCTCCAGCACCTCGGCCTTCAGGCCCAGCCGGTCGCGCAGGCAGATCAGCATGTACATGCCACTGAAGCCGGCGCCGATCACCAGCGCATCCAGATCTTTCGTCATCTCACGTCCCCGTCCCTAAACCGGCGCCAGATCCACGCCCACCTTGATCGCGTGGCTGCCGCCACCCAGGATAATGCCCCGAACCGGGCTGATATCGCCATAGTCCCGGCCCCACGCCAGCACCACATGCTCGTCGCGCACCACCAGATCGTTGGTGGGATCGAGGTCCACCCAGCCATGCTGCGGCCCGAGCCAGCAGCCCACCCAGGCATGTGATTGGTCCGCCCCCTGCCGCGGCGCCTGGCCCGGTGGCGGGCGGGTGCGCAGGTAGCCGGAAACGTAGCGCGCCGGCAGGCCCAGGGCGCGCAGGCCCGCGATCATCAGGTGGGTGAAGTCCTGGCACACCCCGGCCCGCTGGGCGAGCACGCGGGAGACCGGGGTGCTGATGGTGGTCACGCCGGGCTTGAAGGTGAATTCGCGCCGGATGCGGGCTGTAAGCTCCAGCAGCCCCGCCAGCACCGGGCGGCCGGGCGGGAAGCTGCTGGCGGCATAGGCGCCGGCGCCGGCATCGGCGGGGGCGAGCGGGCTGCCGAAGGCGAACTCGGCGGCCTGCCAGCCCTGGGGGCCACCGGCCAGCGCGGTGGCGGCCACCTGTTCCCAGGCGGGGGTGGCATCGGCGGGCGGCGGGGTGGGGAATTCCACCTCCACCACCGCCTCCAGCGCCAGGCGGAAGGCGGCGTGCGGGCGATCCAGCGCCATCCAGGTGACGAGATTGCCGAAATGGTCCACCCCCTGCTCCCGCGTGGTCGGCAGCGGATCGGCGGACAGGGCGGCGGAGACCACGTGCTGCCAGGGCAGCGGGCGCGGCAGCAGATGCAGCATGTGCCGGCCGAGATCGACCGGCTGGTCATAGGCGTATTCCGTCTCGTGGCGCACGCGGTAGCGCATCAGGCGGCTGCCACGCCAAGGGTCTGCGCTTCCGGCAGCAGGGCGAAGTAGCGGCGGGTGATCCGGTCGGACAGCGCCGCCATCTCATCGGCGATCGCGGCCAGGCGCTTGGCGACACCGCTGGCGGCCACGGCCTGGTCGGCGGAGGCCATCACCTCGCCCACCAGCGATTCCACCTCGGCCAGCAGGCCGGCGGCGGCGGTGGCGAGGCGGTCGCGGGGCGCTTCGCCATCCTGCTCGTCCAGCCGATCGAGCGCCTCGTGCATCGCCACCAGCTGGAAGGCCAGGCCGCGCGGGTTGCCCTGGTCGGCCAGCACGAGATCCAGCACCGGCGCGGCCTGCACCACGTTGAAATAACGGCTGCGGTAGGTGATGGCGGAATCGCACAGCTCCAGCGCGAGGCGCAGCCCGGGCTCGATGCGTGCCGGGTGCTGGTCGATGGCGAAGCCTACTTCGGTGGTAACGGCCTGCGCCCGTTCCAGCCGGCGGCCGAGATCGAGGAACAGCCAGCCGCCGCCGCGCACCATGTTCTCCGCCGCCAGGCCCGAGACCGCGCTGGCGAAGCGGGCGACGCTGGCCATGGCGTGGCCGATGCCGTCCAGATCCCCCTCCCGCGCCGCCGCCGCTGCCTCATCGCGCGCGGCACGGCGGGCCAGGGTGAAGGTGGCGTACATGTCGCTGGTCAGCCGGTCCCGCACGCTGGCGGCGAGGCTGGAGACGCTGGCGAAGAGCTGGCCCACCGAGCCGTCCTCGCGCATCGCCTCGCGCAGGGCGGGGCCGAGGGTCATCGGCAGGGCGGCGCCCACCACCTCCGCCCCGATCAGCCCGGCGGCTTCCAGGCTGCGGGCGAGCACCTCCAGCTCCAGCCCCTCGCGCGGCAGCATCGCGGCACCCCGGTTGAGGCGCACCAGGGCGGCGCGGACCAGCCGGGCGGCGCGGTCCAGCCGCTCCACATACCGGCCGAGCCAGAACAGGTTGTCGGCCACGCGGCTCGGCAGGTCACCGGAGGTGCGGCGCAGCACCAAGGGCGGGGCCGGGCGCGGGGCGGGGCCGACGATGTCCAGATTGTCCTCCCGCAGCACCCACACATCCTTGGTGCAGCGGGCGCCCTGGCGTGGCAGGCCGGGCAGGGCGCCTTCCGGCAATGCCTCCGCCAGCCCGCCCTGCATGGCCTGCCATTGCGTGCCGTCCCAGGCCAGGAACACGCGCAGCACCACCGGGCGGGGTTGCAGGCCCGAGCCCTCCAGCGTCGGTGCCAGCGAGCCCGGCAGCGCCGCCTGCGCCACCCAGGCCCAGGGGCGGGCTTCCAGGTCGCGGAACAGGGCGGCGCGGGCGTCGGGGGCCATGGCGCCGGGCAGCACCGCCGCCGCCTCGCCCTCCGCCGCCGGGCGCAGGAGCCACGCCGACGGGGCCTGCATTACTGCCTCCCGCGCGCCCGGGGTGCCGAGCCAGCAGGCTTCGACCCCGTCTATTCCGGGTGTTTCACCCAGCAGACGCGCCATCAGCGCCGGCACGAAGGCCGCCAGCCCCGGTGCCTCCAGCACCGCCGCGCCGGGGTCGTTGGCCACCCGCACCCGCCCCGCGCGCATCGCGCCCAGCAGGCCCGGCACGCCGATATGGCTGCCGGTTTCAAGCTCCAGCGGGTCGGCCAGACGGCCCGGGACTTTCGACAAAATGACATCAACGGGCTGCAAGCCCCTCAATGTCTTCAAATAAACGCCGCCGCCGCGCACCGTGAGGTCGCCGCCCTCCACCAGGGCGCAGGACAGCTCGCGGGAGAGGTACATGTGCTCGAACCAGCTCGCACTGCCCGTGCCCGGCGTCAGCAACGCCACCGTGCCGCCGCTCGGGCCAAGGCGGCGCAGCGCGTCCTGCCAGACATCAAAGAACGGCCTGAGCTGGCGGACCTGCACCGGGCGGCTCAGCTCGGGCAGCACCCGGCTCAACAGCCGCCGGTTCTCCCGCGCATGGGCAATCCCGTCCGCCGTCGCCACCCGGTCCGCCAGAACCCGCCAATTCCCATCGAGCCCGCGCACCAGATCCGCCGCATAAAACGTCAGCACCGGCGCCGCCCCCGGCGCCGCGCGCAGAAAGCCCGGATTGGCAAACACCAGCCCCGGCGGCACCACCCCCTCCGCCACCAATCGCCGGTCGCCATACAGATCCGCCAGCACCGCCTGCCACAGCCGCGCGCGCTGGGCCAGGCCAGCCTCCACCGCGGCAAACTCGCCCGCCGCCAGCACCAACGGCACCGGGTCACACCGCCACGGCTGCCGCGCCCCGGGCAGCCAGCCCCCCACCCCCTCCTCCTCAAACGCCCGATCCAGACGCCTGGATCGCTCGGCCAAGTCCACCCCCGCCAACGCCCCCAACACCCCACGCCACTGCGGCCGCAAGCCACCCCGGCCATCCACCATCTCGTCTGGAGGCTGGGGGGTCATGGGCGGGCTTTGGGCGCGCGGAGGGGAAGGCAAGGCCAGGGGCTTTGCCCCTGGACCCCACTGGGTCCCGAGCGCGCTTTCGCGCGACGGCCGGCGGCCCCAGACCCCATGAGCTTTTCCGCCTTCGGCGGGAGGGGCCGTCTCGGCGCGCGACACAGACCGGGTCGGCCCCTCCCGCCGAAGGCGGAACAAAATTCGCCGGGTCCAGGGACCGCTGGTCCCTGGCGGGTCCAGGGCAGAGCCCTGGCCTTCCTGTCTCTCCGTGCGCGCAAGACTCGGCTCATGATCACCCCAGCATTCCAGCCGAGCGGGTGGAGGTCCAGGGTGCTAGGCCGGGCGGCGGAGGTCGAGGGTGAGGGGGTGGTCTCGGTTGGGGGTTGCGGGGGGCGGTGGGGTTGGGCCCGGGGTATGGCCGAGGGGGAGGAAGCGGGCGCGGCGGCGGGCTTCGGCTTCGTTGGCGTTGACGGGGAAGGTATCGTAGTTGCGGCCGCCGGGGTGGGCGACGTGGTGGGTCATGCCGCCGAGGCTGCGGCCGGTCCAGGTGTCAAAGACATCAATGATCAGAGGGGCTTGCGACTTGATGGTGGGATGCAGCGAGAAGGGCGCGTCCCACGCCTTGAAGCGCACGCCGGCGACGTATTCGCCGGCGCGGTCGGTGCGGGCCAGCGGGATGGCGGTGCCGTTGGCGGCCAGGGTGTAGCGTTCCTCCACCCAGTTGCTGACCTTGAGCTGGACGCGTTCGGCGGAGCTGTCGACGTAGCGGACCATGCCTTGCGGGGTGTTTTCCTCGCCCAGCACGTGCCAGGGCTCCAGGGCGTGGCGCAGTTCCACGGTCATGTCGCGGACGGTGATGTCGCCGATCTTGGGGAAGCGGAATTCGGCGTGGGGGCGGAACCAGGCGGGGTCCAGCTTGAAGCCGTGGGCGCCGAGTTCTTCCAGCGCGTCGTGCAGGTCGTTCCAGCAGGGGGTGGGCAGCAGGAAGCGGTCGTGCAGGCGGGTGCCCCAGCGGATGAGGCGGCGTTCGTAGGGGCGGTCCCAGAAGGCGGCGACGGCGGCGCGCATCAGCAGCATCTGTGCGGCGGACATGCGGGCGTGGGGCGGCATTTCGAAGGCGCGGAATTCCACCAGGCCGCGGCGGCCGCCGGGGCCGGAGGGGTCGTACATCTTGTCGATGCAGAATTCGGTCCGGTGGGTGTTGCCGGACATGTCGACCAGGATGTTGCGGAAGATGCGGTCGGTCATCCAGGGCGGGGTGGGGGTATCGGCCTTGATTTGCGCGAAGGCGGTTTCGAGCTCGGCCACGGCGTCGTCGCGGGCTTCGTCGATGCGGGGGTGCTGGCTGGTGGGGCCGATGAAGAGGCCGCTGAACAGGAAGGAGAGGCTGGGGTGGTTGTGCCAGAAGCCGAGGACGGATTTCAGCAGGTCTGGGCGGCGGAGGAATGGGCTTTCCTCGGGCGTTGAGCCGCCCATCACCACGTGGTTGCCGCCGCCGGTGCCGACGTGGCGGCCGTCGATCATGAACTTCTCGGTGGCCAGGCCGACCTGGCGGGCTTCCTCGTAGAGGGTTTCGGTGCGGGCGATGTGCTCGGCCCAGGAGGTGCCGGGGTGGATGTTCACCTCGATCACGCCGGGGTCGGGCGTGACGGAGAAGTGCTGCAGGCCGGGGTCGGAGGGCGGCAGGTAGCCTTCGAGGATGACCGGGGTGCCGAATTCCTTCGCGGTGGCTTCGACGGCGGCGACGAGATCGAGCCAGTCTTCGGCGGCCATCAGGGGCGGGAAGAAGACGTGGATCAGGCCGCCGCGGGGTTCCACGGCGAGTGCGGTGCGGACGAGGTCTGGCTCGCCGCGGCCGGCTTCTGGCAGGGGTTCGGGCTGGGGGCGCCAGTCTTCGACGCCGGAACCGGCGGGTTCGGCGCGGGTGGCGCGCAGGAGGGCCTGGGGCGGGAGTTTTGCCGCGGATTCAAAGGGATCGCGCTCGAATTGCGGTTCGATCTCGTTCGGGTCGGCCCAGGGCAGGCTTTCCAGCGGCAGGCGCAGGCCGATGGGGGAGTCGCCGGGCAGGAGGAACAGCGTGTCGCTGCGGAAGTGCCATTTGCCGGTTTGCCAGCGGCGGCTGCCGCGTTCCAGCACGCGGCGCAGCGGCAGCACGGTGCCGACCGGGGAGGCGAGGCCCTGGGCGAACAGGCGCTGCATGCGGGCGCGTTCCAGCGGGTCGCGCAGCTTGCTGTCTTCCATCACCAGGTTGGCGGGCAGGCGGTGCTCGCGCCAGAGGTAGTAGTGCACGTCCTCATGCGCCGGGATGGCCATGGCGGGGTTGACCTGCAGGCGCTGGGCCAGGGCCTGGGTGAAGCGGGCGGCATCCTCCGCGGTGGCGGTGCCGCGGTCTCGGTCCGGGTCGGCGAGCAGGCTGGGGTCGGTCCAGACCGGGTCGCCATCGGTGCGCCAATGGGCGGAGAGGGCCCAGCGGGGCAGGGGCTCGCCGGGATACTGCTTGCCCATGCCGGTGTGCAGCGCGGCGCCGGGGGCCCAGAGCGGGGCGAGGCGGCGCAGCAGCGTGCCGGCGTAGCGGCGCTTGGTGGGGCCGAGGGCGGCGGTGTTCCACTCCGGCGCCTCGAAATCCGTGGCGGCGACGAAGGTGGGCTCGCCGCCCATGGTGAGGCGGACGCGGCCGCGGTCGAGCGCGCGATCGACCTCGGCGCCCATGGCCAGGATGGCCTGCCATTGGGCCTCGGTGTACGGCTTGGTGGTGCGCGGCGTTTCCAGCACGCGCTTCACCTGCATGTCGAAGCCGAATTCCACCTCCGCCTTCTCCACCCCGCCGGAGATGGGGGCGGCGGATTGCGGATCCGGCGTGGCGGCGAGCGGGATGTGGCCCTCGCCGGCCATCAGGCCCGAGGTGGCATCGAAGCCGATCCAGCCGGCGCCGGGCAGGTACACCTCCGCCCAGGCGTGCAAATCGGTGAAATCGGCCTCGGGGCCTTCCGGGCCTTCCAGCGGCTTCACGTCGCCGACCAGCTGGATCAGGTAGCCGCTGACGAAGCGGGCGGCGAAGCCGAGGTGGCGCAGCAGCTGCACCAGCAGCCAGGCGGAATCGCGGCAGGAGCCGCGGCCTTCCTCCAGCGTGCGCTGGGGGGACCAGACGCCGGGCTCCATGCGTACGATATAGGCAATGCGCGCCTGCACCTGGCGGTTGAGGTCGATCAGCAGGTCGATGGTGCGGCGGGGGGTGCGCGGCACCGCGGCGATCATGGCGGCCAGTTCGGGGCCGGGTTCATCCAGGCGGCGGAAGGGGGCGAGTTCGTGGACCAGCACGGGGTCGTAGGGGAAGGGGAATTCCTCCGCCTGGGGTTCCAGGAAGAAATCGAACGGGTTGATGGTGGCCATGTCGGCCACCAGGTCCACCGTGACGGCGAATTGCGTCACTTTCTCGGGGAAGACGACGCGGGCGAGGAAATTGCCCTGCGGGTCCTGCTGCCAGTTCAGGAAATGCGGCTTGGGTTCCACCGTGAGGGAATAGGACAGGACCGGGGTGCGGGCATGCGGGGCCGGGCGCAGGCGGATGGTTTGCGGGCCGAGCGTGACGGCGCGGTCGTAGCGGTAGCTGGTTTTGTGGGTCAGCGCGACATGCAGGGCCATGGGGGGTTCCGCGGCGGTTCAAGGCGCTGGCAGGCAAGATGCGTGCCGCGCGCCCGCCCCGTATCCCTCGCCGGTGCCTGCGGGGGCAAGGGGCGCGTTGCGGCGCGGTCAGGGGGCGGCGATCAGGCGATGCAGCGGGGGGTAGTGCCATCGCCCGGCTGCGACGCGGCGCTGGATCAGCGCGGCATAGGCATCCGGCTCCGGCGGCTGGCGGGTGCCCTGGTGGCGGCGGAGGTTGCACACCCGGCAGGCCGCGACGATGTTCCCAGCCCGATCCTTGCCGCCATCCTGGCGCGCGCGCAGGTGCTCGGCGGTGAGTTGCAGCAGGCGCGCCAGGCGGCGGCTGATGCCGTGGCGGAGGGCGAAGCTCTTCACGGGCTCTCGCATTGCGTCCCACATTGGGCAGGAACAGTAGTGGCAGCGCCCGTTCTGGCGCGCGGCGGCGCGGGTGCGGTGCTTGACCACAGGATTGCTCGCCATCCGAAGGCCCTCCGGGTAGCGGCCGAGGACAGGATGGGCACTGGCCTACCGCCCCGGTCGTCTATCCAGAATTTTGGACAGGCCTTTCTTTCAATCCACCTACAGGGTTGGCAGGGGTCACACCACGCGGGTGGTTTCCATCCAGTCGAAATACAGGCTGCGGGCGCGGGCGGCGATGGGGCCGGCGTTCAGCGAGCGGCCCTCGAAGCGGATGCAGGGCACCACCTTGTTGTAGTTGCCGGTGGAGAAGATCTCGTCCGCGTCGTGCAGGTCCTGTTCGGTGAGGGTGGCCTCCCGCGCCTCGATCCCCGCCGCGTTCAGCAGCGCCATCACGCGGCGGCGGGTGATGCCTGCCAGGAACGTGCCGTTATCCTTGGGCGTGAGGGCCACGCCATCCTTGGCGATCCAGAGATTGGCGAAGGCGAATTCGGCGATGTTCCCGTCGGGGTCCATCATCACCGCGGCGTTGAAGCCGCGATCCTCCGCCTCCATCGTGGCGCGGGCGGAGTTGGGGTAGAGGCTGGAGGCCTTGGCGTCTGTCACCGCCATGCTCGGCGCCGGGCGGCGCAGGGGGGACATGGTGGCGGAGAACCCCTCCGGCCCCGCCATCGGGGCTTCCACCATGTGCAGCGCGAAGCGGGTGGCGACGCTGCGCATGTCGTAGCCGGGACCGACGCCGTAGAAGACCGGCTTGATGTAGAGCACGGCATCGGCGGGGAAGCGGCGGATGCCCTCGATGATCAGGCGGTGGATTTCCTCCCCGGTGATGCCGGGCTTGAGGCCCAGCGCCTTGGCGGAGCGCACCGCGCGGGCGGCGTGCAGGTCGATATCCGGCGCGCAGCCGCGGATGGCGCGGGCGCCGTCGAACACCACCGAAGACTGCCAGAAGCCGTGATCGGCCGGGCTCATCAGCATCGGCGGCGTGGTGTGCCAGGTGCCGTCGACCCAGAACAGGGAGGCGGGTTCGGTCATTTTGGGCTCCAGGTGAAGGGAAGCGGTTCTTTTTTGAAAAAAAGAACCAAAAAACTTTTGTTCGTTTGATGCGGAGGGGCCGCATCAAACGAATGAAGTCTTGCTTCCTTAGGGGAAGCTCACCTCCCCATACGGGTAGAACTTGGTGATATCGACGTTGGTGTAGGGCAGCCCATCCAGCCTTGTGGTGCCGAGGAAGGGCTCCGGCGGTTCCACCAGCAGGATGGTTTTCGCGAAGCCGTTGTCGTCGAAGCCGCGGCGGAAGTGGACGCGGCTTTTGATGGCGAAGACCTGGAACTGGGCGGGGTCGAAGCCGAACTGGCGGAGGTGGTCCAGCTCGATCACCTGAACGAGGTACGGGCTGATGCAGAGCACGTTGCCGCGGCCGAGATCCACGTTCACCCAGCTCTGCCCGCCGGTGCGGCTCCGCCCGGCGCTGACGCTGTGGATCTTGCCCTGCACGCGCACCTTGGGGCCGGCGGATTCGTCGGCCTCGCCGCCGACCAGCTCATCGAAGGCATCGCCGGCCTTGGCGCCGGACGCGAGCAGGCGGGTGACGAGGGCGTTGTCGGCCACGGTGGCGATCAGGGTGTTCGAAAGGCCCTGGGCCATGATTTCGCTGAGCAGCCAGGTGGCGTAGCCGGAGCGGTCGGAGTGGTCGCCGAGGACGATGGGGGTTTCGCCGGCCTGCTGGGCCTTCAGCGCCAGGGCGACGCCTTCCTTCATGTGGTGGACCTTGGTGCTGTGCAGCAGCTCGTGCCGCTTGCGCCAGGCGAAGGCGGCCATGTCGTCGGCGATGGTCTGCGCCAGCTTCTTGTTGCCGTTGGTCATGGCCTGGATGCACATGCCGACATCCGGCACGTCGGACCACGGGAAGCCGAAGAACACGTTCACATAGGCGTCTGGCTCGCGGGCTTCCCAGGTGAGGGCGCGCTGCACCAGGTCGGACCAGGGCGAGGCGCCGGTCCATTGCAGGACGGTGGGGGAGATGATCGGCACCTTCACCGTGACGGCTTCCGGCTTGTAGGTGCCGCGGATGGCGCGGACCATCTGGCGGGCGGCGCGCTGGCCCTGCAGGTGGCCGTCGTAATGCGGGAAGTATTTCACGGTGAACGCCATGTCGGCGTATTTCAGGAATTCCTCGTCCTCGTTCCCGTGCGGGTCGAAGGTGGCGGCGATGATGGCGGTGGAGCCGATGGCGGCGCGCACGCGGCGGGCCAGCTCGGCTTCGGGGCGCGCGACACCGCGGGCGCCCATGGCGCCGTGGACGGCGAGGTAGGCGCCATCCCAGGGGCCGCTGGCGTTCAGTTCCTCGATCATCTTGCCGACGAAGGTTTCGAACGCCTCCTCCGTGATCCAGCCGCTGCCGGTGCCCGTGACGGGGAAGCCGGGGCTTTCGATGCCCACCAGCTCCACATCCGCGTATTCCCGCGCCACCTGCACGAAGCCGCCGATGTAGTCGCGCGGCTGCATCGCCAGCACCGCGTCGCCCTGCGCCGGGGAGCCCGGGTAGGTGAAATCCGCCAGGGTGGTGTCGTTGGCCAGGAACGTCACGGTCTCGTGCGAGAAATGGAGGACGGCGATGCGCATGCGGG
>CANHKG010000141.1 GCA_947460455.1 Rhodospirillales bacterium | reverse complement strand
GACCCTCCCCGCCGAAGGCGGGAAAAATGTGGGTCCAGGGACCTCAGGTCCCTGGCGGGTCCAGGGCAGAGCCCTGGCCTTACTGCCGTGCCGCCTTCAGTTCCTCGGCCACCAGGAACGCCAGTTCCAGCGCTTGGGCGCCGTTGAGGCGGGGGTCGCAGAGGGTATCATAGCGGGCGGCGAGGTCGTCGTCGGCGATGGCTTGGGCGCCGCCGGTGCATTCGGTGACGTCCTTGCCGGTCATCTCGATGTGGATGCCGCCGGCGTGGGTGCCTTCGGCGCGATGGGCGGCGAAGAAGGCGCGGATTTCGGCCAGGATCGCATCGAAGCTGCGGGTTTTGTAGCCGCTGGTGGCCTTGATGGTGTTGCCGTGCATCGGGTCGCAGCACCAGACCACGTTGAGGCCTTCCGCCTTGGCGATGCGCAGCAGGGGGGGAAGGTTGGTAGCCAGTTTTTCCGCGCCCATGCGGGTGATGAGGGTCAGGCGGCCCGGGGTGTTGTGGGGGTTGAGCGAGGTGCAGAGGGCGAGCAGGTCGTCGCGGGTCATGCCCGGGCCGACCTTGAGGCCGATGGGGTTGCCGACGCCGCGAAGGAATTCCACGTGGGCGCCATCCGGCTGGCGGGTGCGTTCGCCGATCCAGAGCATGTGGGCGGAGCAGGCATAGGCGCCGCCGGTGAGGCTATCGGTGCGGGTGAGGGCTTCCTCGTAGGGAAGGAGAAGGGCTTCGTGGCTGGTCCAGAAATCGGTTTCCATCAGCTGCGGCTGGCCGCCGAGGCCGCAGGCGGCCATGAAGGCCAGGCTTTCGTCGATGCGGCGCGCGATGTCTTCGTAGCGCGGGCCGAGGGGCGAGTTGGCGACGAAATCGCGGTTCCACTGGTGGACGCGGCGCAGGTCGGCGAAGCCGCCCTGGGCGAAGGCGCGCAGCAGGTTCAGGGTGACGGCGGACTGGTGGTAGGCCTCGCGCATGCGGGCGGGATCGGGCGTGCGGTCGGCGGCGGTGAAGTCGGGGCCGTTGATGATGTCGCCGCGGTAGCTGGCCAGCGTTTCGCCGCCGATCGTTTCGGTGTCGCTGCTGCGCGGCTTGGCGAACTGGCCGGCCATGCGGCCGACCTTCACCACCGGCATGCCGGCGCCGTAGGTCATCACGACCGCCATCTGCAGGATGGTGCGGAAGGTGTCGCGGATGAGGTTGGCGTGGAATTCGGTGAAGGATTCCGCGCAGTCGCCGCCTTGCAGGAGGAAGGCGCGGCCTTCGGCGACGCGGCCGAGCGCGGTGGTGAGGGTGCGGGCCTCGCCGGCGAAGACCAGCGGGGGGGAGGTGCGCAGCTTTGCCTCGGCCGCGGCGAGGGCCTCGGCGTTGGGGTAGGTGGGCATCTGCTGCGCCGGGCGGGCGCGCCAGGAGGCGGGGAACCAGTCGGCCGCCGGGGACGGGGCGGCCGGGAGATTACGGGTGGACATGGTGCACCCCTCGCTTCGGCTGCGGCGGGGAGGGCGGGCCGGTGAGGACGTCAAAATCGTCGGACATGCGTTGCTCCTGTGGTGGGAGCCGCTTTGCCCTGGCGGGGGAGACGTGGTCGGGAGGGTAGAAACGCAAAAGCCGCCAGGGTGTGGCGGCTTTGGTGATGCGATGTGTGCGCAGACCTAGACCGCCGGGGTGTAATACCAGCGGTACCAAAATCGCGAGACGGGCGATGTTGCGGGGTTGCACATGCACAAACCGTAGCTGGACTGCGCCGGCGGTGCAAGGCCGCCGTGCGCCGTCATCAGTACTTCACGCGCCCGTCATCGCGGCGCAACGGTCCGTCCCTAGATGTGGGCCAACCAAACCTTGGGGAAATCCACCATGTCGATACGGATGCTCGGGCGCCTCGCGGCGCTCGCCGTGGCCTTTGCCGTGCCCATGCTCGCGGCCGGTGCGCAGGCGCAGCAGCGCACGCTCACCGTCTATTCCTCGCTGGACGAAGACCAGGCCAAGGCGCTGATCCGTGGCTTCGAGGCGAAGCACCCGCAGGTGAAGGTGAACGCGATCCTGGGCTCCACCGCGCCGATCATCGCGCGCGTGATCGCCGAGGCCGCCTCCCCGCAGGGCGACGTGATCATGGGCAACGCCGTCTCCGCCCTGATGGCCGCCGATGCGCGCGGTCTGCTGCTGCCATACAAGCCCGCGCAGTTCGACAAGGTGAGCCCGATGATGCGCGACAACCGCGCGGAGCCGGTGTGGGTGGGCATCGATGCCTGGGCGGCTTCCGTGTGCTTCAACACCGCCGAGGCAGCCAAGAAGAACATCCCGGCGCCAGTGACCTGGGAAGACCTGACCAAGCCGATCTATCGCGGCCAGATCACCATGCCGAGCCCGCTTTCCTCCGGCACCGCGCTGCTGGCGGTGAATGGCTGGCTGACGGCCTTCGGCGAACAGGCCGGCTGGGCCTACATGGATCGCCTGCACGAGAACGTGGCGCGCTACGGCCATTCCGGCTCTGCCCCATGCCGCCAGGCGGCGACCGGTGAATCTCTGATCGGCATTTCCTATGCCGCGCCGGGCGTGAAGCTGATCAACGAAGGTGCGCCGATCAGCATCATCTTGCCGAGCGAAGGGCTGGGCTGGGAGATCGAGGCGCTGGCGATCATCAAGGGCGCACGCAACCTGGCCGATGCCAAGGTGATGGCGGATTGGATCTCCTCGCGCGAGGCGGCCGAGATCTCGGCGAAGTTCCTGCCGATCACGGCCTATGACGACATCCAGTCGCTGCCGAAGAACTACCCGGCCAATGAGCGCGAGAAGCTGCTGAAGATGGATTTCGGCAAGCTCGCCGCCAGCCGCGAGGCGGTGATGGCGGAGTGGCAGCGCCGTTATGGCACCAAGGTGCCGCCGCGGAACTGACCATGCCGGACAGCACAGGGGGCACGCCCCCCTACCTGTCGGTGCAGGGCCTGGGCAAGCACTACGGCGCGGCCCAGGTTGTGCGCGATGTAGGCTTCGAGGTGGCGGGCGGCGAGTTCGTCTGCATCCTCGGGCCTTCGGGCTGCGGCAAGACAACGCTATTGCGGCTGATCGCGGGGTTCGAGCAGGCCGATGCCGGGACGATCCGCCAGGCGGGTGCGGACATCACCGCGCTGCCGCCGGAGCGGCGGGATTTCGGCATCGTGTTCCAATCCTATGCGCTGTTCCCCAATCGCGATGTGGCGGGGAATGTGGTGTTCGGGCTGGAATCGGTTGGCATGGCGCGGGCCGCACGCGCGGCGCGGGTGGCGGCGCTGCTGGCGCTGGTGGGGCTTTCGGACCATGCGCAGAAATATCCGAGCCAGCTTTCCGGCGGGCAGCAGCAGCGTGTGGCGCTGGCCCGGGCGCTGGCGCTGCAGCCGGGGCTGCTGCTGCTGGACGAGCCGCTTTCGGCGCTGGATGCCAATGTGCGGGCGCATCTGCGCGACGAGTTGCGCGGGCTGCAGCGGCGGCTGGGGGTGACCACGCTGATGGTGACGCACGACCAGGCGGAGGCGCTTTCGGTGGCGGACCGGATCGTGGTGATGAATGCCGGTCGGATCGAGCAGGTTGGGTCGCCGAGCGAGCTGTACACGCGGCCCGGCTCGCTGTTCGTGGGGCGTTTCCTGGGCGAGCTGAACGCCTGGCCGCTGGCGGCGCTGGAGGGATCGGCAGCGCGCATCGCCGGGGCGCGGCTGGTGCTGGCCGATGCGCCGGCGACGCTGCCGGGCGCGCCATGGCTGTGCATCCGGCCGGCTTCGGTGGCGGTGGGGAGCGAGGTGGAAGGGCGGGAGAACCGGCTGGACATGCTTGTGGCCTCGGCCACGTTCCTGGGCGATGCGGTGCGGCTGGCGCTGGAGGGCGAAGGGCTGCGGGTGCTGGCGGATGTGCCGTTCGCGCGGCTGGGGCGCATTCCGGCGGCGGGCGAGGCGATGACGGTGGCGCTGCCGGCGGCGCAACTGATGGTGTTGCCCGGGCATGGTTGAGCGGCGGGTGCTGGGGCACGCGCTGCCCGGGCTTTTGCTGCTGGTGCTGGCGGCTGGCACGGTGCTGCCGCTGGCAGCACTTCTGGGGCGGGCGTTCCTGGACCGCAACGGCGGCTTTACGGGGCTGGGTAATTTCGTGCGCTATGCCACCGAGCCTGGCTTGGCGGTGGCGGCGTGGAATTCGGTGTGGCTTTCCGCACAGACGACCGTGATCACGATCGTGCTGGCCTATCCCTATGCCTATGCGCTGGCGCGCTCGGCGATGCCGGGGCGGGCGGCGTTCCGGCTGGCGGCGATGCTGCCGCTGCTGGCGCCGTCGCTGCTGCCGGCCTTCGGGATGATCTACCTGTTCGGCCAGCAGGGGGCGCTGCGCGGCTGGCTGATGGGGGCGGAGCTGTACGGCCCGGTGGGGATCGTGCTGGCGAGCGTGTTCCATGCGCTGCCGCATGCGGTGCTGCTGCTGGCCGCAGGCCTGGCAGCCGGTGATGGGCGGCTGTACGAGGCGGCGCAGGCGCTGCGGGCGGGGCCCTGGCGGCGGTTCATGACGGTGACCCTGCCTTCGAGCCGGTATGCGCTGGTGAGTGCCACCAGCGTGGTGTTCGTGCTGGTGTTCACCGATTTCGGCGTGCCGACCGTGGTGGGTGGATCGACCAACGTGCTGGCCACCGACATCTACAAGCTGGTGATCGGGCGGTTCGATTTCGAACTCGGCGCGGTGGTGGGGGTGCTGCTGCTGGTGCCGGCGGTGGCGGCCTATGGGATCGACGCGCTGGCACGGCGGACGCAGCGTGCGAGCCTTTCGGGGCGGAGCGTACCGATCACCGCCGTGCGGATGCCGGTGCGGGACACGGTGCTGTTCCTGTTCTGCGCCGCGGTGGCGGCGGCGATTCTGGGCGTGATCGGGATGGCCGTATGGGGATCTCTGGTGCGGTTCTGGCCGTACAACCTGACTCTGGGCTTGCACAACTATGCGCGGCTGCTGGAGGACGGGGACGAGTTCCGGGCGGTGGCGAACAGCGTGGTGCTGGCGGCGGGGACGGCGGCGGCTGGGACGGCGGTGGCGGCGCTGACCGGATGGCTGGTGGCGCGCCGCGTGGGGGCGGGCTGGGCGCAGGGGGCGATCCAGGCGGTGGCGATGCTGCCGGTGGCGGTGCCCGGGCTGGTGCTGGGGCTGGGCTACATCTTCTTCTTCAACAACCCTGCGAACCCGATGCATGGGCTGCAAGGGACGATGGCGCTGCTGGTGGTGTGTTCGGTGGCGCATTTCTACACCGTGCCGCACCTGATGGCGGTGGGCGGGCTGGTGCGGCTGGACCGGGAGATCGACCTTGCGGCGCAGGCGCTGCGGGCGGGGCCGGTGAGTGTGGGGCGGCGGGTGTACCTGCCGTACCTGGCGCCGGTGCTGGTGGAGATGTTCGGCTATTTCTTCGTGAACGCGATGACGACGGTGTCGGCGCTGATCTTCCTGTTCAACGCGCAGACGCGGGTGGCGGCGATCGCCGTGGTGAACCTGGTGGAGGGGAGCCGGTTCGGGCAGGCGGCCGCGTTCGCGGTGGTGCTGATGGTGCTGTCGTTGGTGGCGACCGGCGTGCAGTTGGCAGTGCGGGCGGCGATCCTGCGGCGGCAGCGTTGGCGGGTGCGATAGTTTTTTATTTCTTTATCGTAATAAAATAGACACGGAGGGGCGCCCTGCCCTGGGCATCCCTGGGCCGGCCTCAGACCAGCGCGCACACGTTTGGCACGGCGGTGGGCGGATGGGGGGTGCGAGGCGGAACATGGGCGCGCGGTTGGGGAGCGCGCGCATGCCGCGGCGCGGCTTGGGGCCGAAGACGTAGAGCAGGCGCGCGAGGGCGAGTGCGATGGCGCCGGATGCATCGAGGGCGTCCGGGTCCTCGGACAGGCCCCAGGATTGGTGCTGCCAGGAGGATTGTGTGGAGAGGGTGGCGTGCAGGCGTGCGGCGAGGGCGGGGTGGTGGCGCGCGAGCAGGCCGAGAAGCTGGAGCAGCCAGGCGAGGAGGGGGAGGTGTGACAGGGCCAGGGCGCGGACGTGCGTCTCCTGCCCGGCCTGGGGGCCGGGGAGCGGCAGCGCGGGGCGATGCGGCGTTGTTTCTGTCATTCAGGTATTATAACTAACTGACGTTACCGATGCAAAGGTTTTTTTTCTGGATATGGGAATTTTTCTTCGCCCCCGGTGGTATGGCGGCGGCGGGGCGCTTTGGCCCGTGATGGGTGACGCGCGAGCCGGTATGCCCTGCCCCATCGTTGCGGAGACCGCGTGCCATGATCGACCCGACCCAGTTCGCCTTGTTCCTGGCCGCGGCCTGCGTGCTGGCGGCGACGCCGGGGCCGGGGATTTTCTATGTGGCGGCGCGGACGCTGGCCGGGGGGCGGGCGGAGGGGCTGGCTTCCAGCTTCGGCACCGGGCTGGGCGGGCTGGTGCATGTGGCGGCCGGCGCGCTGGGGGTTTCCGCCCTGGTGCTGGCGAGTGCCGAGCTGTTCACGGCGCTGAAGCTGCTGGGGGCGGCGTATCTGGTGTGGCTGGGGGTGCGGACGGTGATGGCGGCGCGGCGCGAGGCGCTGGTTCTGGACGGTGGCGTTCCGGCGATGGGCGTTCGGCGGGCGTTCCGGGAGGGCGTGATGGTGGAGGCGCTGAACCCGAAGACGGCGGCGTTCTTCCTGGCGTTCCTGCCGCAGTTCGTGGACCCGGCGGGGAACGTGGCCGCGCAGTTCGTGCTGCTCGGCGTGGTTTCGGTGGCGTTGAACACCGGGGCCGATGTGGTGGTGGCGTTCCTGGCCGGGCGGCTGCGCGACGGGGCCGGGGCGCGGCCTGGGCTGGTGCGGCGGCTGCGGGAGGCCTCGGGTGCTGCGATGGTGGCGCTGGGGGTGGGGTTGGCGTTGGCGAAGCGGCCTGGGTAGCGGGGGCTGTGGCGGGGCTTGCGGGATGATGGCAGTGGCGCCATTTTGATGGCATCGCTATCACCTTCCAGGAGATGCCATCATGGCGGCGGTGACGATCCGCAACCTGTCGGAGGAGGCGCATCGCGCGCTGAAGCAGCGGGCGGCGCGACATAACCGCAGCACCGAGGCGGAGATGCGGGCCATCCTGGAGGCGGCGGTGCGCCCGCCGCAGCGGCTGCTGATGGGCACGGCGCTGGCGCAGGCGGGGGCGGCGGCCGGGCTGACCAGCGGGGATGTGGAGGCGCTGGAACGGGGGCTGACGGCGCGGCCGGCCGAGCCGATGCGGTTCGGATGATCCTGCTGGACACCAACGTGGTTTCCGAGGCGATCAAGCCCACACCGCATCCTTCGGTGCGGGCGTGGCTGGATGCGCAGGCGGCCGAGACGCTGTTCCTTTCGAGCGTGACAGTGGCGGAGATGGCGTTCGGGATCGGGGCCCTGCCCGCGGGCCGGCGCAGGCAGGCGCTTGCCGCGGCGCTGGAGGGGGTGCTGGCGCTGTTCGCGGGGCGGGTGCTGGCCTTCGACGAAGCGGCGGCGCTGCGCTACGGCGAACTCGCGGTGCGGGCGCGGGCGGCGGGGAAGGGATTTCCGACGCCGGACGGATATATCGCGGCGATCGCAGCGGCGCGGGGGTTCGCGGTGGCGTCGCGCGATGGAAGCGCGTTCGCGGCAGCGGGGGTAGCGGTGATTGATCCGTGGCGGGCCGAGATCGGCTAGGGCGGGCCGCGCGCCTGGTGGGGTGTGGTAGCCTGGGGCGGATGACAGCGCACGCGGTGCCGCCTGGGGCGGGGGTGGGCGGCATTTGGAGGATTCGGCGATGCAGTTCGGTATCCACAATCCGTCCTGGCGGTTCGAGGGGGGACCGGCGGGGATTTTTCCCGCGGTGGCGGCGAAGGCGCGGTGGGCGGAGGAGAATGGGTTCGCCTGGTTCTCGGTGATGGACCACCTGATCCAGATTCCGATCGTCGGCGCCCCGGAGGAGCCGTTCATGGAGGGGTGGACGGTGCTGGCCGCACTGGCGGCGGTGACCCACCGCATTCGGCTGGCGACGCTGGTGACCTCGGTGCACTACCGCAACCCGGCGCTGCTGGCGAAGATCGCGGCGGGGGTGGACCAGATCAGCCAGGGGCGGCTGACCTTCGGGTTGGGGGCCGGGTGGTTCGAGGCGGAGTACCGCCAATACGGCTACGAGTTTCCGAAGGAGCCGGCGACGCGGATCCGCCAGATGGTGGAGGCGCTGCGGCTGATCAAGGCGATGTGGACGCAGGAGCGGACCACGTTCGAAGGCAGGTGGTTCCGGGTGGATGATGCGATCCTTTCGCCCAAGCCGCTGCAGGTGCCGCATCCGCCGATCATGATCGGGGGCAGCGGCGAGCAGATGACGCTGCGGGCGGTGGCGCGGCACGCGAATGCCTGCAACCTGTTCGGCGACCCAGCGACGGTGCGGCGCAAGCTGGAGGTGTTGCGGCGGCATTGCGACGAGGCCGGGCGCGACTACGAGACGATCGAGCGGACCAACACGATTTCGCTGTTGCTGGCACCGACGGCGGAGGCCGCGGTGGCGAAGAAGGCGCGGCTGGATGCGGCCGGGCGGTTCGGCGGGCTGTGCGGAACGCCGGCGCAGGCGGCCGCGCTGGTGGGGGCCTATGCCGAGGTGGGCATCCAGATGGTGATCAGCAGCGCGTTCGCGAATGATGTGGAGACGTTGGAGTTGCTGGCGGCGGAGGTGATGCCGCAGTTCCGGTGAGGGGGAGGAAGGAAAGAAGATTCACCACGGAGACGCAGAGGGCGCGGAGACGGCACGGAGATTATGGTGCGCGCGACCCTTTTTCGGGGAAGTCTTTTTGCTTCTTTTTCTTCAGAAAAAGAAGGGCTTGCTTGCTTCTGGCGGGGTTGGCGGGTCCGCTTCGCGACCCGCCCTACGAGGGGGTGGGAAGGGCGCGGCGGACGAAGTGGGTGGGGTCTTGGCGTTGGCGGAGCAGGGTGGGGATGATTTCGCGCCAGGCGGCCCAGAGGCTGGGGTAGGGCGTGGGCGTGTCGTGGCGGATGGCTTCGTGGAGTTCGGGGAGGCGGTGGTAGGGGACCATGGGGAACATGTGGTGTTCCACGTGGTAGTTCATGTTCCAGTAGAGGAAGCGCACCAGCCGGTTCGTATAGACGGTGCGGCAGTTGAGCCGGTGGTCCAGCACGTCTTCCGCGAGGCCCGCGTGCTGGGTGAGGCCGGTGACGATGTAGAGCCAGGCGCCGTAGAGCGAGGGCAGGCCGACATACATCAAAGGGAGGATGGAGCCGGCGGCCAGGGCTGTGCCGATCGCGGTGGCGTGGATGGCGGCGTGGATGCGGGCGGCGCGGAAGATGGCGGGGCGGGCGTGGGCGGGGATGTAGGTGGCTTCCTCCGCATCCAGCTTGCCGCGGGCGTGGCGCCAGAGTTTGGCGACGTAGCCGCGGAGTTGCGGGAGGGCGAAGAAGCTGAGGGCGATACTCGCGAGGTTGGGCGGGCGGGGGGCGGCGATTTCGGGGTCTCGGCCAACGACGATGGTATCGAGGTGGTGGCGGGTGTGGCTCCAGCGCCAGACATCGGGTTCGCGCAGGATCATGAAGCAGGCGAGGTGGTAGATCGCGTCGTTCATCCAGGGGGTGCGGAAGGCGGTGCGGTGGCCGCATTCGTGCCAGCGGGAATCTGACGAGGAGCCGTAGAGGATTCCGTAGGCGGCAAAGCAGGGGATGCACCAGGCTGTGCCCCAGGTGAGGAAGCCGGCGGTGCCGGTGATGGCGAAGGCGGCGAACCAGATGAGGGTGTCGCGGATGGCAGGCTGGTCGGTGCGGACCATGAGGGCCGCGAGCTGGTCGCGCGGCAGGGGGGTTTGGTACCAGCGGGCTTTCGCCAGGCCGCGTTCGAGGGCGCGGGCGGCTTCGGGGCCGGTGAGGCTGTAGTTGCGCGGCGGGTTCATGCGGGGGGATCCCGGGGAAGGAAGCAAGGCGTTCTTTCTTGAAAGAAAGAACCAAAGAACTTTTGTTCGATTGCGCCGGGGCCTGCGGGTGCGAACGGAGAAAGTCTTTTTGCTTCTTTTTCTTCAGAAAAAGAAGGCCTTGCTTGCCTTGAGCCTCAGGCGCGGCGGGTCGCCTTGCCGACGAGGTAGGCGACGCCTTCGGTGCCGACGGTGAGGGTGTGCATGCAGCCGGCGAGGATTTCGCAGCAATCGCCGGGCTTGAAGGTGGTGGCCGCGCCGTCGCGGCAGATGGTGACTTCGCCGCCGAGGACCATGATGCGCACGTCGAAATCATGGGCGTGGAGGTCTTCGGCGAAGCCGGGGCGCTGGCCGGTGTTGATGACCTCGTAGCCCTCGCGGCGAAGGTCGCTTTCGAAGGCTTCGCGGGTGACGGGGCCGGTGCGGCGGCGGCCGGAGAGGAGGGCGACGCCCTCGGGGCCGACGTGCTCGGCGTGCATGGTGCCGCAGGGGACGTGGAAGCACTGGCCGGCGCGGTAGGTGGTGGGGGTGTTGTTGCAGGTGATGGTGATCTCCCCGCCCAGGACCAGCGACTTGGCATCGAAGTCGTGGCAGTGGTTGGGGGCGAGGAGATTGGGCTTCAGGCCGGTGTTGACGACGCGATAGCCCTCGCGCTTCAGCTCGGCATCGAATTCCGCGGTGTTCATGGCGTTTGCCCCCTTGGCCTGGATGTGCGATTTGTCCTCTATGGAGAACATAATGTCAATTATAGAGGACGACACGATCAGCCGGCGGACAGGCCAGGCGGTGAAGCGGCGGCGCGAGGCGGCGGGGTTGAGCCTGCGGGAGCTGGGCGGGCGGAGCGGTGTTTCGGCCTCCATGATCTCGGATATCGAGCGCGGAACGAAATCGCCCACGGTGGCGACGCTGGTGCGGCTGGCCGGCGCGCTGGGGGTGGGGGCAGCGGTGCTGCTGGAGGATGCGGCCGAGGTGGTGCGGCGCATCCATGTGATCCGGGCCGGCGAGGTGGAGCGGGGCTCCGGCGGGTCGGCATGGGAGCGGCTGGGGCCGGCGGGGCCTGGGAGCCGGATCGAGTTCGTGCGGCATGTGATCCCGGCGGGCGCGGTGCTGGGGCCGTCGCCCGCCCATGCGGCGGGGACGGTGGAGCATATGCATGTGGTGCGCGGGCGGGTGCGGGTGACGGTGGGGGACGAGGTGGCGGAGATGGCAGCGGGGGATTCGTGCAGTTGCCTGACGGATGTGCCGCATGGGGTGGCGAACCCCGGCAGCGAGGCGGCGGAGGTTTATGTGGTGTTGGAGCGGGGGTGAAAGACGGGAGTGGTGCAAAGCCGAAGCGGCATTGCACCCCATGGTTGTTTCAGGAGAGTTCCTTCACCATCGCCTCCCGCATGATGAATTTCTGCATCTTGCCGGTGACGGTCATGGGGAAATCGGCCACGAAGCGGACGTAGCGCGGGATCTTGTAGTGGGCGATCTGGCCGCGGCAGAAGTCGCGCACTTCGTCTTCCGTGAGTGTTTCGCCTTCGCGGAGTTTGACCCAGGCGCAGAGTTCCTCGCCGAATTTTGCGTCTGGCACGCCGAAGACCTGGACGTCGGCGATCTTGGGGTGCCGGTAGAGGAATTCCTCGATCTCGCGGGGATAGACGTTCTCGCCGCCGCGGATGACCATGTCCTTGATCCGCCCCACGATGGCGCAGTAGCCCTCCGTGTCGATGGTGGCGAGGTCGCCGGTGTGCATCCAGCGGGCTTCGTCGATGGCTTCCCGGGTGCGTTCCTCATCGCCCCAGTAACCGCGCATGACGGAGTAGCCGCGGGTGCAGAGTTCGCCGGGGGTGCCGGGCGGGACCACCCTGCCCTCCTGGTCGACGATCTTGCATTCGAGGTGGGGGTGGATGCGGCCGACGGTGGCGACGCGACGTTCGATGGGGTCTTCGAGGCCGGTCTGGAAACTGACAGGGCTGGTTTCCGTCATGCCGTAGGCGATGGTGATGTCGTTGAGGTTCATCAGCGCCATGGCGCGGCGCATCACCTCGATGGGGCATGGCGAGCCGGCCATGATGCCGGTGCGCAGGGTGGAGACGTCGAATTCCTTGAAGCGGGGGTGGTCCATCTGGGCGATGAACATGGTGGGGACGCCGTAGAGGGCGGTGCATTTCTCGGCCTGGATGGTCTCCAGCGTGACCAGCGGGTCGAAGCCTTCGCCGGGATAGACCATGGCACTGCCGTGGGTGACGCAGCCGAGGTTGCCCATGACCATGCCGAAGCAGTGGTAGAGCGGCACGGGGATGCAGAGCTTGTCCTGCTCCGTCAGCTTCATCGTCTCGGCGGTGAAGAAGCCGTTGTTGAGGATGTTGTGGTGGGTGAGGGTGGCGCCTTTCGGGGCGCCGGTGGTGCCCGAGGTGAACTGGATGTTGATCGGGTCGTCGAACTGGAGCCTGGGGGCGAGTTCGGCGAGCCTGGCGCGTTCGGCGGCGCCGCCCATGTTGGGGATGTCCTCGAAGGGGAAGGCACCGTGGATGGTTTTGGCGCCGATCTGGATAACGATGGCGAGCTTGGGGGCATTCTTGGCCATGAGCTGGCCGGGGAGGCAGGAGGTGAGCTCCGGCAGCAGGGTGGTGAGCATGCCGGCGTAGTCGCTGGTCTTGAAGGCGGTGGCGGTGACGAGGGCTTTGCAGCCGACCTTGTTCAGCGCGTAGTCCAGCTCCGACAGGCGGTAGGCCGGGTTGATGTTGACCAGCACCAGGCCGGCCTTGGCGGTGGCGAACTGGGTGATGGCCCATTCCGCGTTGTTCGGGGACCAGATGCCGATGCGCTCGCCGGGTTCCAGGCCCAGGGCGACGAGGCCGGCGGCGAAGGCATCCACCTTTTCGGCGAATTGCCGCCAGGTCCAGCGGATGCCCTGCTGGCGCACGATGAGGGCTTCGCGGTTGGGCCATTTCGCGACCGTCTTGTCGAAATGCTGGCCGATGGTGTCGCCGATGAGGGGCACGGTGCTGGCGCCGCTGACGTAGCTGGTGGTCAGGCCTGACTGGCTCATGCTGGTGCCTCCTGGTGTCTCCCGCAGGTGATTCTGGGCGCGCGGGGCGGCGCGTGCAAGCGATTGACACGGCGTGGCGGCCAGTGCTGGCGTGGGTGCAACAATCGAGGAGGCTTCCGCCATGGCCAGTGCGCCGAAATACCCGATGATCCCGAACCCGACGCTGAAGCGGCTGAAGCAGGGGAAGCTGGCGCTGGGGTTCTGCCCGTTCCATCTGCGCAGTGTCTCGGCCGCCATGCTGGGCGTGGCGATGGGCTACGACTGGCTGTTCATCGATGCGGAGCACGGGGCGTTCACCACGCAGGAGGTCTCGCAGATGTGCCTGGCGGCGCTGCCGCTGGGGATCACGCCGATCGTGCGGGTGTGCGTGGATGCGCTGGATGAGGGCACGCGGGCGCTGGACAACGGGGCGATGGGGCTGGTGATCCCGCATGTGGATACGCCGGAGATGGCGCGGCGCGTGGCCGATGCGTTCCTGTTCCCACCGCTGGGCAAGCGCAGCTGGGGGGCGCCGCCGGCGGCGTTCTATTACGGCGGGCCGCCGATGGGCGAGGCGCAGGCGATCCTGAACCGGGAGAACCTGATCTGCGCGATGATCGAGACGGAAGAGGCCGTGGCCAACGTGGACGAGATTGCAGCGGTGAAGGGGATTGACGTGCTGATGATCGGCACCTCCGACCTCACCAGCACCATGGGCATTCCGGGCCAGTGGGGGCATCCCAAGGTGCAGGCGGCGTATGAGAAGGTGGGCGCGGCCTGCAAGAAGCACGGCAAGCTGCTGGGCACCGGGGGCATCGGCGATGACCAGTGGATGCAGCATTACATGCAGCGCGGCGCGCTGATGGTGCTGGCCGGCAGCGATCACGGGATGATCGTGACGGCGGGAACCGAGCGGGCGCAGCGGCTGCGGGCGCTGGAAGGGGCGGCGCCGGTGGCGGCACCGAAGGCGAAGAAGAAGTAAGAATCTTCTTTTTCTGAAGAAAAAGAAGCAAAAAGACGGCGGTTTCCAACTCCGGGTGCAACGCCTTTGTTGTTTGCGTTTGCTCGGAGGATGGGATGGCTGGCTATCACGAGTTGAACCTTGCCGAGCGTCTGTCGCTTCAGCGTTGGCACGAGCATGGCGAGGGTGTTCGGGCGATCGCGTCCCTGATGGGCCGGTCTGCCAGCACCATCAG
>CANHKG010000140.1 GCA_947460455.1 Rhodospirillales bacterium | reverse complement strand
GCATCGGCGCCGGGTCGGACGCGGTGGCGGCGACCACGATGGAGTATTCCATCGCGCCGTTCTCTTCCAGGGTGCGGACGAGCTGGGCGACGGTGGAGCGCTTCTGGCCGATGGCAACGTAGATGCAGAAGAGCTTCTTGGTGTCGTCGCTGCCGCCGTTGCTGCCCTTCTGGTTCAGGATGGTGTCGATGATCACGGCGGTCTTGCCGGTCTGACGGTCACCGATGACCAGTTCGCGCTGGCCGCGGCCGATCGGGATCAGGGCGTCGATCGCCTTGATGCCGGTCTGCATGGGCTCGTGCACGGACTTGCGCGGGATGATGCCGGGGGCCTTCACCTCGACCAGGCGACGCTCGCCCTCGATCGGGCCCTTGCCGTCGATCGGGTTGCCGAGACCGTCGACCACGCGGCCGAGCAGGTTCTTGCCGACGGGCACGTCCACGATGCGGCCGGTGCGGGAGACGGTGTCGCCCTCACGGATCGCACGGTCGTCGCCGAAGATCACGACGCCGACATTGTCGGTTTCAAGGTTCAGCGCCATGCCGGTAAGGCCGGCGGACGGGAAGCTGACCAGCTCACCGGCCATCACGTTCTGCAGGCCGAAGATGCGGGCAATACCGTCACCCACGCTCAGCACCTGGCCGGTCTCGGAAACGTCGGCCTCGGTATCAAAAGAAGCGATTTGCTTCTTGAGGATCTCCGAGATCTCGGCGGGACGGATCTCCATATCAGGCGGCTCCCTTCATGGCGTACTGCAGGCGCTGCAGCCGGGACTTGAGGCTAGAGTCGAACAACCGCGCGCCGATGCGCACGACCAGCCCACCGAGCAGGCTTGGGTCGACCTTCTTGACGATGTTCACGTTGCCGTAGCCCGCTTCGATCAGCCGGGCGCGGAGCTGCTGCTCCTGCACGTCTGTCAGCGGGTGGGCGGTCTCCACCTGGGCCACCACCACGCCGCGCTTGGCGGCGACGAGGGCGGCGAAGGCGGCGATGATGTTCTGCAGGGCGGAGAGGCGGCGGTTGGAGGCCACCACGCCCACGAAATCCAGCACGGTCTTGCCGAAGCCCTGCGATTCCAGGGCGGCGCGGATCGCCTTGCCGGCGCTGTTCACGTCGATCAGCGGGGAGCGCACGAGGCGCTTCAGGTCGGCGCTGTCGGCGATCAGCCGGCCGAGCGCATCCATCTGCTCCACCACTTCGTCCAGCTGGTGCTGGTCGGCGGCGTGGGCGTAGAGCGCGGCCGCGTAGCGGTCCGGCAGGCCGCCACTGGTCGAGATCGTGTTGCTGGCTGAGGTTTGCGCCGACGCCAAGGGCCCGGTCCCGTCTGTTGGGCCGCGCCGGGAGGCTCCCGTGGCGGCCGGTGGAGAAATCAGGCCGGCGAAACCGGCCTGTCGGCAAAGAACGCCGGCGGAACCGGCGGAAGTCACAACGTCAGCGGCGGCGCCGACCGGTGGCCGACGTCGCGAACAACACTGACGCAGCGCGCTCTATCATGGGGTGCCGGGCCCTGCAACATACCGCCGTGCAAGATTCGCCCGAACCCGGCGCCCAAATTGACGTGAGGCCTAGGCGGCCTGGCGCCGGACCGCGCCGGTGATCTCCTGGCGCAGGGTGACGGAGACCACGCCGACCATCTGGCGCAGGTTTCCCTCCACCACGTGCACCATCTCCGCCGGCATGCGGTCCATGGCGATTTCCACCCGCACGGCCTCGCCGCGGCGTTCGGCGGTGAAGCTGTCGGGCACCAGGTCGCGCTTGGCGAAGGGCTGCAGCAGGCGGGGGAGCATGCCAGGGGTCGAATCGGCCTGGACGGAAAAGCGGACGGCGGCGAGCAGGCCCACAAGGGCCCACGGCTGCACCGAGGGAAGCTGAGCGGTCATGGAAGGAGACTCCGGACGGACGGGCAGGAAACGGCAGGCGCGCAAAGACCCCGGCTGTTCAGACAGCCGGGCTCGTAATTCGCGCAATGCCCATCCAGGAGTTCATGCTGAAGACGTAGCAGATCAGGAAGGCGGCCGCCATACCAGTTCCGGGAGCCTGAGCAGCGGAATCCGCCCGAGTGCCAGGGTGCGGTTCTGCAGGCTGAGCGGTGCCTCCACCGAGGGTGGGCCGCCATCGGCGGAGGGGCGGGCCATCAGCGCCAGCACCGCTGCGGCGGCCACGGCGGTGCGCGGCGGCAGCACGCCGGCGACGGTGAGGGCGCGCAGCGCCGCGTCGTAGCCGGCGAGGCGGGCAGTGGCGGTGCCCATGGGCTGCAGCTGGGGGTCGAGCGCCAGGGTGGCGCCGCCGGTGAGGGTGACGTCGCCCCAGGCCAGTTCCAGCCGGCGCAGCGTGATCGCGCCGCCGCCGTCGCGCCAGGCCTCGGCGCGGGTGGCCAGGTCCGTGATGGGCGGGACCGGGCCGGAAATGGCGAGATCCCAGGCGAGCGTGGTGATCCGGGGGCCGAGCGGCCAGGGCAGGAGCGGCGGCAGGTCGATGCCGCGCGCGGTGGCGATGAGGGAGCCGGCGGTCTCGCCCTGCTGGGCGGCGGGGCGCGACTCCAGCGCCGTGTCCAGCCGGGCGATGGCCAGGCGGCCGCCCGGGAGATCAGCCGTGAGGCTCGCCACCGCCAGTGTGGCGGCGCGCACCGGCACGCCGGGCTCCAGCGGCACCTCGGCCCGCATCAGCTCCGCGCGCACGGGAATCGGCGGGGCGCTGCCGAGCTGGAGGGACTGGGCGCCCTCCACCATCAGCACCAGGGTGCGCGGGCGGGCGAATTCCAGCGAGACGGCCACGCGCTCCGCCTGCCAGCGCACGCTTTGCGCCGTGGAACCGGGGGAGACGGCGATGAGGCCGGGCACCGCCACCGTGGCGGCGAAGGGCCAGCCGGTGCGGTGCAGCGTTCCGGCGGTGGCGTGCCAGCCCGGGGCGGGTGCTGCGAGGTTGGCGGCCACCTGCTGCTCGATCTCGCCGGTGACCCACCACCAGATCGCGCCATGCCCGGCGAAGGCGGCGAACCCCAGCGCAGCGGCGGCGGTGGCGATGCGGCGCACCAGGCGCTGGCCGTTCGCCGGGGCGATGCCACTGGCGCTCATCCCCATGTCGCCGGGAAGGCCGGGATTGGGCCGGGGGGTGGGATTTTCATCAAGGAATCCAACATGTCATGTCGCCTTCCTGGATTCGTCCGTGAAGCCGGCGGGCGCGGCGCCCACAGAGTTGTCCACAGGGATGGGAGCGGCAAAAATCGCGGCGAGGCGGTCCATCAGCTCGGCGCGCGGCAGGTTGGCCGGCAGGGGTGGCTGGATGGCGATGCGGATGGTGCCCGGGTACCGGCGCCAGGCGCGGCGGCCCCAGCAGCTGCCGGAATCCGTCACCACCGGGATCACCGGCAGGCGGGTGCGCGAGGCCAGGGCGGCGATGCCGGGTTGCAGCGGCAGCACGGCGCCGGGGGCGGCGCGGGTGCCTTCGGGGAAGATCACGATCTGCCGCCCCTCCGCCACCACGCGGTCGGCATCGCGCAGCAGGGAGCGGATGGCGGCGGCACCAGCATCGCGGTCCACCACGATCATGCCGAGCTTGGCGACCATGCCGGCGTAGAGCGGGATGCGCATCAGCTCCTGCTTCAGCACATAGGCCGGCGTGGGCACGATCAGCAGCCAGACGATGGTGTCGAAGGCTGATTGGTGCTGGGAGGCCACCAGGGCCGGGCCGTGCGCCGGCAGGTGCTCGCGCCCCGTGACCTCCACGTTGATGCCGCAGATCGGGCGCAGCCCGCCCAGCACGGTGCGGGCCCAGGTGCGGGTGAGGCGCAATGTGAGCGAGGCCGGGCCGAGGCGCACGGCGAGGCTGGCCACGGCGAAGGCCACGGTGGCGCTGTAGAACCAGAGGTTGAAGACCGTCGAGCGCAGCCAGATCATCCGCTTCCCCTTGTTGCAGCAGGCGCGGGGGTGGCCGGGCCGGCCGCCTCCTCCTCTCGCGCCACCCAGGCGGACAGGCCCACCATGGCACCCAGCCACTTCGCGTATTCCGCCGCGAGCAGCCGAAGCGGCACCTGGTCCTGGCCGTCGGGCAGATGCGGCACCAGCGGCGCCGGGTGCAGCACCACGGTGGCCGGCAGGGTGCGGCCCAGCTCCCACAGCGCGCGGCGCATGTGATAGCCCGAGGTGACCACGATCAGCGAGCCCATGCCGTGCGCCGCCACCCAATCGGCGGTTTCGCGCGCGTTGCCGCGGGTGGAGCGGGCGCCGCGGCCGAGCGTGACCTGGCCCGGGGAAACCTGGGCGGAGACGCTGGCGGCCAGGTTGGCGGCGGCGATGATGTCGGCGAGGTCGCCGCGGCCGGTGCCGGAGACCAGCAGGCGGGTGGCGCGGCGCTCGGCCAGCAGGCGCAGCGCCAGCTCCACGCGCCCGGCGCCGCCGGTGAGCACGACGATGCCGTCGCTGGCGGGCGGCGGCGAGCGCGCATGGCCGGCCTCCGCGGCGAACCAGGCGAAGCCGGCGCCGAGTGCGACGGCGAGCAGAGCCGCCGCCAGCAGCGCGCGGCGGATCAGGCCCGGGGGCACGAGCAGGCTCAGGGGAGCCGGCGCAGCCATGCGCGCACGGCCAGCTGGGCCGCGACATAGCCGATCATTGCGGCGCTGACAGGCACCGCCGGCAGGGACCAGAGCAGGGTGGGCGGCAGCCGGGCGAGGCTGGCGGCCAGTTCCGCCGGGCTGGGCAGCGCCGCCTCGATCGGCAGGGTGCTGACGAAGGGCGCGGCCAGGGCGGCGAGCACGGCGACGACGGGCACCGCCAGGGCGAGGCCGACCATGCCGCCCAGACCGGCCGCACGGCTGGCACGGCGGGCGAAGCGGTCCGCCACGTAGAAATCGGTGGCGCCGAGGCCGTGCAGGATCTCCACCACCTCCCGCCTTGAGGCGAGCGCGGCGCGGGTGGCGACGACGATGATGCCGGCGGCCACCGCCGCCACCAGCCCGAGGGCGGCCAGCGCGCACAGGCGCAGGCTGCGCGCCAGCAGGCCGAGGCGGCGCACCCAGGGGCCGTGGCTTTCGGTGAGCGTGCCGGGGGCGGCGGCTTCCAGCCGGGCGGCCAGCGCCGGCAGGTCCGGCCCATCGGTGGTGATGGTGACGGCGACGACGGCGGGCAGCGGCAGGGCGAGCTGCTCTGCATGGGTGCCGAGCCAGGGGCGCAGCAGGTCTGACAGTTCGGCCTCGGCCAGGGGGCGCACGCCGGAAATGCCGGGTGTGCCGCGCAGCAGGGTCAGCACGCGGTCGCGCCGGGTTTCGCCCTGGGCCACGGGCGGGGTGGGGGCGGCGGCGGGGCGCGGGATCTGCACCGTGAGGGTGGCGCCGGCGCCCTGCTGCCAGTGGCGGCCCAGCTCCGCCGCGCCCTGGGCGCCGGCCAGGGCGAGTGCGGCGAGGAAGGCCATGCCGGCCACGATCAGCGGCAGCACGCGCCAGCCGGGGGCGTGGCGCAGGCCCAGCCCATCCAGCCGGCTTGTGGCCAGGCGGGCGGCCACGGCCCGGGTGGCGCGCCTAGCCATCGTGCACCAGCCGGCCGCGGGCGAGTTCCAGCGCCGGGCCGGGGTGGCGGTCTACCAGCTGCATGTTGTGGGTGGCGACGATCACGGTGGTGCCCAGGCGGTTCATCTCCTGCAGCAATACCATCAGGCGCTCGGCCTGCACGTCGTCCAGGTTGCCGGTGGGTTCATCCGCCAGCAGCAGCAGGGGGCGGACGATCACGGCGCGGGCGATGGCCACGCGTTGCTGTTCGCCGCCGGAGAGCAGGGTGGGCCGCATCTCCGCCACCTTGGTCAGGCCGACCCAGCGCAGCATCTCGGTCACATCCGCGCGCAGCTGGCCTTCGGCGCGGCCGGCGAGGCGCAGCGGCAGGGCCACGTTGTCGAACACCGTGAGGTGGGAGACGAGGCGGAAGTCCTGGAACACCATGCCGATGCGCCGGCGCAGCGGCGGCAGGTCCTTGCGGCGGGCCTCGCCCACGTCCACGCCCATCAGCTGCAGCCGGCCGCGGGTGGGGCGGGCCTGCACGTGCAGCAGGCGCAGCAGGGAGGACTTGCCGGCGCCCGATGGGCCGAGCAGCCAGCGCCAGCCGCCGCCGGGCACACTGAAGGACAGGCTTTGCAGCACCTCCGGCGCTTCCGCCTCCGCGCCGCTTTCGCCGTAGCGCAGCCCCACGCCTTCCGCCCTGATCATGCCGCGGCCCTCCGCGGCAGGTTGTGCCACCATTCGGCCTCGTGCCGGAAGCGCCCTGGCACGCGGCGGATGGTTGCATCCGTGCGGGCGAGCCGCCACCATTGGGTATCGCTGGAATGACTGCATGCGGATCCTCTGCCCCTCCTGCCAGGCCGCCTATGAGGTGCCGGACAAGCTGCTGAGCAGCGGTCCGCGGAAGGTGCGCTGCGCCAAGTGCGGCGGCGACTGGATGGCCGAGGCGGAGCCCGAGCCGGCGCCGCTCGCCGGGCAGGCGGAGCCGGAGGTGCCGATCGCGGCGCCGCGTGCGCCGGAGGGGCTGCCGCCCGAGGATGACGAGCCCGACCTGCCGCCCCCGCCGCCGGTGGTGCCGCAGATGCAGCCGGTGGGTGATGGGCCGGAGGCGGTGGTGCCGCGGCCCGAGGAGAAGCTGGTGCCGGAGCCGGGCGAGCGGCCTTCGCGCGCGCTGGTGGTGGTGGCCGGGGTGGCCTGGCTGGCGAGCGGGGCCGTGCTGGCCGGGGCCGGCTGGGCGGCGGTGGCGTTCCGTGCCGAGGTGATGGCGGCCTGGGCGCCGAGCCGGCGGCTGTTTGCGCTGCTCGGGCTGGGATAGGCCGCTAAAGGCGTTTCAGATCGACGATGCGGCGCAGGGTGCGGGCGGTGCCGGGCAGCAGGCGGGCCGTATCCCCGGTGCGGTAGCGGATCAGCGGCATGGCCTCGCGGGTGAGCGTGGTGAGGACCAGTTCGCCCGATGCGCCCTCTGGCACGGGGCGACCGGTGGCGGGGTCGACGATTTCCGGCAGGAAATGGTCTTCCCACAGGGTGGGGCCGTCGGGCGCCTCCACGCATTCCTGGGCGATGCCGGGGCCCATCAGTTCGGCGACGCCATACTGGCTCAGGGCGTGGAGGGCGAAGGCGGGGTCGAGCGGTTCGGGCGGGGCGCCGGCCAGGATCGCCACCTGCAGCGGGCAGTCCTCCGGGGGCAGGCCCGCCGCGCGCCAGGCAGCGAGCAGGGAGTGCATCGCCGCGGGCGTGGCGATGGCCGCTTGCGGTTCCAGCGCCTGGACCAGCGGGACGAGGTCGGCGGCAGGCAGGCCCGTGGCGGGGATGGCGGGGCTGCCGTGCTTTTCCGCGCCCGAGATGGCGCCCGCGGCCCAGGGAGACAGACCGTCTGGCAGGGCCACCAGCAGGGCGCGGCCGGGCTGGACGCCGGCGGCGCGCAGGGAGCGGGCCATGAGGGCGGCCCAGGTTTCGAGATCCTTCGCCGTGTGGCCCACCAGGAGCGGGCGGCCAGTGGTGCCGGCGGTAGCGTGCACGCGGACGAGGCGCGCCTGTGGCACGGCCAGCATCCCGAGCGGTGGGTGGGCGCGCAGGTCGCGGCGGGTGGTGAAGGGGAAGCGGGCGAGGTCTTCCAGCGCCTCCAGGTCGTCTGGATGGAGCTTGGCGTCTTCCAGTGCGTGGTGGGTGTGGGGCACGTGCTCCCAGGCGTGGCGCAGGGACCAGCGCAGGCGCTGCAATTGCAGGGCGCGCAGGCGATCCGTGGGCCAGGTCTCGACGGGTTCGAGCGAGTCTTCGCTGGGGGTCAGCAACAGGGGTGTCTCCGGAGGACAGATGTTCTTTTCTGACAAGGAAGACTCCTACCGTCCCAGCGCCCGCCACCGCGCCACGTTGCGGTTATGCTCCTCCAGCGTGCGCGCGAAGGCATGCCCGCCAGTGCCGTCTGCCACGAAGAACAGCTCCTCCCCCGAAGCCGGATGCGCCACCGCCTGCAGGGAGGCCACGCCCGGGCTGGCGATCGGGCCCGGTGGCAGGGCGGGGATGCGGTAGGTGTTGTAGGGGTGCTGGGTATCGAGGTCGGCGCGGCTGATCGGGCGGTCCAGCACGCCGGCGCCGCCGCTGGCGGCATAGACCACGGTGGGATCGGATTGCAGCCGCATGCCGCGGCGCAGGCGGTTGACGAAGACCTGCGCCACCCGTGCCCGCTCATCCGCCCGGCCGGTTTCGCGCTCCACGATGCTGGCCAGCACCAGCATGTCTTGCGGGGTGGCCAGGGGCAGGCCCTCGGCGCGGCTGGCCCAGGCCTCGGCCAGGGCGCGCTCCATCGCCTTGGTGGCCCGTTCCAGCACCGCCGCGCGGGATGTGCCGCGCTCATGCAGGTAGGTATCCGGCAGGACCGTGCCTTCCGCCGGCACCACGGCATCGCCGGCCAGCGTCTCGGTGCGTTCCAGCAGGATGGCGATGGCCGCGGCGGTGAGGCCTTCGGGGATGGTCAGGCGATGCTGCACCGGGCGCGCCGTGCGCAGCACCGTCAGCACGTCGCGCAGGCTGGCGCCGGCGGGGAACAGGAATTCGCCGGCGCGCAGCGGGCCTTCGGCGTTGGTGAATTGGGCGGCGATGCGCAGCGCGACCGCGTGATGCAGCACGCCCTCGCTTTGCAGCACCTCGCCCAGCCGCAACGGGCTGCCGCGCGGCACCACCACGGCACGGGACTCGGCCAGCGGCCCAGGCGCGTTCAGGTAGAGCAGGGCCTGCCGGAACGCCACGGCGGCGGTGCCGCCCAGCAGCAGCACCAGCACGCAGGCGGCGACAAGGGCGCGCCGGAATCGTCGCATGCCGGAGGAACGCGCCGGCCGGCGGTGGGGATCAGGCGGCGCGCTTGAAGATGATGCTGGCGTTGGTGCCGCCGAAGCCGAAGCTGTTCGACAGTGCCACGTCGATCCGGCGCTGCTGCGCCTGCTTGGCCACGCGGTCGATCACGCTCTCGCGGCTCGGCTCATCGAGGTTCAGCGTGGGCGGCGCCACGTTGTCGCGGATCGCCAGGATCGAGAAGATTGCCTCGATCGCCCCTGCCGCGCCCAGCAGGTGCCCGGTGGCGGATTTGGTGGAGGACATGGCCAGGCCCTTGGCGGAATCGCCGAAGAAGCGTTCCACCGCCTCCAGCTCCAGGTCGTCGCCCAGCGGGGTGGAGGTGCCGTGCGCGTTCACATACTGGATCTGGTCCGGCGTCATGCCGCCGTTCTTGAGCGCCGCCTTCATGGCGCGGAACGCCCCGTCATGCCCTTCGGCCGGCGCAGTGATGTGGTGCGCGTCGCCCGACATGCCGTAGCCGCCGACCTCGGCATAGATCTTCGCGCCGCGCTTCTTCGCGTGTTCGTATTCTTCCAGCACCAGCACGCCGGAGCCTTCGCCCATCACGAAGCCGTCGCGGTCCTTGTCCCACGGGCGGCTGCCGCGGGAGGGCGTATCGTTGAAGCCGGTGGAAAGCGCGCGGGCGGCGCAGAACCCGGCGATGCCCAGCGGGTTCACCGCCGCTTCCGCCCCGCCGGCCACCATCACGTCGGCATCGCCGAGCATGATCAGCCGCGCGGCGTCGCCGATGGCATGCACGCCGGTGGCGCAGGCCGTGACGGCCGAGTGGTTCGGGCCCTTGAAGCCGTATTTGATCGACAGATGGCCGCTGGCCAGGTTGATCAGCGCCGAGGGGATGAAGAACGGCGATAGCCGCCGGGACTTGCCCTGGAACACCTGCACGGAGGCCTCGTAGATGGTCTCGAGGCCGCCGATGCCGGAGCCGATCATCACGCCGGTGGCGCAGCGATCCTCTTCGGTTTCGGCCACCCAGCCGGAATCCTCCACCGCCTGCGTGGCGGCGACCAGGCCGAAGTGGATGAAGCGATCCATTTTCTTCTGGTCTTTGATCGGGATCCACTCGTTGAGGTCCAGCCGGCCATCGGCCCGGGCCCCCATCGGGATGGTGCCGGCGATCTTCGCCGGCAGTTCGGACACGTCGAAGGTCTGGATCGTGGTGATGCCGGATTCCCCGGCGATCAGCCGCGACCAGACATTCTCGACGCCCAGACCCAACGGGCAGGCAATGCCCATGCCCGTCACCACCACGCGGCGCATCGCTGTCATCCTTGCCTTGATCCGGTCGAAGAGGTCGCCAAGCCGTAGCGGCTCAGGCCGCCTTCTGCTTCTCGATGTAGTCGATCGCGTCCTTCACGGTGGCGATCTTCTCGGCGGCGTCCTCGGGGATCTCCACGCTGAAGGCCTCCTCGAACGCCATCACCAGCTCAACCGTGTCCAGGCTGTCGGCGCCGAGGTCGTCGATGAAGGAGGCCTCCGCGGTCACCTTCGCCTCTTCCACGCCGAGATGCTCGACAACGATCTTCTTCACCTTCTCAGCGATCTCGCTCATTGGAAATGTCCACTCCTGGCTGCTGCCGGTTCGCCGGCCCGTTGGGTGTGATGGGTGTTCGTCTGCATCCGGCGCCTCCCCGGCTGCGGGGCTGGTATCAGCCTCCGGGCCGGCGGGTCGCCGCGCGGTGCCGCGTGAACCCCGAACAAGGTCAGCGGCGCTTAGCATGGTTCCTGCGGTGTCGCCAACACGCCCCGGAAAGGCAGCTGCCCCCCGGGAACTGGCGGCTCAGATCATCGCCATTCCGCCATTCACGTGAAGGGTGGCGCCGGTCACCCAGCCTGCCTCGTTGCTGGCCAGGTACACCACCGCCGCGGCGACGTCCCCGGGCTGGCCCATGCGGCCCAGCGGGATCCCTTCCTGCAACTTGGCCTTCTGGGCCTCGTTCAGCGCCTCGGTCATCGGCGTGGCGATGAAGCCGGGGGCGACCACGTTCACCGTAACCCCCCGGCTGGCCACTTCCTGGGCCAGCGCCTTGCTCATGCCCACCATGCCGGCCTTGGCGGCGGCATAGTTGGCCTGGCCCGGATTGCCGGTGGCGCCGACGATGGAGGAGATGGAGATGATCCGCCCCGCGCGCCGCTTCAGCATGCCGCGCAGCGAGGCACGGGCGAGGCGGAACGGGGCCGTGAGGTCCACGTCCAGCACCGCCTGCCAGTCCTCGTCCTTCATGCGCAGCGCGAGCATGTCGCGGGTGAAGCCGGCATTGTTCACCAGGATGTCCAGCGGCGCGATCTTGTCCACTTCGGCCACCAGCGCATCGGGGGCGGCGGGGTCCTTGAGGTCGGCAGGGCAGGCATGCGCCCGCTCGCCCAGCTCGGCCGCCAGCGCCTCCAGCGCCTCCCGCCGCGTGCCCGACAGCGCCACGGTGGCGCCCTGGGCATGCAGCGCGCGCGCGATCGCCGCCCCGATGCCGCCGGAAGCCCCGGTCACCAGGGCCATCTTGCCGTCCAGGCGGAACATGGCGCGCTCCTACAGGATCTTGAGAAGGGCTTCGATCTCGGCCGGCGTGCCGGCATTGGCGCCGGTGGCCTCCGGCGCGATCCGCTTCACCAGGCCGGATAGCACCTTGCCGGCGCCCAGCTCCACGAAGCTGTCCACGCCGAACGAGGCCATCGCCAGCATGCATTCGCGCCAGCGCACCGTCGCCGTCACCTGCTTCACCAGCAGGTCGACGATCTCCTGCGGGTCGCTGGCCTTGGCCGCCGACACGTTCGCCACCACCGGCACCACCGGCGAGACGGGCGGGGAGTAGCGCAGCGCCTCGGCCATCGCATCGGCGGCAGGCGCCATCATGGCGCAGTGGAACGGGGCGGACACCGGCAGCTTCATCGCCCGGCGCACGCCCTTGGCCTGGGCGATCACGATGGCGCGCTCCACTGCCGCCGTCGCACCGGAGACCACCACCTGGCCGCCGCCATTGTCGTTGCCGGGCTCGATCACCTGGCTGCCGCCTTCGGGGTTGGCCGAGGCTTCCGCGCAGATTTCCAGCGCCAGCGGCATCTCGCAGCCCAGCAGGGCGGCCATGCTGCCGGCACCCGGCGGCACCGCCTTCTGCATTGCCTGCCCGCGCAGCTTCAGCAGCTTCGCCGCCTGGGCGATGCCGAAGGCGCCCGCGCCGGCCAGCGCGCTGTATTCGCCCAGCGAATGGCCGGCGACCACCACGGCCTTGTCGGCCAGCTTGAAACCGCCCTCTGTCTCCAGCACGCGCAGCACCGCCAGCGAATGCGCCATCAGCGCCGGCTGCGCGTTCTCGGTGAGCGTCAGCGTTTCCGCCGGGCCTTCGAACATGATCGCCGAGAGCTTCTGCCCCAGCGTGTCGTCCACTTCCTGGAACACCTCGCGCGCGGCGCTGAACGCGGCGGCGAGATCGCGGCCCATGCCCGGGGCCTGGCTGCCCTGGCCGGGGAAGATGAAGGCGTGCACCGGCATGAACGTTTCCCGTTTCTGCGCGCGAAGATGGCGCTGGGGCCGTATCGCCCCGCTGTCACGCGCCTGTCAACAAGCGCGGGCTTTCAGTGAACGCGGATTTCCTGGTGCGGGCTATCCAGGCTGAAGGCCGGGATCCCCACGTCGAACGCCTCGCCGGTATCCGGCACCACCATGTGGTAGATGCCGTGCATGATGCCGGAGGGCGTGTCGAGCGGCGTGCCGGAGGTGTATTCGAACGCCTTGCCCGGCCCGAGCACCGGCTGCTTGCCCACCACGCCGTCGCCGCGCACTTCCTGGGTGCGCCCGCGCCCGTCGGTGATGCGCCAGGTGCGGCGCAGCAGCTGCACCGTGTCGCCGCCCTGGTTCTCGATCTTCACCTGGTAGGCCCAGAAGAACTTCGCCTCCGCCGGCTTGGACTGGTCCGGCAGGAAGAAGGTCTTCACGCTCACGCGGATGCCGCGCGTCGTGGCGATGTAGGCATGGTCCATGACACCCCCTTCCGCCACGCTGCGCGGCCGATGAATCCGCGCGATCTCTACTCCGCTGCCCGCCGCGCCGCCAGCGCCGCCAGCGCGCCCTCCAGATCCTCGATGATGTCCTGCGGATCCTCCAGCCCCACCGAGAGGCGGATCACGCCATCGGTGATGCCCAGCTTCGCCCGCTCCTCCGCGCCGATGCGCAGATGCGTGGTGGTGGCCGGGTGGGTGGCGAGCGACTTGCTGTCACCGAGGTTGTTGGAGACCTTCACCAGCCGCATCGCGTTCATCACCGCGAACGCCGCGTCCTTGCCGCCCTTCACCTCGAACGTCACCAGCGTGCCGCCCGCGGTCATCTGCTTCATCGCCAGCTCGCGCTGCGGATGGTCGGCCCGCGTGGGGTACCACACCCGCGCGATCGCCGGCTGCCCGGCCAGGAAGTTGGCCACCTTCTCCGCACTGTCGCACCCCGCGCGCACGCGCAGCGACAGAGTCTCCAGCCCCTTCAGCAGCAGCCAGGCATTGAACGGGCTGATGGAGGGGCCGGTGTTGCGGATGAAGGGCTGCAGCACCTCGTCCACCCATTTCTGCCGCCCCAGCACCGCACCGCCCAGCACGCGGCCCTGGCCGTCGATGTGCTTGGTGCAGGAATACACCACCACGTCCGCGCCCAGCTCCAACGGCTTCTGCAGCAGCGGGGTGGCGAACACATTGTCCACCACCACGATCGCGCCGGCGGCGTGGGCGAGATCGGCCACCGCCTTCAGGTCCACGATCTCCAGCATCGGGTTGGAGGGCGATTCCAGCAGCACCAGGTTGGCGGGCGTGGACAGCGCCTTCTGCCACTGCGCCATGTCCCCGCCATCGACGAACTCCGTCGTCACGCCGTAGCGCGGCAGCAGGGTGGAGACGATCCAGTGGCAGGAGCCGAACAGCGCCCGGCTGGCCACCACGCGGTCCCCGGCCTTCAGGTGGGAGAGCAGGGCGGCATGCACCGCCGCCATGCCGGTGGCGGTGGCGCGGCACGCCTCCGCGCCCTCGATCAGGGCGATGCGGCGTTCCAGCATCGTCACCGTCGGGTTGCCGAAGCGGGAATACTGGTAGTGCACCACCTGGTTGGCGAAGGTGGCCTCCGCCTGCTCGGCGCTGTCGTAGACGAAGCCGCTGGTGAGGTAGAGCGCCTCGGCCGTCTCGCCGTGGTGCGAGCGTTCCAGCCCGCCCTGAACCAGCAGGGTGGCGGTACGGTGGCGGGGATCATGTGTCGTCATCGGTGCAGGGCCCTTCGATCTGGGCCGGCCGCTGGATCAGCGGGGCCGACATGGACCCATTCCATGCGTTTCCCCGCTGGCCTCTTTAGCGCGCTTGTTTTACCTCGCCGCAATCCGGCCGGACAAATCACGAGGGCTCCCGAAGGAACACCGAAAGCCTAGGCACCCCGGATTGCACCGTCAACCCGCCTTGGGGTAGGGTGCGCCCCGCCGACCATGCGGCGCCCGGCGCGGGTGTAGTTCAATGGTAGAACGGCAGCTTCCCAAGCT
>CANHKG010000139.1 GCA_947460455.1 Rhodospirillales bacterium | reverse complement strand
GCCGGAGCGGGGTCTTGGGTTGGTGGGCATAAGGAAGCTAAGGGAAGCGTGGGTCCTTCGCTTTGCTCAGGATGACGGCTGTTGGGGCTTGCTTGAGAGGCCCCCCTCCGTACTCCCCCCGTCAAAGAACGGGGGGAGGGAGTATTTTCATCGCAAATGAATGGGGGTCTGGGGCCTCAGGCCCCAGCGGGTCATGCGACGCGAAGGCGCGTCGCAGGGGCGGAGCCCTCACCTTTCTTGCTCAGGCGCCGAGTTTTTCGAGGATTTCGGCGTGGGTTTTGCGGACGACGTGGCGTTTCACTTTCTGGGTGGCGGTGAGCATGCCGTTGTCGATGGTGAAGGGGGCGACGACGGCGTGGCGCTTGATGCGTTCGGTGACGGTGAGGCGTTTGTTGACTGAGTCGACGGCGGTGGCGACGGCCTGGTCGTCGTAGCCTTCGGCGGGGACGACGAGGGCGGAGAGGGCGGCGCGGCCGTCTCCATACACGACGGCCTGGGCGATGGCGGGTTGGTTGGCGAGCATGCCTTCGACGCGGGCGGGGCTGATGTTGTCGCCGCCGGCCAGGACGATGATGTCTTTCTTGCGATCGGTGATGCGGAGGTAGCCATCCGGCTCGACCACGCCGATGTCGCCGGTGTGGAGCCAGCCGTCGCGGATGGCGGCGGCGGTTTCCTCGGGGCGGCCCCAGTAGCCATCCATCACCAGGTCGCCGCGGACGCAGATTTCGCCGTCGTCGGCGATGCGGAGGTCGACGCCTTCGAGCTGGGGGCCGACGGTTTCGATGCGGATGCGCATCGGGGGTGTTGCGGAGATGACGGGGCCGGCTTCGGTCTGGCCGTAGCCCTGGACGAGGCGCAGGCCGAGGGCGAGGTAGAATTTCCCGACCTCGGGGTCGAGCCGGGCGCCGCCGGAGATGGCCAGGCGGACGTGGCCGCCGAAGCGCTCGGCGACCTTGGCGCGGACGAGCTTGTCCAGCAGCTTGTCCAGCAGCCACTCGTGGGGGAGGAGGCGGTGGCCTTCGATGCGCTTGGTGCCGAGGGACAGCGCGAGGTGGAAGAGGCGGGCCTTCATCGGGGGGGCGGCGCGGACGCCTTGCAGCACGCGAGCGCGAATCACCTCCAGCACGCGCGGGACCATGGTCATGATGGTGGGTTTCACGATGGCCATGTCGGCGGCGAGGGTTTCGATGCCGCGGCCGTAGGCGACCTCGGCGCCGATGGAGAGCATGAAGAACTGGCCGGCGGTGTGCTCGTAGGAGTGCGAGAGGGGGAGGTAGGAGAGGTAGACGTCGTCTTGCAGGCCGACGGTTTGCAGCAGTTTGTAGGCGCCGCGGCAGTTGGAGAGGATGGCGCGGTGGGGGAGCATGACGCCCTTGGGCGCGCCGCCGGTGCCGGAGGTGTAGATGAGGCAGGCCAGGGCGGTGTTGGGGATGAGGGCGGCTTCGGCCTCGATGTCATCCGGTGGTGTTTGGTCGGAATCGAGGTCGGCGAAGCGGGCGATGCGGGTTTGGGGGTGGGCGTAGCCGGGGGAGGGCTCGTCTAGCATCACCAGGAGTTCGAGGGGTTCGACGGCCTGGGGGTGGGTGCTGGCGGCGTAGGCGGCGACGATGCGGTTGGCGAGATCCTGGGTGGAGACGATGGCGGCCCGCGCCCCGCAGTCGCGCAGGACGTGGGCGTAATCCTCGACCGTGTAGGTGGTGTAGGTGGGGACGGGGACGGCGCGGATGGCCAGCAGCGCGGTTTCGGCGATGGGGTATTCGTGGCGGTTCTCGGAGACGATGAGCACGCGGTCCCCGGCGGAAACGCCGGCGGCGCGCAGGTTGCGGGCGACGGAGGCGGCGCGGCGGGCGAAGGTGGACCAGTCCACCGAGTGCCAGGTGCCATCCTTGTGGTAGCGCAGCATGGGGCGGGTGGTGGCCTGGCGGGCGCGGGCGAACATCATGGCGGCGAGGTTCGGCCAGGTGGGGTAGGTGGGCTCGCGGAACGGCGTCACGGTTCGTCTCCCTGAGGCCGTGCCACTTGGGTGGGCGCGTGCCTGTACGACTTGTGGATATACAATCGCATCGGCGTGCGCCAAGGGGCGGGGTGGTTTTTACGGTGGGCTTTGCCGTTTGGGGCGAAGTGCCTACATGCAGGGAACGCTGTTGTTGCAGGATACGCCCCATGCCCGATGGAACCGCCGGCGAGCTTCCCTCCTGGGATCTTCGCGACCTTTACCCCGCGCCTGACTCGGCGGAGCTGGAGGCTGATCTGGCGCGGGCGCTGGCCGAGGCGCAGGCGTTCGAGGCGCAGAATGCCGGGCGGCTGGCGGCGCTGGGTGGGGCGGCGCTGGGGGCGGCGATCGGGGAATACGAGCGGATCGAGGAGGTGCTGGGGCGGGTGATGAGCTACGCCCAGCTGCTGTTCGCGGGGGATTCGACGGATCCGGCGGTGGGGAAGTTCTACCAGTCGATGACCGAGCGGGTGACGGGGATTTCCAGCTACCTGATTTTCTTCACGCTGGAGATGAACCGGCTGGACGAGGCGGCGCTGGAGGCGAAGCTGGCGGACCCGGCGGCGGGGAAGTGGCGGCCTTGGTTGCGGGATTTGCGGGTGTTCCGGCCGCATCAGCTGGATGATGCGCTGGAGAAGCTGCTGCACGAGAAGGAAGTGACCGGGCGGGGAGCGTGGTCGCGGCTGTTCGACGAGACGGTGGCGGGGATGAAGGTGCGGGTTGGCGACGAGGAGCTGACCGTTTCCGCGGCGCTGAACAAGCTTTCGGACAGTGATCGGGCCGTGCGCGAGGCGGCGGGCAAGGGGGTGGGGGCGGCGTTTGGCGAGAAGGAGAAGCTGTTCTCGCTGATCACGAACACGCTGGCGAAGGACAAGGAGATTCTGGACACCTGGCGGAAGTATCCGCGGCCGGGGTCGGGGCGGAACCGTGGGAACATGGTTGAGGACGAGGTGGTGGATGCGCTGGTGACGGCGGTGGTGGCGGATTTCCCGCGGCTGTCGCACCGCTATTACGCGATGAAGGCGAAGTGGCTGGGGCTGGAGAAGCTGCAGCATTGGGATCGCAACGCGCCGCTGCCGGGGAATGATGACCGGGTGATCCCATGGGATGAGGCCAAGAACCAGGTTCTGGGGGCGTATGGGGCGTTCTCGGGCGAGTTGGCTTCGGTGGGCGGGGAGTTCTTTTCCAAGCCCTGGATCGATGCCGGGTTGCGGCCGGGCAAGGCGGGTGGGGCGTTCGCGCACCCGACGGTCCCGGCGGCGCACCCGTATCTGCTGCTGAACTACCACGGCAAGACGCGCGACGTGATGACGCTGGCGCATGAGCTCGGCCATGGGGTGCACCAGGTGCTGGCGGCGCGGAATGGCTATCTGATGAGCTCCACACCGCTGACGCTGGCGGAGACGGCGAGCGTGTTCGGGGAGATGCTGACCTTCCGGGCGCTGCTGGATGCGGAAAAGGACCCGGCGCGGCGGCGGATCATGCTGGCGGGGAAAGTAGAGGACATGCTGAACACGGTGGTGCGCCAGGTGGCGTTCTACCGGTTCGAGACGCTGCTGCATGACGAGCGGCGGCAGGGCGAGATCGTGCCGGAGCGGATCGGGGAGATCTGGCTGCAGGTGCAGACGGAGAGCCTGGGGCCGGTGTTCGAGTTCGCGCCGGAATATCGGGTGTTCTGGAGCTATATCCCGCATTTCATCCATTCTCCGTTCTATGTGTATGCCTATGCGTTTGGGGATTGCCTGGTGAATGCGCTGTATTCGGTGTACCAGGCCGGGCATCCTGGGTTCGAGGGCAAGTATCTCGACATGCTGCGGGCCGGCGGGACGCTGCGGCACAAGGAGTTGCTGGCGCCGTTCGGGCTGGATGCCTCCGACCCCGCGTTCTGGACCAAGGGGCTGGATGTGATTGCCGGGTTCATCGATGAGCTGGAGCGGATGCCCGCATGAGTGACAAGGGGGATGGCTCCTCGTTCTTCGGGGAAATCCGGCGGATGGCGAAGACCTCTGGCGCTGTCGGGGGGATTGCGGCGCGGGTGGCGGGGGAGCGGCTGGGGTTCAAGACGAACCGGGCCGGGCATGCCGAGGATCTGAAGACCATCCTGGGCGGGTTGAAGGGCCCGCTGATGAAGGTGGCGCAGTTCCTTTCCACCGTGCCGGATGCGTTGCCGGAGGAATACGCGCTGGAACTGGCGCAGTTGCAGGCGAATGCGCCGGCGATGGGGGCGGCGTTCGTGCGGCGGCGGATGGCGGGCGAGCTGGGGCCGGATTGGCAGAAGCGGTTCGCCACGTTCGGGCAGGAGGCGGCGGCGGCGGCTTCGCTGGGGCAGGTGCATCGGGCGACGCTGCCGGATGGGCGCGAGGTGGCGTGCAAGCTTCAGTATCCCGACATGCCGAGCACGGTGGAAGCTGACCTCAAGCAGCTGAGGATGGCCATGGCGGTGTATCACCGCATGGACGGGGCCATTCAGCACGAGGACATCTACGCCGAGCTTTCGGAGCGGCTGCGCGAGGAGCTGGACTACACCCGCGAGGCGGCGCAGGCGCGGCTGTACGGGATCATGCTGGCCGATGTGCCGCAGGTGCATGTGCCGGTGCCGGTGCCGGAGCTTTCCACCAAGCGGCTGCTGACGATGACCTGGCTGGACGGTCGGCCGCTGATGAAGCGCCTGGAGGAAGACCCGCCGCAGGAGGAGCGCAACGCGATCGCCGAGGCGCTGTTCCGGGCGTGGTACGTGCCGTTCTATCGCTACGGCGTGATCCATGGTGACCCGCATCTGGGCAACTACCAGGTGCGGCCGGATGGCTCTGTGAACCTGCTGGATTTCGGGGCGATCCGGGTGTTTCCCGCCCCGTTCACGCGTGGGGTGATCGAGCTGTACGAGGCGATCCGCGACGAGGATATGGACAAGGCGGCGGAGGCCTATCGCAGCTGGGGGTTCGTGGACCTCTCGCGCGAGAAGATGGACGTGCTGAACGAGTGGGCGCGCTTCCTGTACGAGCCGCTGCTGGATGACCGGGTGCGGCCGATCACGCTTTCCGACGATCCGCAGTTCGGGCGTGAGGTGGCGCGGCGGGTTCATGCGGGGTTGAAGCGCACCGGGGGGGTGAAGCCGCCGCGGGAGTTCGTGCTGATGGACCGCTCGGCGATCGGGCTGGGTGGGGTGTTCCTGCGGCTGAAGGCGCAGCTGAACTGGGCGAAGCTGTATCGGGAGTTGGTGGAAGGGTTCGATGCTGACTTGGTGGCGGCGCGGCAGGCGGCTGCGTTGGTTGAGGCGGGGGTGCCGAAGTAAGGAAGGGTCTTCTTTTTTTCTGAAGAAAAAAAGCAAAAAAGACTTTATTGGCTAGGAACGTGGATCCTTCGCTTCGCTCAGGACTAAAGGTTTTTTGGTTCTTTTTTTCAAAAAAGAACCGCTTGCTTCAGGCTGTTGCCAGCACCTGCACGGACGGGCGGCGGTCCTTTCGGACGAGGAAGCCGATCACCGCGATGTTGGCGATGTTGGCGGCGACGCCGATGGCGAAGCTGGGGGCGTAGCTGCCGGCCATGTCGTAGACGAGGCCGCCCATCCAGCCGCCGACGGCCATGCCGAGCAGGCCGCCGAACATCATGAGCGGGATGCGCCAGCCGGCTTCGGCCGCGGGGAAGAGGGCGCGGGCGGCGAGGATGTAGTTGGGCACCAGGCCGGCGAAGCCGAGGCCGAAGGCGGCGGCCACGGCGAAGAGGCCGGCTTCGTCCTGGGTGGAGAGGAACAGGGCGAGCGAGATCGTTTGGCAGATCGAGCCGAGCAGGATGGCGCGCAGGCCGCCGATGCGGTCGGCCAGCCAGCCCCAGAACTGTCGGCTGACGAAGGCGCAGGCGAGCAGGACCGAGAGCATGGCGGCACTTCTTGTGGGGGAGATGCCGAGATCGGTGCAGAAGGAGACGAGGTGCACGGTGGGTTGGGCCATCGGCACGCAGCACAGGAAGATGCCGAGGCTGAGCAGGAACAGCACCAGGTTGGGGTGCAGGCCCAACACGCGGGCGCCGGGGATCGGGTCTCCGCCATGTTGGCCGCCTTCGGGGATGACCGGGGGCGGGCGGAGGAAGAGCAGGGCGATGGGGATGGTGACGCCGGCGACGACGGCTGCGAAGGCCCAGGCGGTGGTGCGCCAGCCCCAGTGTTCCAGGCCGCGTTCGAACAAGGTGGGCCAGAGCGTGCCGGCGACGTATTGGCCGGCGCTGACCAGGGCGAGGGCGGTGCCGCGCCGGCGATCGAACCAGCGGGAGACGTAGATCAGCAGGGGGGCGCCGAGGGCGCCGTTGCCGAGCAGGCCGACCAGCACGCCGAAGCCGAGATAGAGGCCCCAGGTGCCGCCCTGGGTGGCCACCAGCAGGCCGGCGGCGACGGCCAGTGCGCCGAAGACGGCCATGGCACGGGCGCCGACGCGATCGGCGATCCAGCCCAGCATGATGCCGCCGAGCCCGGCGCCGAAGCTTTGCAGGGCGGCGGCGAGCGCCGGGACGGAGCGGGGCACCTCGAGATCCGCCGCGATGGATTTCAGCGCGACGACGAGGACCAGCGGCGTGCCGTGGATGACGGAGAGGATGGCCAGCACCGCCCAGGCGACGCGCCAGGAGGCGGGCGATTCGATGGAGCGCATCGGATGGTTCCTGGCGTTTCCCGTGGCGGCTTGCAGTAGATCAAGCCGCGCTCGGCCGGAAGGGGGCGGGCTGCAAAGTTACATCTCATTAAACAGACACGGGTAAGTCTCGGCGCGACGCTGGCTGCGATTCTGCGGCCGGACCGGGATACGCGATATGGCGAGTGCGACGACGATCGGAACGGCCGAGGCGGAGCAGGGCCAAGCGAGCCCGCTGCCGCTGCCGTTGATGCTGCTGATGCTGGACGTGATGCAGGCGCGCGGCCGCACGGAGGCGGCGACGCGGCTGGTGGATGAGCTGTATGCGCGCGGGGATACTGCGGATCAGGCTTCGGTATAGGTTTCCAGGAAGGATTCCAGACGGTCCATGGCCGTGTGCAGCAGCGCCGGGGCCTTGGCGTAGCAGAGGCGGATGTAGTGCTCTGAGCCCTTGCCGAAGCTGGTGCCGGGGGCCATGCCGATCTTGGCTTCCACCACGGCGCGCTTGCAGAATTGCAGCGTGTCGGTGACGCCATCCACTGAGAACATGGCGTAGAACGCCCCTTCCGAGGGGATGTTGCGCACGCGCTTCATGCGGCCGAGGCGTTCGTTGACGACCTGGCGGCCGGCATCGCAGCGGGCGGCGAATTCCTTCACGAAGTCTTCGCCCTGGTCCAGCGCCACGATGGCGGCGTGCTGGAGGAAGGCGGGGGCGCCGGAGGTGTTGAACTGGATCAGCTTCTCGAAGCTGTCTTTCTGGCCCTCGGGATAGACGACCCAGCCGAGGCGCCAGCCGGGCATGGCCCAGGCCTTGGAGAAGCTGTTCGCGACGAAGACGGGGTCTCCGGGCTTGGCGATTTCCAGGAAGCTGAAGGCGGCGTTCATGCCGTAGACGGTGCGGTGGTACACTTCATCGGACAGGATGGCGATGTTGTTGGCGCGGGCGAATTCCAGCAGGCGTTCGGCCTGGGCGCGGGGGATCATCCAGCCGGTGGGGTTGCCGGGGGAGGCGAGGTAGATGACTTTGGTGCGGGCATCGCATTTCGCCATCAGCGCATCGAGATCGAGCTGCCAGCCGGAATTGCCGGGGGTCATCGCGTGTTCGCGGACCTCGGCGTTGTTGATCTGCATGGCGCGCAGGATGTTGGGCCAGGAGGGGGTGACGGCGACGACGTTGTCGCCTTCCTCTGCGGTGGCCTGGGCGATGAGCATCACCGCCGACATGCCGGAGGAGGTCAGCGCGATGCGGGATTCCGGGACATCGACGTTCCAGGTGCGCTTGATGTAGCGGCTGATGGCGTCGCCCATGCCGGGGACGCCGCGGTTGGGCGTGTAGAAGGTGTGGCCCTCGGCCATGGATTTCGCCGCCGCGTCGCGGATGAATTGCGGGGTGGGAACATCGGGCTCGCCGGCGAACATGCCGATGACCTCGGGGTCGTTGTAGCCCATGCGCCAGACCTCGACGATGGGAGAGTCTTCGAGGGTTTCGATGGCGGGGCGGATGAGGGTCACGCTTGGAACTCCGGCAGGCGGCGAGTGGCGGATGGAGGCGGGGGGGCGGGGGCCCGGCTGGTGTAGAGCAGGTGGGCGAGCGCGATGACAAGGGCGATGGGCAGCAGCATCATCATGCGGCTTTGGTAGCGGGCATCGCCCATGGAGAGCCCTCCGCCGAACAACGCGTTGACGGCGAGGGCGGCGAGCACCGTGGCCAGCACGGTGGCGGCGATGGCGTTGCGGCGCCAGGCGGCCAGGACGAGCAGCGCGACGGCGGCGGCGAGCATGCCGTATCCCAGCGGCACATGGACGCTGCTGAGGAACGCCACGGGCAGGGCACCGTGCTGCTGCAGCGAGGCGTCGAACTGCGGAGCCTCCCAGGCGAAGCGGGCGTGGATGATGCGCCAGGCCGAGGTGGATGGCAGCAGCGCATCGAGGCTGGTGGCGGTGGGGAAATGCAGGAATTGCTGCAGCCCGGCTTGGAGTGCCAGCCAGATATGGCGCAACGGAGCGTCTTGTACGACGAGGCGCGACAGCCTGCTGGCATCGTCGCGCAGCCCGTCGAAGCCGCCGAGATGGCCTTCCTGCAGCCAGGACCAAAGGAAGTAATCCTTGGTGCCGCGGGGGAAATCCTTCAGCACGGCGCAGACGCGTTCCATCGCGTTGGGGCAGGTGTGGGCCAGGTAGTCTTGCGCTGTGCCGTAGTCCAGCAGGCGGGCGAGAAGGAACAGCCCGCCATCGTAGGAGGTGGTGGCGCGGCCGGTGGCCACGAGGTTGGAGGCCACGAGCAGGGCATAGGCGGCGGCGACGCAGGCGACGGCCATGCCGAGGCCAGACCAGGGCAGTGGCGCGCGGAGGAGGAACCGGGAGGCGGCGAGGCAGGCGACGACCGCAAGCACAAGGGGCACGTGGGTGACGTGAACGGCCTGGGACAGCACCAGCACGCCCGCCGCGGCCCACCATTCCAGGCTGCGCCAGGCAAGCGGGCTGGCCGCCACCAACAGCGCCGCCAGGACCGCGAGGGGTGCGAAAAGGTCGGGCATCACCTGCCCGGCGAACCATGGCAGGCTGGTGCCGAGCGCAAGCGCCGCCACGAGCACGGGGCGCGGCCATGGCGCCATGGCCAGGCCTGCCGGCAGGAAGCGGGCCAGGATGCGGTCGAGCAGATATGCGACCAGCAGCCCCTGCGCCGCCACCACGGGCCAGAGGCTGAGCTTGAGATGGAGGGGCAGCAGGAACAGGCCGTAGAAGACTGGCCTGTCGGTGGGAAAGCGCAGCTCGATGCCGGTGCGGAGATAGGTGCCGGTATCGTAGAAAATCAGCGGGTAGCCGTTGGCAATGGCCCCGGCGGAGAAGGCGAGGAGCGCGAAGGCGTAGTAGGCCAGCACCTGGGCGGGCGCTGGGGCGCGTGGCGGTGGGAGTGTCGGGCTGTTCTGCATGGGCTGGCCCTGATCTGCTCGACCGTGAAGCGTCGGCCGGTTATTGGCCGGCGGGCGCGGCGCTGCAACTTGATTCGACGGCACTGAAACCAGTGTATTGCCGCGGCACTGACGTCTATCCGCATGTGCGCGGCCATGGAGCGCGGCGGGGCGTGGGGTCAACCGGCGCCCCTGGGGCGGCGATGCTGGCAGGGTATCCGCGGTTTTCGGGCTGGTGAGGGCGGATGTGGCTGCGGCCCGCGATGCTGGTGAGCGATCCGGGCCTGCCCTGAACGTATGGGGCCAGGGGTCGAGGGGCAGGGCCCCTCGCCTTTCCTTGCCTACGCGTCGCGCCAGATCTTGCCGCGGGCGCGCACGGGATCAAGCAGCGACCAGTCGCCCTGGGGCAGCACGTGGCCCTTGGGGAAGGGCGGGCGGGGTTCCATGCCCAGGGAGATCATGACCCGGTCGTCGCGGTAGTAGCACTGCAACACGATGCGGGTGGTGAGCGTGAGGTTCATGCCGCCTTCGGCGCGCAGGGTGGCGCAGGCTTCGTCTTGCTTCGCCACCGGGAGGGCGGCGAAGTCGCCGCCGGCGATGCGGTCGAGCAGGGCCAGGGCTTCGTGCACGGCGGTGGCGTCGCGGCCCAGGCTTTTGGCGATGTCGGCCTGGATCAGCGGGTCGTCGGCGCCGGGGACCTTGAATTCGGCGCTGGCGGGGATCATGCGGGCGCACATGGCGGCCAGGGTGCGCTTTTCGGCGTCGGTGAGGGTTGGGTCGCCCCAGGACGGCGGGGGGTTGGCGAGGGTGTTGGACATGTTTGCGGTCCTCAATCGAACAGGGTGGCCAGGCGCTGCTTCATCTGGTCGGCAACGTAGAGCGCGATGGCCTGGATGGTGGAGGTGGGGTTGACGCCGCCGGAGGTGGTGAAGACGGAGCCGTCGACGATGAAGAGGTTCTTCACGTCGTGGCTGCGGCCCCAGCCGTTGACGACGCTGCGTTCGGGGTCGTCGCCCATGCGGGCGGTGCCGAGGAGGTGCCAGCCACCGTTCAGGATCGGCTTTTCCACGCCCACGTCCCAGGCGCCGGCTTCCTTCATGCATTCGGTGGCGCGGGCGATGGCGTGGTCGAGCATGCGGTGGGAGTTTTCGGACAGGGTGTAGTCGATCTTGGGGGCGGGGATGCCGTGGGCGTCTTTCAGCACCGGATCGAGCGTGACGCGGTTGTGGAGTTCCGGCAGGTCTTCGCAGATGGCCGCGATGTTCATGCGATGGTTGTAGAGCTTGCGGTAGGTGGCGTGGTGGTCCGCACCCCAGGGCAGGCGGCCGAGGGCCATGGACTGTTGCGCTTCCAGGATGGCGCCGACGCCGCGGCCGAACTGCCAGGAATAGCCGCGCACGAAGCCGCGCGACTTGTCCGTTTCGTAGAACTCGTGGCTCCAGAGGCTGAGCGGCGGGCCGCGGTTGCCGTCTGTCTCCTGGTCGAAATAGCCCCAGATGCTGGCGTAGGGGTGGAACATCAGGTTCCGCCCGACCATGCCGGAGGAGTTGGCCAGGCCGTTGGGGAATTTGGCCGAGACGGAGTTGAGCAGCAGGCGCGGGGTGCCGACGCCGTTGGCGGCCATGATCACCACGTGGGCGGCCTGGAACACCTCCTGCCCGTCCTTGTCGTAATACACAACGCCGTTGGCCATGCCGGTGGCGTTGTCGATGGTGATTTCGCGCACGCGGCAGCGGGTGCGCAACTCCACGCCGGCGCGGATGGCGGCGGGCCAGTAGGTGATGTCCGTGCTCGCCTTGGCCCCTTGCGCGCAGCCAGCGATGCAGTGGCCGAGATTGATGCAGGGGGCGCGGCCTTCATATTCGCGCGTGGTGACGGCGCAGTCGCTGGGCCACCAGTGCCAGCCCAGACGGTTCATCGCCTCGCCGAGCATGCGGCCGGAGCGGCCCATGGGGAGGGGCTCCATCGGCGGGGTTTTCTGCGGCGGGTAGGCGGGATCCCCTGTCATGCCGGAGACGCCGGTCATGCGGTCGTTCTCGGCGAAGAAGGGTTCGAGCTGGTGGTAGTCGATCGGCCAATCATCGGCCACGCCATCGAGGGACTTCACCTTGAAGTCGCTGGGGTGCAGGCGCGGATAGTGGGCGGCGTAGAGGATGGTGCTGCCGCCGACGCCGTTGAAGTTCAGCACCTTGATCGGCGAGTTGTCGTCGTTGACCGGGTAGTCGCTCCAGAGCTGGCGGCGGTTGGGGCTGGTTGCCATGTCTGCGAACTGGCGGGCTTCCCAATCCCGCCCGGTGGAGGGGTAGTTGGCGGAGTTCTGCCAATCGCCCTGCTCCAGGCAGACGATGCGCATCTTGGTGTCCGCCAGGGACCAGGCGACCGCGCCGCCGGAGGCGCCGGAGCCGATGATCAGGACGTCGACGGGATCGGGATGGGCCATTTGGGTTCCTCAATCGAACAGCGTGTCGAGCCGCTGCTTCATCTCGTTGGCAATGTAGAGGGCGATGGCCTGGATGGTCGAGGTGGGGTTTACGCCGCCGCCGGTGACGAAGACGGAGCCGTCGATGACGAAGAGGTTGCGCACGTCGTGGCTGCGGCCCCATTCGTTGACGACGGAGGTGGCGGGGTTGGTGCCCATGCGGCAGGTGCCGAGCAGGTGGCCGGGGTAGTTGAGCACGGTGCGCGAGACGGTGGTGGTGTGGGCGCCGGCTTCCTGCATCAGCTCGGTGGCCCGCGCGATGCCGTGTTCCATCATCGCGGCGGTGTTGGGGCTGAGCGTGTAGTCGATGCGCGGGGCGGGGATGCCGTGGCTGTCTTTCAGCACGGGATCGAGCGTGATGCGGTTGTGGGGTTCCGGCAGGTCGTCGCAGGCAACGCCGATATGGGCGCGGCGGTGGTGGTAGCGGCGCATGGCGGCGTGGTGGCCTTCGCCCCAGGGCATGCGGCCGGATTCGATGCCGGCCTGGGCTTCACCCACCGGGCCCGGCCCGCGGCCGAACTGCAACATGTAGCCGCGGGTGAAGCCGCGGGAGAGATCGGTCTCGTAGAACTGCTTGGACCAGATGGAGACGATGGGGCCGCGCTGGCCGTCCATCTCTTCATGGAACCAGCCCTGCACGACGGGCCAGGGGTGGAGCATCAGGTTGCGGCCGACGAGATCGGAGGAGTTTGCGAGACCGTTGGGGAAGCGTTCGGATTTTGAGTTGAGCAGCAGGCGTGGGGTGCCGATGCCGTTGGCGGCCATGACCACGACGTGGGCGGGTTGGAAGACCTCCTGCCCGTCGCGGTCGTAGTAGATGGCGCCGGTGGCCATGCCGTCGGGGCCCAAGGTGATCTCCCGCACGCGGCAGTTGGTGCGCAGTTCCACGCCGGCGCGGATGGCCTGGGGCCAGTAGGTGATGTCGGTGCTCGCCTTGGCACCTTGGGCGCAGCCTGGCAGGCAGTGGCCGAGATTGATGCAGGCGGCGCGGCCTTCGTAGTCCTGCGTGGCGATGGCCGCGGCGGAGGGCCACCAGTGCCAGCCGAGGCGGTTCAGCGCATGGGCGAAGCGGGTGCCGGAGCGGCCGGGCGGGATCGGCGGCATGGGGTAGGTGTGGTCGGGGTAGGAGGGGTCGTTGGGCATGCCGGAGATGCCCATCATGCGGTCGTTCTCGGTGAAGAACGGTTCCAGCGTGCGGTAGTTGATGGGCCAGTCCTCGGCCACGCCATCGAGCGTGCGGACACGGAAGTCGCTGGGGTGCAGGCGGGGGAAGTGGGCGGCGTAGTGCACGGTGCCGCCGCCGACGGCGTTGTAGGTGGCGATCTTGGTGATGGAGTTGTCGTCGTTCACCGGATAGTCGGCCGGGAGCTGGCGGCGGTTGGGCAGGATGTCGGAATCGCTGTAGCGGCGGGCTTCCCAGTCGCGGCCATTGGCGGGGTAGTCGGTGGGCTTCACCCAGTCGCCCTGTTCCAGACAGACGATGCGCATCTTGGTATCGGCCATCGACCAGGCGAAGGCGCCGCCGGAGGCACCGGAGCCGATGATGAGGATGTCGACGGGGTCGGTCATGGGTGCGGCCGTGGTGTGGGGGGGAAGGAAGAGAGGAAACCGCCAAGGCGCCAAGGACGCGAAGGAGACGCCAAGATGGTGCTTGGCGCCTTCCTGGCGATCTTGGCGACTTGGCGGTTCATCTTTCTGTTTCTCAATCGAACAGGTTCGCGAGGCGCTGCTTCATCTGATCTGCGACGTAGAGGGATAGGGCCTGGATGGTGCTGGTGGGGTTCACGCCGCCGGCGGAGGCGAAGAGGCTGCCATCGATGATGAAGAGGTTCTTCACATCGTGGGTGCGGCCCCATTCGTTGACGACGGAGGTTGTGGGATCCGTGCCCATGCGGGCGGTGCCGAGGTTGTGCCAGCCGGACAGTGCGATGGGGTTCACCGTGGAGATATCCCGCGCGCCGGCGGTTTGCAGGAGCAGCGTGGCCTTCTCGATGCCGTGCGCGATCATGCGCTTTGTGTTCTCGCCGATGGTGTAATCGACCTTGGGCGCGGGGATGCCGTGCGTGTCTTTCAGCACGGGATCGAGGATGACGCGGTTGTGCGCCTCCGGCAGGTCATCGGTGACGAGCGAGAGGTTGAGGCGGCGGTAGTGAAGCTGGCGCATCACCGCGTGGTGGCCTTCGCCCCAGGGCAGGCGGCCGTGGTCGAAGCTGGTGGTGGCTTCCGTGACCGGGCCGGCGCCGCGGGCGATCTGGAAGATGTAGCCGCGCTTGAAGTCGTTCTCCGGCCGGGTTTCGTAGAATTCGTGGCTCCAGAGGCTGAGCGGCGGGCCGCGGTTGCCGTCCACCTCGTGATCGACATAGCCATAGACGGAG
>CANHKG010000138.1 GCA_947460455.1 Rhodospirillales bacterium | reverse complement strand
TGAAGCGACAGACGCTCGGCAAGGTTCAACTCGTGATAGCCAGCCATCCCATCCTCCGAGCAAACGCAAACATCAAAGGCGTTGCACCCGGAGTTGGAAACCGCCGTCTTTTTGCTTCTTTTTCTTCAGAAAAAGAAGAGTCTTGCTTAAAGGCTGGCCGCCGCCGCCATCACCTCGGCTGCATGCCCATCCACCTTCACCTTGCGCCAGGCCTTGGCGATCTTGCCGGACTTATCGATCAGGAAGGTGGAGCGCTCGATGCCCATGTATTTCTTGCCGTACATGGATTTCTCCGCCCACACGCCATAGGCGGTGGCCACGGCGTTGTCCGGGTCCGAAGCGAGCGGGAAGGTCAGGTTGTACTTCTTGGCGAATTTCTCGATCGGCGGCATCGCGTCGGGCGAGACGCCGATGACGTCGATGCCCCCTGGGATGCCCTTGAACTGCGGCAGTGACTCCTCGAAACCGCAGGCTTCCTTGGTGCAGCCGGGCGTATCCGCCTTGGGGTAGAAATACAGCACGAAGGGCTTTCCCTTCTGGCCACCCAGGCTCACGGTTCGGCCACCGCTGGCGGCCATGGTGAAGTCTGGTGCGGTATCGCCTGCGTCCACGCTCATCCGTCGATCTCCCCGACATGGCGCGCGAAGCATGCGCGCACCTGTTCCGCCAACGCTGCGAAGGTGGCGTGCAATTGCGCCACGTCAACCGCCGGCGCGCCCGCGGCGGTGGCGGCGCGCAGCAGGGTGGCGGCCGCGGCCTCCGACAGCTTCTCCGCCGGCTGGCGGCCATAGGTGATGCGCAGCAGTCCCTGCACGGTGCGCCAGACGCGGTCGGCACGGATCAGCAGGGCGGCGTCCTCGGCCGGCAGCAGCCCCTCGTCACGCAGGCGGGCGAGGGCCTCGCGCGTGGTGGGGGTGCTGGGCACGCTGGCGGCATGAACGAGTTGCAGCACCTGGGCGACGAATTCCACCTCGATCTGCCCGCCCGGGCGCAGCTTCACGTCCCACGGGCCGGAGGGTGGCAGGTCGCGCAGCAGGCGGGCGCGCATGGCGGTGGCGTCGGCGCGGATGCGGGCGGGCTCCCCGGCGCCAGCGATGGCGGCCTGGATCGCGGCTTCCACACGGGCGCGCAGCTTGGGCGGCCCGGCGATGACGCGGGCGCGGGTGAGGGCCATGCGTTCCCAGGTCCAGGCCCCGCCTTCCGCCGCGCCGGCGGGGCCATGGTAGCGCTCGAAGGCGGCGAGCGAGACGGCGACCGGGCCCTTGTTGCCGGAGGGGCGCAGCCGCATGTCCACCGCGAACATCGGGCCTTCGGCATCCGGTGCCGTCACGGCGGCGACATAGGCGTGCACGGCGCGGATGAACCACTGGCTGGCGGCCAGCGGGCGGGCGGGGGCGCGGGCGGTGCTTTGCGCCACCGCCTCCGGGTGGTCGTAGACGATCATCATGTCCAGGTCGGAGCCGGCCATCATCTCCCGCCCGCCGGCCTTGCCCATCACCACCAGGGCCAGGCCGCCGCCGCGGACCTTGCCAAAGCGGCGGGCGAAATCCTCCTGCACCGGGGGCAGCAGCGCGGCCAGGGCGGCTTCGGCCAGTGCCGCGCGCAGCCCCCCGGCGGTATCGGCATCAAGCCGGCCTTCCATGGTGGCGACGGCCAGCGAGAACTCCTCCTCCCGCACCGTGGCGCGGATGATGGAGATGGCATCCTCCAGCACGCGGGCATCGCCCAGGCGCAGGCGCAGCATCCGGGCGTAGTCGGGGCTCGGCGCGGGATCCAGCAGGCCTTCCAGGGCGGCGGGGGTGCGGGCGAGGTAGTCCGACAGCATCGGCGCGGCCCCCAGCACGCCGGCGATGCGGTCGAGCAGCACGGGGTTGCGCTGGAACAGGGAGAGCAGCTGCACGCCAGCGGGCAGGCGGGCCAGGAAGCTGTCCCACCGATTGAAGGCGGCGTCGGGCTGCGCCTGGCGGGCCAGGGCGGCGAGCAGGGCGGGCAGCACCTGGTCCATCAGCTCCTGCGCGCGGGGCGAGCGCAGGGCGCGGACACGGCCGGATTTCCAGCCGCGCACGGCGGAGACGATGCGCTCCACCTCCTTGAAGCCGAGGCCAGAGAGGCTGGCCATGGTCTCGGGCGGGGCCTCTCCCACGCCGCGGAAATCCAGCACCAGCCCGGCGGCGGCGGGGGCGAGTTCCGGGATCTGCTCGAACACCGCGCCATAGGCGGTGCGCACGCGGGCCATGTGGCGCAGCAGCGCATCGGCGAAGGCGGCAGCGCTGTCGTAGCCCATGAAGGTGGCGAAGGTGGCCATCTGCTCGGGCTTCTCGGGCAGGGAGTGGGTTTGCCGGTCGTGCACCATCTGCAGCCGGTGTTCGACACGGCGCAGGAAGCGGTAGGCGGCGGCCAGCTCGCCGGCGGTGCGGCGCGGCACGTGGCCGGCGCGCACCAGCAGGCGCAGCGCCTCGATCGTGCGCAGCACGCGCAGGGTGGGGTCGCGCCCACCCCAGACGAGCTGGAGCGACTGGGCGAGGAACTCGATCTCGCGGATGCCGCCAATGCCGAGCTTCACGTTGTGGCCCAGCAGCCGGGCGACCTGATCAACCTCCGCGCTTTCGCGGTTACCCTTATGCTCGTCGATGCGCCGCTTCATGGCGTGGATGTCGGCTACCGCGGCGAAATCGAGGTGGCGGCGCCAGATGAAGGGGCGGATCGCCTCCAGGAAGGCATGGCCCAGCGCGTGGTCGCCGGCCACCGGCCGCGCCTTCAGCATGGCGGCGCGTTCCCAGTTCTGGCCCATGCTCTCGTAGTAGGCGATGGCCGCCGGCAGGGCGATGCAGGGCGGCGTGGCGGCGGGGTCCGGGCGCAGGCGCAGATCGGTGCGGAAGACGTAGCCGTCGGAGTCCCGCGCCTCCATCAAGGTCACGAGGCCGCGGGCCATGCGGGTGTAGAATGCAACCGGCGCGTCTCCGTGATAGACTCCGGCGGCCGGGTCATGGATCAGGATGACGTCGACATCGCTGGAATAGTTCAGTTCGCGGGCGCCAAGCTTGCCCATGCCCAATACGGTGAAGCCGCAGGCATGGGCGGGATTGGCGCGATCCGGCAGGGTCAGCTCCCCCGCATCGTGGGCGGCGCGCAGCAGGTGCGCGACCGAGAGCGAGAGCCCGGCCTCGGCCAGGTCGGCCAGCGCCTGCGTCACCTTGTCCAGCGGCCAGAGCCCGCCGATATCGGCCAGCGCCACCAGCAGGGAGATCGCGCGCTTGGCCGCGCGCAGCCGGCTGGCGAGTTGGGCGCGGGCCAGGGTGGGCGGGATCGCCGCCAGCCCGGCCATGATGCCGGCCACCACGGCATCCGGCCCATCCCGCAACGCGGCCCTCAGCATGGCGGAATCGCGGATGGCGAGGTCGGCCAGGAAGGGCGCGTTGCCGCCGATCGCCATCAGCATGGCGCGCACCGCGGGGTCGCGCGCCAGCTTCGCCTCGCTGCGGCCCAGCTCCGAGAAACGTTCCACCAGCCGCCCGGCCGCGGCCGTGTCGGCGGGGTGCGGCCAGGTGCCGGAGAGCAGCGAGGGGCCGGCCTGGGCGTTCGGCGATGGGGTGGCGGGCAAGGCGCTCGAATGCGGCATGATGGCGCAGGCTGGCCATGCGGCGGGTGATCGGTCAAGCCGCCGGGGCGGCCGGGCGCACGCTGCACCAACTGCTTCGCATCGCCCTGCTGCTGCTGGTGCTGCCGGCGGCCGGGCTGCTTGGGCTGGCCTGGCGGCTGGACCAGGGGCCGCTGGCGGTGCCGTGGCTGGCCGACCAGCTGGTGGAAGCGGCCAACCGCCAGATCGCGCCGATGCGCATCGAGGTCGGCGCGGCGGCGCTGGTGTGGGAAGGCTTCAGCCGCGGCGTGGACCGGCCGCTGGATCTGCATGTGCGCGACCTCGTGGTGCACGATGCCGAGGGGCGGCGCGTGGCCCAGGTGCCGGAGGTGGATGTCTCCCTTTCCGTGCGCGCGCTGGCCACCGGCACGATCGCGCCGCGCGCGCTGGTGGTGCAGGGTGCCCGGGTGCGCGCCGTGCGCAAGCGGGATGGCAGCCTGGCGGTGGATTTCACCGCCCCGCGCGAAGATGAGACGGTGCTGCCCGCCACGCACCGGCCGGTCGATTTCGGCTGGCTGTTCGAGGCGCTGGCCCAGCCGCCCGGGTTCGCGGCGGAGGGGCGCGCCTCGCTGCTGGGCCAGCTGCGCCGGCTGCAGCTGCGCGACATCAATGTCACGGTGCAGGACGAAGCGCTGGGCGTGGTCTGGCGCACGCCGCGGCTGGAGCTGGACATCACCCGCTTCGCCGCCGGCGGGGTGGAGGGCACCGCGGCGCTGGAGCTGATGGTAGGCGATCGCCGGCTGGATGCCGCGGCCCAACTGTCCCTGCCCGCCGCGCCGCCGCAGGCAGATGGGTCCGGCGGACCGCCCACCCTGGCGGTGGCGGCCACGCTCGCCGCCCTGGTGCCGGCGGAGTTCGCAGCACTCAGCCCGGCCTTCGCCCCGCTTGCCGCCGTGCACGCCACGGTGGCGCTGACGGCAACGGCCGAGTTGGGGGCGGACCTGCTGCCGCGCCATGGCCGGCTGCAGGCGCGCTTGGGCGCCGGTACCCTGCGCATCGGCGCGGGCCACCTGGCGGTGTCGGGCGGGCTGGCGGAGATCGAGGGCTCGCCTGAGGGGGCACGGGTGGCGCTGCAGCGCCTCGCGCTGCCCACCGGCGGCGGGGCGCGGCAGACGGTGCTGACGGGCACCGCCACGGTGCGGCCGCAGGGCACGATGCTGGCCGGCGTGCTCGACCTGCAGCTGGACCAGGTGGGCTTTGCCGACCTCGGCGAGCTTTGGCCGGCCGGAATCGGGCCGGGCGCCAAGGACTGGGTGACGGAAAACATCACCGCCGGCACGGCGCACGACCTGACCCTGCGGCTGCGCATGCTGGCCACGCCCGACCTGACCGACGGGGAGCTGACGGAGCTGTCGGGCGCGGTGGAGGGGCGGGACATGGTGGTGCACTGGCTGCGCCCGGTGCCGCCGACGGAGCGCGTGGCCGCGCGGCTGGCTTTCCATTCGGCCAACGAGATCGAGATCACCGCTCGCTCCGGCGTGCAGGCCGGGCTGGTACTGACGGGCGGCACGGTGCGGCTGACCGGGCTGGCCCAGAGCGACCAGTACGCCACGATCACCATGGACGTGGAAGGCCCGGTGCCGGATCTGGTGACGCTGCTGAACCATCCGCGGCTGAACCTGCTCAGCCGCCGCCCGGTGACGATGCGCAACCCGGCCGGGCGGGTGGAAGGGCGGGTGGCGATCGCCCCCATGGCGCTGATCAGCGACCTGAAGATCGACGATGTGCGGATCAGCGCGCGCGGCAAGGTCTCGGCCCTGGCACTGGGCGGAATCGCCGCCGGGCACGACCTGACCAACGGCGCGCTGGCCTTCGAGGCCGGCAACGACGGGCTGCGCCTGACGGGCACCGCCACGCTGGCGGGCATTCCATCGCAGGTGGCGGTGGAAGCGGATTTCACCGCCGGCCCGCCCAGCCAGGTGATCCAGAAGGTCACGCTCGCCGGCACGGTGGAGGCGGCGCAGATGGTGGCGCTGGGGCTCGATACGCAGGAGCTGGCGCTGGAGGGCGCGGCAGCGCTGAAGCTGGAACTGGTGGGGCGGCGCAGCGGGCGGTCCGAGCTGGCGGTGCGCGCCGATCTCGCCCGGCTCGGCCTGCGCGCCGATCGGCTCAACTGGGGCAAGCCGGCCGGAAAGCCGGCCACCGGGGAGCTGCAGGCGGTGCTTGTGCGCGACAAGCTGACCGGTATCGAGCGGCTGCGGCTGGAGGGCGAGGGCGTTTCGGTGCTGGCGGCGCTGGACATCCCGGCCGGCGCCCCGCGCAAGCTGCGCCTGGCGCGCGCCATGCTGGGCAACGGCACGAACGCGCTGGGCGAGATCCAATGGCCGCGCGCCGCAGGCGAGCCCTGGGTGGTGCGCCTCTCCGGCCCCAGCCTCGACCTCACCGGCGAGATGGCGCGGCGCGACCCGGTGAAACCGGGGGAGGACCAGCGCGGCCCGCCCTGGAGCGCGGAACTGCAGGTGGACCGCCTGGTGCTGGGCCCCGGGCGGATCATCACCGCGGTGCGGGCGCGCAGCGAGAACGATGGGCTGAACACCCGCATCGCCCGCGTCACCGGCCGGGCCGGGCTGGGGCCGTTCGAGCTTTCCATCCTGCCATCGGGCCTGCCGCGGCGGCGCAGCCTGACCATCACCGCCCAGGATGCCGGGGGGTTGCTGGCGGCGCTGGATGTGACGGACCAGATCCGTGGCGGGCGGCTCGACCTCGCCGGCAGCTACGACGATACGCGGACGGACCACCTGCTGTCGGGCACGGCGGAGATCACCGAGTTCGGCGTGCGCGATGCCCCAGTGGTGGCCAAGCTGCTGCAGGCAGTGACCGTGGTGGGGGCGTTTGAGGCATTCAGCGGGCCGGATCTGCGCTTCTCCCGCCTGGTGGGGCCGTTCCGCTACCGCGGCGACATGATCGAGCTGGCCGATGCGCGGGTGTTCAGCGCCTCGCTCGGCCTTACCATCAAGGGCCGGATCGACATGATCCGGCGCCAGTTCGACCTGCAGGGCACGGTGGTGCCGGCCTATTTCCTCAACTCGCTGCTGGGCCGGGTGCCGGTGATCGGCAAGCTGGTGAGCCCGGAGACCGGCGGCGGGTTATTCGCCATGGCCTATGTCGTTACCGGCGGGTTCGACGACCCCTCGGTGCGGGTGAACCCGCTCTCGGCCGTGGCGCCCGGCTTCCTGCGCGGCCTGTTCGAGGGGATGCTGGGCGGCGGCGGGCCGGCCCCGCCGGCGCCCGGTTCGCGTGAGGGCGGGCAGAACTGACGGGGCTTGCCCCCGGCGGGAAGACGGATGCAAATGGAAACAACAGAGGAAATACCATGGCACCCATGTTGCCCCGCCCCGACCTCGCCCAGGTAAAAGCCATCCTGTTCGACACCTTCGGCTCGGTGGTCGATTGGCGCGGCAGCCTGATCGCAGACCTGTCCGCCTGGGCCGCCACGCGCGGCATTTCCGGCGACTGGGCCGGGCTGGTGGATGCCTGGCGCGCCGCCTATGCCCCCTCCATGGACCGGGTGCGCCGCGGCGAGCTGCCCTGGACGATCCTGGATGACCTGCACCGCGCGACGCTGGAGCGGCTGCTGGCCCAGTTCGGCATCACCGGGCTGTTGGAAGCGGACCAGGACCACATCAACCGTGGCTGGCACCGGCTGAACCCGTGGCCGGATGCGGTGGCCGGGCTCACGCGCCTGCGCAGCCGCTACATCATCGGCCCGCTGTCCAACGGCAACGTGGCGTTGCTGGTGAACATGGCCAAGCGCGCCGGCCTGCCGTGGGACATGGTGTGCTCCACCGAGCTGTTCGGCCACTACAAGCCGGATCCGGAGACCTATCTGGGGGCCGCGCGCATCCTGGGCCTGCAGCCCGGCGAGGTGATGATGGCCGCAGCGCACAACAACGACCTGCATGCCGCACGGCGCTGCGGCCTGCGCACCGCCTTCTGGCCGCGCCCCACCGAATACGGCCCGCTGCAGGTGCGCGACTTCGCCGCCGACAGCGACTGGGACATCGTGGCGGCCGATATCGAGGACATGGCCGCACAGCTCGGCCTGTGAACCACCCCCTCGCCCGGCCGGAATTCGGGATCAACCACGTGATCGCCTATGGCCAGTCGCTGGCCAGTGGCTGGGAGGGCTGGCCGGCGCTGTCCATCGCGCCGCAACACGATTCCCTCATGCTCGGCCGCAGCGTGCGGCCGCGGGACGAGAACCGGCCGGCCTGGCATCCGGTCGGCGAGGCCACGTTCCAGCCACTGGCTGCCACGGTGCAGGAGCGGGAGAGCGGCGCGCTGCTCTCGCCGGCCCAGGCCGCCGGCCTGCCGCCGCGCGCGCTCGTGCTGGGCGAAACGGTGCTGGAAGCGGCGGTGAACCACTGGCGCGGGCACATGCTGGCCGACGATCCCGCGGCGGCGGCCCATACGCTGCTGGCCAGCACCTGTGCCGTGGGCGGGCGCACCCTGGCCGCCCTGTCGAAAGGTGCGACGCCCGAGCTGTTCCAGCGCCTGCGTGACTGCGCCACCCTGGCTCACCAGGCCGCCACCGGCGCCGGGCGCAGCTACGGCATCGTGGCGCTGCTGTTCCTGCAGGGCGAGCAGGATACGCGCGGGCCGGACGGCAATGGCGGCGACCGCGAGGGCTACCGCATCCTGCTGCGCCGCTGGCGCGAGGACGTGCTGGCGGATGTGGTGCGCGGCATCGCCGGCCAGGACGCGCCGCCCGCGCTGTTCCTCTACCAGACCGGCGGAGCCTATGCGCAGGACGACCATGCCGTGGCCATGGCGCAGCTGGACGTGGCGCTCTCCGATCCCGGCTGCTTCATGGTCGGCCCGGCCTACCCGGTGCCGGACAAGGGCGGGCATCTGGATCCGAACGGCTATCGCTGGCTCGGTGCGCAGTTCGGCAAGGTGATGCACCGCGTGCTCACCCGCGGCGAGGCCTGGCGGCCGCTGCACCCGCTGGCGGTACGGCGCGAGGGCCAAGCGGTGCGGCTTCGCTTCCATGTTCCCGTGCCGCCGCTCACATGGGGCCGCCCGTTCCAGCAGCGCGCCCAGGTGGAACCACGCGACCGCGGCTTCACCCTGGTGGATGAAGCCGGTGAGGTGCCGATCGCCACGGTGGCGCTGGAAGGGGCGGATACGGTGGCGATCACCATGGCCCGCCCGCCAGGGCCCGGGCTGCGCGTGCGCTATGCCGACCGCTCGCGCCATGGCGGCCTCGGCGCCCTGCACGACAGCGACCCCACCCTCGCCGCGGAAACCTACGAGTACGACCCCCTTGCCGGGCACGACGAAGCGGCCGGCCTGCCGGAGTGGCATGGGCGCCGGCTGCCGCTGGCCAACTGGTGCGTGGCCTTCAACGTGCCCGTTCCCGGCTGAGAGCATCGGGCCCGGGCTCGCATTCCTTCACACTCCGTTCAGCCGTGCCGGCGAAGGATGCGCCTCGCCACACGTAACGGAGGAACCCCATGCGGGACATCCTGCCCAAGCCCGATGCGGGCCCGCACGCCTCGCCCTCGGCCGCCACCCCGCCCGCCGAATATCCCGGCGGCATGCGCGTGGCCGACAAGGTACTGACCGCCTTCAACCACGCCTGCACCGTGGGCGACCTGGAGGCGGCGGAAGAGATCCTGACGGCGCTCGAAAAGATCACCGAACGCCGCATTCGCCGCTTCGGCGGGGACCGGCGGCGGGAGACCTTCACCGTCAACCACGCCCGCGAGCATCTGGACTGGCTGCGGGCGAAGCGCCGCGGCTGAAACCCGCTACCCGGCCTTCACCAGCCGGTGGTGCTTGCGCCCGACCGACAGTTTCACGCCTGCGGCGAGCTGCGCCGGGGTGAACACCTGGCCTTCGTCGGACACCACGGCATCATCCACCTTCACCCCGCCGCCGCGCACCAGCCGGCGCGCCTCGGCGTTGCTGGCGGCCAAGCCGGACAGCGCCACCAGCAGGAAGGCCGGCACACCCTCGCCCACCTTGTCGGGCGGGATGAGGGCGAGCGGGATCTCGCCGCCGCCACTACCGCTCTCGAATAGCCCGCGCGCCGCCTCGGCCGCGGCCTGGGCCGCCGCGGCGCCATGGGCCAGGGTGGTGGCCTCGGTGGCGAGGATTTTCTTGGCCTCGTTGATCTCGGCCCCGCCGAGCGCCTCCAACCGCGCGATCTCGGCGAGCGGCAGGTCGGTGAACAGGCGCAGGAAGCGGCCCACATCCGCATCCTCCGTGTTGCGCCAGAACTGCCAGTAGTCGAACACCGGCAGGCGGTCCGCCGTCAGCCACACCGCGCCCTGGGCAGACTTGCCCATCTTGGCGCCGGAAGCAGTGGCGATCAGTGGCGTGGTCAGGCCGAACACCTGCTTGGCATCCGTCCGGCGCACCAGGTCGATGCCGGAGACGATGTTGCCCCACTGGTCGGAGCCGCCCATCTGCAGGGTGACGCCATACTGTCGGTTCAGCTCGCGGAAATCGTAGCTCTGCAGGATGGAGTAGTTGAACTCCAGGAAGGTCAGGCCCTGGTCGCGATCCAGCCGCGACTTCACGCTGTCGAACGAGAGCATGCGGTTGACGCTGAAATGGACACCGACCTCGCGCAGCAGCTGGATGTAGCCCAGCTTGTCCAGCCAGTCCGCGTTGTTGGGCATGAAGGCGTCGGTCGGCCCATCGCCGAAGCGCACGAACGGGTCGAAGCAGCGCCGGATGCCGGCGAGGTTGGCGGCGATCTGCTCATCGGTCAGCAGGGAGCGCGCTTCATCCCGGAAGGAGGGGTCGCCGATGCGGCTGGTGCCGCCGCCCATCAGCGTCACGGGCTTGTTGCCGGTGCGCTGCAGCAGGCGCAGCAGCATGATCTGCACCAGGCTGCCCACGTGCAGCGAATTGGCGGTGGCGTCGAAGCCGATATAGCCCGCCACCGGCCCGGCCTTCAGCGCGGCATCAAGCGCGTCGGTATCGGTGCACTGGAAGACGAAGCCGCGTTCGGTGGCCTCGTGCAGGAAGTCGCTCCGTGAAGCGGGGGGGCGGGGCATGGTCGTGGGTTCCGGGGGTGGGGGCGGCGGGTGTTTAGCGCGGGGCCCAGACATGAAGAAGCCCCGCGAACGGTGTGCGGGGCTGCTTCAGTCTGCGAAGGCGGGCGGGATCAGTCGGCGGCGAGCGCCATGGTGCGGCGCGACATGGTGGTGCGAACGTGGTCCTCGATCGCCTCGCCGATGTCATCGGCCTGGGCGGCGAACACATGGTCCGCGCCTTCCAGGATGCGGTAATCGACCTTCACGCCCTTCTGGGTGTTCAGCTTGTCCACCAGCTTGCGCACGGCGGGCTCCGGCACCAGCTCGTCGGTGTCGCCGTGCAGCATCAGCCCACCGCAGGGGCAGGGGGCGAGGAAGCCGAAATCATAGTGGTTGGCCGGCGGCGCCACGCTCACCCAGCCGGAGACTTCCGGCCGGCGCATCAGCAGCTGCATGCCCACGAAGGCGCCGAACGAATAGCCGCTGATCCACAGCCCGCCATGGTTCGGGTTCACGGCCTGCATCCAGTCCAGCGCCGCCGCGGCGTCGCTGATCTCGCCGATGCCGCCATCGTAGCGGCCCTGGCTGCGGCCCACGCCGCGGAAGTTGAACCGCATCACGGAAAAGCCCAGCTTCTGGAAAGACTGGTACATCGTGTAGGTAACGCGGTTGTTCATCGTCCCGCCATGCAGCGGGTGCGGATGCATGATGAGGGCCAGCGGGGCGCCGGTTTCCTTGGAGTGGTGGTAACGGCCCTCGAGGCGGCCGTCAGGGCCAGCGAACATGACTTCAGGCATGGTGCGCGGAATTCCGATCCCTGTTGCTGGAGGCCCGCGGAGGAAGCGCCGCGAACCGAGAATGGAGGCGTGTCGTGCTTTGCCCCTGCCCGCGCGAACCCCGCGCCGCGCCGGGCGTCTGCTGGGCACGAACATCACGGCCTCGCGAGACTGTCATAAGGTGCGCCTTCGGCCAGCGCAGATACCAACGCCAGAAAGGCATGCCACCCTTGCAGGGTGTGAGACAAGGAGATTCGTTGACGCGCGAGAGAAGAAGTCGCTAGGGTTTCAGTGACTCTCGGCCATATTGTTGCGCGGAGCGTGCAGCCCCCGGCTGCGCGCTTTTGGCCGTTTTGTGCGCTTTTGCGGCACCTGAAGGGAGGCGGCATGGCCTACTTCGACGCGAACGCCACCGAACCACTCCGCCCCGCCGCCCGCGCCGCCGTGCTCGCGGCGATGGAAACGCCTGGGAACCCCTCCTCCGTCCATGCCGCCGGCCGTGCCGCACGCCGGATGCTGGAGGAGGCGCGCACCCGCCTGGCCGCTTGCTTCGGCGCCGCCCCCGCCGGCGTGGTGTTCACCTCTGGCGGCACGGAGGCCAACGCGCTCGCCCTGCACGGCCTCGGCGCCGGGCGGCGCATCCTGGTTGGCGCCACGGAACACGATGCGGTGCGCGCCGCCGCCCCGGGGGCCGAAATGGTGGCGGTGGACCCTACCGGCGTCGCCGACCTCGCCGCCCTGGCGCGCCAGCTTGCCGCCGGCCCGTCCGCCCTGGTGTGCCTGATGCTCGCCAACAACGAAACCGGCGTGCTGCACCCCATCGCCGAGGCGGCGGCACTTTGCCGCGCCCACGGCGCCCGGCTGCATGTGGATGCCGTGCAGGCCGCCGGGCGCCTGGCCATCGACCTTCCTGCCCTGGGCGCGGATAGCCTCGCGATCTCCGGCCACAAGCTCGGCGGGCCGATGGGCGCCGGGGCGCTGCTGCTGGCCGGCGACCCCGCCCTGCCCCCGCTGATGCGCGGCGGCGGGCAGGAACGCGGCCGCCGTGGCGGCACGCCCCCCCTTCCCGCCATCGCCGGCCTCGCCGCCGGGGCCGAGGCCGCCGTGGCCGACCTGCCCCACCAGCCCCACCTCGCCGCCCTGCGCGACCGGATCGAGGCCGCCGCGGTTGCTGCCGGTGCGATCGCGCTGGGCGCCGATGCCCCGCGCCTGGCCAACACCACCTGCCTCGCCCTGCCCGGCGTGCGGGCGGACACGCAGGTGATCGCGCTCGACCTCGCGGGCTTCCAGGTCTCGGCCGGTGCCGCCTGCTCCTCCGGCAAGGTCGCGGCCAGCCACGTGCTGGAGGCGATGGGGCTGGGCGCGCTCGCCGGCTGTGCCGTGCGCGTGTCGCTGCCGTGGAATGCCACGGCCGAGGATGCAGATCGCCTCGTCGCCGCCTATTTGGAGATGGCCGGCCGCCTGTTGCGCCGCGCGGCGTGAGGCCCTTGCGATGAACAACCGCCCCAATCGCCCGATCTACCTGGACAACCAGGCCACCACGCAATGCGACCCGCGCGTGGTGCAGGTGATGCTGCCCTTCTTCACCGAGCATTTCGGCAACCCGCATTCCGCCGAGCACGCCATGGGCCGCTTCGCGGAGGAAGCGGTGGAGGCTGCGCGCGCCCAAGTCGCCGCGCTGATCGGCGCCGATGCGCGCGAGATCGTGCTCACCTCCGGCGCCACCGAAAGCAACAACATCGCCATCAAGGGCCTGGCCCGCTTCGCCGCCCAACAGGGCGACCCGCGAAAGCGCATCATCACCGCCGCCACCGAACACAAATGCGTGCTGGAGGCGGTGGCGGACCTGGAGGCGGAGGGGTTTGAGCCCGTGGTGCTCCCCGTCCGCCCCGACGGGCTGCTCGATCCCGATGCGGTGCGCGAGGCCCTTTCCGTGCCCACGCTGCTCCTCAGCGTGATGGCAGTGAACAATGAAACCGGCGTGGTGCAGGACATCGCCGCCCTTGCCGCGCTCGCCCACGCGGCCGGCGCGCTGTTCCACACCGATGCCGCCCAGGCCGCCGGCAAGATCAAGCTCGACGTGGAGGCGATGAAGATCGACCTCCTCTCCATCAGCGGCCACAAGCTCTACGGCCCCAAGGGCGTCGGCGCCCTCTACGTTCGCCGCCGCCCCCGCGTGCGCCTCGCCCCGCTGTTCTCCGGCGGCGGGCAGGAGCGTGGGCTGCGCTCCGGCACCCTGCCCGCCCCGCTGATCGTCGGCCTCGGCGAGGCCTGCCGCATCGCCCGCGCCGAGATGGACGCCGATCACCAGCGCATCGCCGCCCTGCGCGACCGGCTGATGGCCGAACTCGGCCAGGCCATTCCCGGCATTCACCTCAATGCCGACCCCACCCACCGCATCCCGGGCAACCTCAACCTGACCTTCCCCGCCACCCAAGCCCAAGCGATGCTGGCGGCGATGCCGGAGCTGTGCGTCTCCACCGGCTCGGCCTGTTCCTCGGCGGAGGTCGAGCCCTCCTACGTGCTGCGCGCGCTGGGCCTGTCGGACGACCAGGCCGCGCGGACCTTGCGCATCGGGATCGGACGCTTTACCTCCCCGGCCGATATCGATGCCGCCGTCGCCATGCTGGCGCGTGCCCACGCGGCTTCCCCGTCCCACCCTTCCGAGGCCTGACGCCCCCCATGCCCAAGATGATTTTCATCGATCGCGACGGCGCCCGCCGCGAGGTGGACGCGCCGCTCGGCCTGTCGGTGCTGGAGATCGCGCACAAGCACGGCGTGGATATCGAAGGCGCCTGCGAAGGCTCGCTCGCCTGCTCCACCTGCCACGTGATCGTGGACGCCGAGTGGTTCGAGAAGCTCGGCGACCCGACCGAGGATGAGGAAGACATGCTCGACCTCGCCTTCGGGCTGGAAAAAACGTCGCGCCTCGGCTGCCAGATCGTGATGAGCGATGAGCTGGATGGTCTGGTGGTGAAGGTGCCGGCCGGCAGCCGGAACATGCTCGCGGGCTAAGCTGCGAACGAACAAAAGTCTTTTTGCTTCTTTTTCTTCAGAAAAAGAAGAACGCTTGCTTAGGGTCCCCCCATGCGCATCCTGGTAGCCATGTCCGGCGGCGTCGACAGTTCGGTGGTGGCCGGG
>CANHKG010000137.1 GCA_947460455.1 Rhodospirillales bacterium | reverse complement strand
GTGCTGTCGTCGTCCCGGTGCGGGGCGGTGCGGAACACGGCGAAGCCCTGGGCATCGCGCAGCAGGCCGGGCGTGAGGTGGCCGTGCATGTCCAGCGCCATGGTGATCGGCACATCGGGGCCGACGGCCTGGCGCACGGCTTCCATCAGCGCGGTGTCGCCGGAGACATCGAGGCCCTCCACTTCCATCGCGCCGTGGTTGGCGGCCACCAGGCCATCGAACGGGCCGTGGCTGCGGATCAGGGCGGTGATTTCGGCCACGCACGCGTCGAAGAAATCACGGTGGAAGGCTGCACTGGCGCGGCAGCGCACCGTCATCAGCGGCACGATCTCCACATCGGGCGCGGCCTGCAGCGTGGCGACGATGCCGCGGGCGACCCAGAGATTGTTCCCGATGATCTCCTGCCCGCGGGAGATGAGCACGGTGCGCGGATCGAGATGGCCTGGCGTGGCCAGCATCGCCTCCTGCGACATGCCGAAGATGCCGATGCGGCGCTTTGCCATGGGAGACTCCTCGACGGAATATTGCTAGCAGACCGGCATCTTCCCGATGCCGCAAGGAGCCCTCGCGCATGACCCATCTCGCCCGCCGCCCCTGGGTGCCCGAGGCCTGCGAGAGCCATGTGCTGGAACTGGCCGGGCGGGTTGCGGCCCCTTCCGGCGCGGTGGCGGCGCGGATCGAGGCGCTGATCCAGCGCAACCTGGAAATCCACGACGCCGATTGCTTCAACCTCAACCCCGCCACCAACGTTATGAACCCGGCAGCCGAGGCGGCGCTGGGGCGTGGGCTCGGCAGCCGGCCCTCGCTCGGCTACCCCGGCGACAAGTATGAGATGGGGCTGGAGGCGATCGAGGAGATCGAGGTGATCGCGGCCGAGCTGGCGGCCGAGGTGTTCGGGGCGAAGTATGCCGAGATCCGCGTGGCCTCTGGCGCCATGGCCAATCTGTACGGGTTCATGGCGCTGACGAAGCCTGGTGACGCCATCATCGCCCCGCCGCCGGCCGTGGGCGGGCACGTGACGCACCATGCGGCGGGCTGCGCCGGGCTGTATGGCCTGGTGAGCCATGCCGCGCCGGTGGATGCCGATGGCTACACGGTCGATCTCGATGGGCTGCGGGCGCTGGCGCGGCGGGTGAACCCGCGGCTGATCACCATCGGCGGCAGCCTGAACCTGTTCCCGCACAACGTGCGCGCGGTGCGGGCGATCGCCGACGAGGTGGGCGCGCATGTGCTGTTCGATGCCGCGCACCAGTGCGGCATCATCGCCGGCGGCGCCTGGCCGAACCCGCTGGCCGAAGGCGCGCATCTGATGACGATGAGCACCTACAAAAGCCTGGGCGGCCCGGCCGGCGGGCTGATCGTGACCAACGACGCGGCAATCGCCGAGAAACTGGACCGCATCGCCTTCCCCGGCATGACGGCGAATTTCGACGCCGCCAAATCCGCCGCGCTGGCGATCACGCTGCTGGATTGGCGCGAGTTCGGCGCGGAGTATGCCCGCGCGATGGTCGCGCTCTCCCAGGCGCTGGCGGGCGAACTGGCGGCGCGCGGCATCCGCGTGTTCGCGCAAGATCGCGGCATGACCACCTCCCACCAGTTCGCGGTGGAGGCGGCGCCGTTCGGTGGCGGGCAGGCGGCTTCCAAAACGCTGCGCCGCGCGGGCTTCCTGGCCTGCGGCATCGGCCTGCCGATCGCGGAGGTGGCGGGCGACCTCAACGGGCTGCGCATCGGCACGCCGGAACTGGTGCGCCGGGGCGTGACACCGGCCGATGCGCCGGCCCTGGCGGAGCTGCTCGCCGAGGGGCTGCGCAGCAATGCGCCGGAGGGGGTGGCGGCGCGGACGAAGGCACTTCGCGGGAAGTTCACCGGGCTGCAATACGTCAATCATTGACTATTGTATTGATCCGTTCATTCCAATTATCGATCTTCCGCACTATCCGGGGGGGCAAATATTCAAGCATTGACTATTTTGAGTAGGCGTTCCTGTTGGTGAACAAACGCAGGGTTACCGTTGTCGAGGGCGATTGCGGCATTTATTGCTTCAAGGGCTTCGTGGAATTTCCGCAATTTTTCGTAGGTGGAACTTAACATGCTGGCCGACTTCGAGTCGGTGGGAGAAAGAGAGTGGGCGGTAAAAAATGCGACTTCAGCCAATTCAAAGTCATTTGAGCCAAAACACAGATACCCTAGGTGCATCTGGGTATGGTAATTTTGCGGCATGATCGATACCGCTTTCTTAGCCTCATTAAGCGCTTCTATTTTCATGCCAAGCCGATGATAGGCATGACTTAGTGCGAGCACCAATGCGCCATCTGGAGATTGCGGGTTTATTGCGTCGGCAAGGCGATCTCGCGCATCCGCAAAGCGTCCAACTTCCATCAGCGCGTATACCAAGCGGCTCGCGACTTGTGAATTGCTCTTATCCTTTCCGAATTGTTCCTCTAGCTTTTCAATTGTTGAGCGCCGATCGGGAGGTGTTACAAGGTTAAGCGGCGCATGTAGCCACTCTTTCAAAGAGGCATCAGAAATGCTGAATTTTACGTCTTGCAGCCCTTTTACAACCACGAGATTCATTTTGCCATAAGAGTGAAACCTGGAGGTATGATAATGCTTCCACGAAATAAAATCATTCTTAGACCATGTTGAGATATGCGCTTCCGCGGCATGTCCTTCCCAGTCATCCTGAACGGCTTCATCAGGCCAAATGACGACGATATAGCCCACCCGGTAAACAAGAAAATTTAACAGATCAATTGCGTCTGATTTTCGCATGTGCTCGATGCAGTCGCCTATAATAACAAGGTCAAACCGCGTTTTTGGTTTTGTTATGAGTTCATTGGCATCACCTATAACAATTTCATCATATATATCTCGAAGTAGATATTCTTCGACATATGACTCATCGATTTCAATGCCTGTTGTTTTAATCGGAAAATTGAACGCGTTCGATATATCTCTGGCCATTTTCCCATACTTGCCTGCTCCTGGTCCGATGTCGCACACCCGCCCAGGCTTTAAGTTGGAAATCAAATTGCCCATGAGGCTATCAAAGGCGTCAGACGACATCGGCATAGAGTAGTTCCTTTTTGTTGCCTCGGAGAATGGATCTTTCTGCGGTTTTTCCCAATAGGGCGATTCTTGCTTTTCTCGAACGCTCCAATGAAGGTGGCTATCTTTCTGGTTGTAGGACCCGCTGCCGACTTTGAATAATTTGTCCCAAGTTTCGCTTTGTGGCAACAAAACAAACTTATCCCCAATGGTGCTTTCGTTCACCATTTTCTTGGTCACTCGAAAAAGCGCATTGGGTCCAGCAACCTCTAAGGTCTTCGGCCATCGAGAGTCGATGCGCTCACGAGCTTGATTTAGTGCTTCATCGAAAAAGAAATGTCCAGGCTCACCCCCGAGAAATGCTGAGCAGGGAATGCCGGGTTGCCATCCAGAATTGACAAAATGTTCGGCAAGGACCAAGCGCTGATCGACGAGAGGTTCCAAGAATGGTCGTAGGGCAACCATTTTAAGGTCGGCCCAAAAGCCACCAAGGCACGATAAAATGGTCAGTCGCGCTACATCAACCTGCATGGCAGGGAATTTACATTTTAAGATTGCATTATAAATATCCATCTTATCAAATGATATGCACAAACCCCTAAATGTAGGACCATCCCAAAAAATATAATCGAACTCAGGGTGATGTGTTTTCCAGCTTTGACATTGGGTTTCCACATCATCGCTGAGCGGTGATTTTCCGTCGGGAGATAAAAACATCTGGTGGATGATGCGCGGAATCACCACAATCCCTCATTGCACGACAAAATTTTAGCAGCTAAAGTCCATATAGAGGTTTCGAGAGTTAAGTGCCAGCCCCCAAGGCCTTCCGCTGGCGTGTAGGTGTGGATCGGATACAAGTTTTGCAGGACCCAAGTATGAGCAGTTTGGGCGGCACGGTGTTCTTCCGCCACCTGCCCAAAACCGCCGGCACCTCCCTCACCACCACGCTCGCCAACATCTACGGCGACGGCCAGTGCCACCGCTTCCGCGACGTGGGCGAGGGGTTCCAAGGCATGTTCTCCAGCGTGCTGCAGGCGCGTGGCGACGTGCTGTCGCTCGTCTCTGGCCACATCCCGTTGCACACGGTTCCGGAAGGCAGTTGCGGCACCGAGTTCACCATCCTGCGTGAGCCGATCGCCCGCCTGCTCTCCCTGCGCCGCTTCCTGGAACAGCAACCTCCCGCCGACCGGGCCCGCATGGGGCTGGGCGACAAGGTCACCATCGCGGACATGCTCGCGTCGCGCAATTCCGAGGTTTATGGCCAGGTGCGCAACGGCATGGCCCGTTTCTTCAGCCGCGACTCCCGTTTTGCCGATCCGGCGTCCGATGAGTTCTGGGAGCCCCTGCCGCCTGCCGGCGTGGTGGAGGAGTGCGCCGCGGCGCTGGAGCGCCAGACCGTTGGCACGGTGGAAGACATGCCCGGCGCCCTGCGCATGCTGCAGCGCCGCCTGCGCGTGCCCTACGAGCTCGATATCGGCATGGAGAATTTCACCACCGAACGCGGCGGGGAGGTGTCGCTGGAGGATGTCCGCGCGCTGATCGAGGCGAATGCCATCGACCTCGCGCTGTTCCACATGGTGATGAAGCGCCTGCCCAAGGGGCTGCCCCCGGCCAGCTACGCGCCGGGCGACGGCTTCGACCGGCGCACACTGTTCGACCCCCAGCCGGGCCAGCAATACTCGCCGATGCAGGTTCCCGGGCGCCAGGGCTTCGAGCTGTTCGAGTCCGCCGGCAAGCTGTGCTGGATCGGCGATAGCGGCCGCGGCCGCATCCACTTGGCTCCGTCGGCGGTGCCGCTGTCGCTCACGCTTGCCATCTACGGCATCGTGCCGCACTACCCGCTGCGGGAGATGAAATTCCAGATCGACGGCGCGAACTGGCCAGCCAGCCAGTTCCAGGCGCCCAGCAACATGCAGTTCACCCTGGCGACGATTCCGCCGCATACCGGGCCGATGGAGCTTACGATCGTGCAGCCCTACGCCGCGCCGGTGGCAGCGATCACGGCCGGCTCGCCCGATCGGCGCCGGCTGGGCGCTGCGCTGCTCAATATCCGCTGCGAAGCCGCCTGAGGCCGTGCTGCAGGCCGGGGTTCACCCGGCCTGGAACCGCTCCACCAGGTCCAGCACCTGACGGGCCAGGGCCTCGGGCGAGGTGGCGCCGCCGTCCAGCACCAGCTCGGCGGCCTCCGGCGCTTCGTAGGGGCTGCTCACGCCGGTGAAGTTGGCGAGCTCGCCGCGCATCGCCTTGGCATACAGCCCCTTCACGTCGCGCGCCGCGCAGACCTCCAGCGTGGTATCGACAAACACTTCCACGAACTCCCCGGGGGCCAGCAGGTCGCGCACCATCTGGCGCTCGGCGCGGTAGGGGGAGATGAAGCTGGCCAGCACGATCAGCCCGGCATCCACCATCAGCTTGGCCACCTCGCCCACGCGGCGGATGTTCTCCACCCGGTCCTGCGGGGTGAAGCCGAGGTCGCGGTTCAGCCCGTGGCGCAGATTGTCGCCATCCAGTGAATAGGTGTGCCGCCCCGCACCGTGCAGCGCCTCCTCCACCAGCTTGGCCACGGTGGATTTGCCGGAGCCGGACAGGCCGGTGAACCACAGCACCATCGGGCGCTGGCCCTTGGCGGCGGCGCGGGCGCCCTTGTCCACCAGGTAGGCTTCCTGGTGGATGTTGGTGGCGCGGCGCAGCGGGAACTGCACCATGCCGCAGCCCACGGTGCGGTTGCTGGTGCGGTCCACCAGGATGAAGGCGCCGGTCAGCCGGTTCTCGCCATAGGGGTCGAAGGCGAGCTTCTGCGCGGTGGACAGGTTGCACACCGCGATCTCGTTCAGCGCCAGGCTGGTGGCGGGCAGCTGGCCCAGCGTGGTCACGTCGATGCGGTGCTTGATCGCGGTGATGCTCGCCGTGGTCCAGGCATGGCCCATGCGCAGCAGGTATTGCCGGCCGGGCAGCAGCTTTTCCTCGTCCATCCACAGGATATGCGCGGCAAGCTGGTCGGCCACGGCGGGGCGCTGCGCCGGCGGGGCCAGCATGTCGCCGCGGGCGATGTCGATCTCCTGCGCAAGGCACAGCGTCACGGCCTCACCGGCCGCCGCACTCTGCTGCTCGCCGGCGGGGCCGAGGATGCGGGTGATCTCGCTGGTGACGCCAGAGGCCGCCACCACCACGGGCTCGCCCAGCGCGATGCGCCCGCTGGCCACCGTGCCGGCATAGCCGCGGAAATCCAGGTTCGGGCGGTTCACCCACTGCACCGGGAAGCGGAAGGGCAGCGCCTCGGCGTCCTCGTCCACCTCCACGGAGTCCAGGTGCTCGATCAGCGTCGGCCCCTGGTACCACGGCGTGCGCGGGGAGCGCTGGGTCACGTTGTCGCCGAAGCGGCCGGAGAGCGGGATGGCCGCCAGGGTGCGGAAGCCGAAGGCGGCGGCGAAGCCGTGGTATTCCGCCACGATGCGGTCGAACACCGCCTGGTCGAACTCCACCAGGTCGATCTTGTTCACCGCCAGCACCACGTGGCGGATGCCCAGCAGGGAGCAGATGAAGGAGTGGCGGCGCGTTTGCGTCAGCAGCCCCTTGCGCGCATCCACCAGGATGATTGCCAGCTCCGAGTTGGATGCCCCCGTGGCCATGTTGCGGGTATATTGCTCATGCCCCGGGCAATCCGCCACGATGAAGCTGCGGCTGCCGGTGGTGAAGAAGCGGTAGGCGACATCGATGGTGATGCCCTGCTGCCGTTCCGCCTCCAGCCCATCCACCAGCAGGGCGAGGTCCACCTCCTCCCCCACCGTGCCGTGCTTTCGGCTGTCGCGGGTGATGGCGGCCAGGGTATCTTCGGCGATCAGCTGGGCGTCGTAGAGCAGGCGGCCGATCAGGGTGGACTTGCCGTCGTCCACGGAGCCGCAGGTGAGCATGCGCAGCAGGCCGCGCGAGGCGGAGATGGCGTCCATCAGAAGTAGCCCTCCCGCTTCTTGCGTTCCATGGAGGCTTCCTGGTCGTTGTCGATCAGGCGGCCATGGCGTTCGCTGACGCGGCTGGCGCGCAGTTCCTCCAGCACCTGGTCCATGGTCTCCGCCCGGCTTTCATGCGCGCCGGTCAGCGGCCAGTCGCCCATCGTGCGGAAGCGCACCCATTTCATCTCGATCTCTTCGCCGGGTTCGAGCGGCATGCGCTCGTCGTCGCGCATGATCATCGCGCCGGAGCGCCGCAGGGTCGGCCGCAGGGCGGCGAAATAGAGCGGCACCACCGGGATGTCCTCCGCGGCGATGTAGTCCCACACGTCGAACTCGGTCCAGTTGGAGAGCGGGAACACACGCATGGTCTCCCCGGGCCCGATGCGGGTGTTGTAGAGGCCCCACAGTTCCGGCCGCTGGCCGCGCGGCTCCCACACATGGCCGGGGGCGCGGTGGCTGAACACGCGTTCCTTGGCGCGGGACTTTTCCTCGTCGCGCCGGGCACCGCCCAGGGCGGCATCGAAGCCGTGCTGGTTCAGCGCCTGCTTCAGTGCCTCGGTGCCCATCACGTTCATGTGAACCTGGCTGCCATGGCTCAGCGGGCCGATGCCCTGGGCCACGCCGTCCGGATTCGTGTGCACGATCAGCCGGGCGCCGATCTCGGCCGCGCGCCGGTCACGGAACTCCAGCATGGCGCGGAAGTCCCAGCCGGTGGCGATGTGCAGCAACGGGAAGGGCAGCTTGCCGGGCGCGAAGGCCTTCTGCGCGAGGTGCAGCACCACCGAGCTGTCCTTGCCGATGGAATACAGCAGCACCGGATTGCGGAAACTCGCAGCGGTTTCGCGGAGAATGCCGATGGCCTCGGCTTCCAGGCGCTTTAGATGCGGGGGGAGGCTCGGCATGGCGGGATGGCACTCGCTCGGGCGGCAAAGGGGGCGGCGCGGCAAGCCTTGCAGGCGGTGGTTGACGAAAGGCGAATTCCGCTTCGCATGCCGCCGTATGGCGCGCGGACATGTCCGCGTAAACGAATGCCAAGTCAACCCGCCCAACCGGGCCCTGGGGCTTGGCAGCACGGCCGCGAGGCGCGCCAATGGCGGCAGCAATGGAGGCGGGAATGCGCGGGGACAATTGGGGTTGGCGGGCCAGGGTGGGCATGTTCATCGTCGGCAACGAGGCGGTGCCGGAGGCGGAATGGTGGGCGATGGCGCCCGAAGGCGTCTCGGTGCATGCCGCGCGCGTCACGGCGCCGACGCCGTGGGCCAGCTGGAACGCCGATCGCAGCGCGGTGACGTTGGCCGAGGATGTGGTGCGCGGGGCGAAGCAATTCGCCACGATGAAGCTGGAGGCGGTGGTGATGGGCCACAGCTCCAGTTCCATCCTGGGCGGGGACGGGTGGGATGAGGCGGTGGTGGCCGCCCTATCGGCGCTGCTGCCGGGGGTGGCGGTTTCCACCAATGGGATCGACTGCGTGGCCGCGCTGCGGGCGATGGGTGTCTCGCGCCCGCTGCTGGTGCTGCCGCCGTGGTTCGGGCTGCCTTTCCTCGATCAGGCGGCGGCGTATCTTGCCGCGCGCGGCGCCGCCCCGGCGCGCACCATCCGCTACGATCCCGGGCCTGGCTGGCGGGACCTGCCGCCGGGGGAACTCTATGCCCACGGCATGGGCTTCGCGCAGCAGATCGCGCCGCTGTACGAGCAGGTGCGGGCGGCGTGCCCTGAGGATGCCGACGGGGTGCTGCTCGCCGGCACCGGGTTCCGCTGCGTGGGGTTGATCGAGGCCCTGGAACAGGATCTCGGCCGGCCCGTTGTCACCGCCAACCAGGCCAGCCTGTGGCACGGGCTGCGCAGCGCCGGGGTGCGGCCGGCGGTGCAGGGCTATGGGGCGCTGCTGCGCGGTGCGGTATAGATGGGCAGCAACGGAGCGTACCCATGAGCGACAGCTACACCCCGCCCAAGGTCTGGACCTGGAACAAGGGCAATGGCGGCCAGTTCGCCAACATCAACCGCCCGATCGCCGGCGCCACGCATGAGAAGGAGCTGCCGGTCGGCAAGCATCCGATCCAGCTCTATTCGCTCGGCACGCCGAACGGCCAGAAGGTGACGATCCTGCTGGAGGAACTGCTGGCCGCCGGGCACACTGGCGCGGAATATGATGCCTGGCTGGTGAAGATCGGTGCGGGCGAGCAGTTCGGCAGCGGCTTCGTGGGGGCGAACCCGAATTCCAAGATTCCCGCGATGATCGATCGCAGCGGGCCGACGCCGATCCGCATCTTCGAATCCGGCGCGATGCTGGTGCATCTGGCCGAAAAGTTCGGCGCCTTCCTGCCGACGGAGCCGGGCGCGCGGGCCGAGTGCCTTTCCTGGCTGTTCTGGCAGATGGGCAGCGCGCCCTTCGTGGGCGGCGGGTTCGGGCATTTCTATGCCTATGCGCCGGCCAAGTTCGAATACGCCATCGACCGCTACGCGATGGAGACCAAGCGCCAGATGGACGTGCTGGATCGCCGGCTGGCCGAAAGCGAATACGTGGCCGGGGCCGACTACACCATCGCCGACATGGCGATCTGGCCCTGGTATGGCGGCATGGCCAAGGGGCTGCTGTATGGCGCGGCCGAGTTCCTTTCGGTGCACGAATACAAGAACGTCATCCGCTGGGCCGACCAACTGGCGGCGCGGCCGGCGGTGAAGCGTGGGCGGATCGTGAACCGGATGAGCGGCAATCCGGCCGAGCAGCTGCACGAGCGGCACGATGCCAGCGACTTCGAGCTGCGCACGCAGGACAAGATCGCCGCCGGCTGACGCCCCCCGGCGGGCAGGGTTCCCGCAAGCCGGTGCCGGTGGCAGAGTTCGCCATCGGCACGGGGGCACGGGAATGAGCAAGCTGTTTTCGCTGGACGGCAAGGTGGCGCTGGTGACCGGCGCCTCCCGCGGGCTGGGGCGGGCGATGGCGCTGGGGCTGGCGGAAGCGGGCGCCCATGTGGTGGTGAACGGGCGCAACGAGGCCGGCATCGAAGCGACCATGGCGGCGCTGAAGGCCGCCGGGCGGCCGGCCACCGCGATGGCTTTCGATACCACCGACATCAAGGCGGCCGATGCCGCGATCGAGCGGATCGAGGGCGAGCTCGGCCACCTCGATATCCTGATCAACAATGCCGGCTACGGGAACGGCAAGAGCGGCAGCGAAAGCACCAACGAAGACTGGGCCGATATCATCGAGGTGGACCTGAACGCCTGCTTCCGCCTCGCCCGCAAATCATCGGTCGGCATGATCCAGCGCGGCTGGGGGCGGATCATCAACATCTCCTCCGTGAACGCCCATATCGCCCGTGAGGCCAATGCCAGCTACTGCGCCGCCAAGGCCGGGTTGGAAGGCATGACGCGGGCGCTCGCCGTTGAATGGGGGCCGCACGGCGTGACGGTCAACGCCATCGCGCCCGGCTACATGATGACGCCGGACAACATGACCAACGCGCTCCGCGCCGATCCCGTGCAGCGCGCCCGCTTCGCCGATCGGACGGCGCTGCGGCGCTGGGGGCAGGCGCATGAACTCGACGGGGCGGTGATCTATCTGGCCAGCGAAGCCGGCGCCTACTGCACCGGCCACGTGATGGTGGTGGATGGCGGGATGACGGTGAAGATCTAAGGCCAGGGCTCTGCCCTGGACCCGCCAGGGACCTGAGGTCCCTGGACCCACATGACTTTCCGCCTTCGGCGGGGAGGGGCCGCCCGGGTCTCTCCACCGCCTCGATGGCCCCTCCCCGCCGAAGGCGGAAAAAGGTCGAGGGGTCTGGGGCCTAAGGCCCCAGCGGGGTCGAGGGGCAGAGCCCCTCGCCTTAGGGTCCTTCGCCGATATCCCACCATATGCCCGCCATCAGGCCGAGGCCGTCGCGGAAGAGGGAGCCGAGGCCGTGTTCGTTGGGGCCGTGTTGGCCGCAGCCGCCGTAGGAGTGGGGGATCCAGATCACGGGGGTTCCGAGGATCTCGCGGAAGTATTCCGAGGGGCCGGAGGCGCCGATGGTGGGGATGACGTTGGGGGGGCGGCCGGCGGTTTGGGCCATGGAGGCGACGATTTTTTGCACCCAGGGGTCGTTCGGGTCGGTGCGGGAGGCGGGGAAGTAGTCGCGTTCCAGGACGGGTTCGATGGCGACGTTCTGGAAGCCTTCGCGGTCCAGGTGGGCGCGCAGGCTGGGGATGATGGCTTCGCTTTGCACATCGACGGTGTGGCGCACCTGGATGCGGGCGCGGGCGGTGGGGCCGACGGCGTTGACGGGGGATTCCGGTTGGCCGCTGATGCTGGCGAGGACGACGGCGCTGGTCCAGGCGTAGATGCGTTCGGCGCGGGTGAGGTTGGGTTCGCCCCAGCCGAGATCGGGGGTGGGGGCGCCGGGCTGGTCTTCGATCAGGACGGCGCGGGCGGCCTGGGTGACGGCGTCGGGCACATGTTTCGGGGTCCAGCCATCGACCATGATGCGGCCGTCGCGGCTGAAGATGCTGGTGATGGCGTAGGAGAGCAGCACGCCGGGGTCGATCAGCAGGCCGCCCCAGTGGCCGGAGTGGTGGCTGCCTTCGCGCAGGTTCACCACCAGGTCGAAGGCGACGCCGGCGCGGGTGCCGAGGGTGACATCGGGGATTGTGAGGCTGGTGCGGGGGCCGTCCAGCGCGATGAAGACGTCGGCGGCGCAGAGGGTGCGGTGGCGTTTCAGGAAGTCTTCGAGGCCGGGGGAGCCGGCTTCCTCGCCGGTTTCGACCATGAGCTTGACGTTGAAGCCGAGATGGCCGCGTTCGGCGATGACGGCGCGCAGGGCATCCAGCGCCAGGAGGTGTTGGCCTTTGTTGTCCACCACGCCGCGGCCGTAGATGCGGTCGCCCTCGACGGTGACCTGCCAGGGGTCGAGGCCCGGCCGCCAGCGTTCCGGCATCGGGCGGACGACGTCGCCGTGGCCGTAGAGCAGGACCGTCGGTTTGGCGGGGTCTTCGATGCGGGTGGCGAGCAGGACGGGGCCGTGCTGGGGCAGGGGGTTATCGAGCACCTGGGGGGTGAAGCCCAGCTCGGCGGCCATGGGGCCGAGGACGCTGTGGCAGTAGCGTTCGAGATCCGGCTTGTGGCCTGGGGGATGGCTTTGGGTGGGGATTGCGACGAGGGCGCGCAGGCGATCGAGGTAGGAGCCGTCGTCGAAATAGGATTGGGCGCGGGCGATGGCGTGGGAGCGGCTCATGTGGCGCTTTCGAGGTCGGCGCAGGTTACGCGGTGGTCGCCGAAGCAGATGATGGCGCCGCGGATGCCTGGCGGGCGGTTGTTGCGGCTGCGGAGTTCGTGGGCGGGGACTTCGAGCCAGGCGTTGGGGGCGTCGGGGCCGAAGGTGTCCTTGTCGATATAGGCGAGGATGCGGCCGTCGTCGTTGGGGATGACGGCGGTTTGGCGGCAATGGGAGAAATCGCAGCAGGACCAGCCGTCGCGGCTGCGGAGGTCGTCGAACCACTTCTTGACCTCGGGCGTGGGGGTGACGCCGGGCGGGGGGGCGGCCTGGGCGGGCAGGGCAAAGGCCATGGCAAGAGCCAGGGCGACGAGATGGCGCGGCATGGGGCGTCCTCCTGAACTGAGGGTAGAAGGACGGGGTGGGGGAGGGGAAGAGAGAGGTGATTTTGATATCGTAATAAAATGGACGTGCGGGTGTGCTCCTGCGGGAGCAGGCTGAAAAAGAGATTGGCTGGCGGTCGTTCAGGCGGGCGGGGATGCGCGCGCGGGCGGGCGGTGAGCGATGGCACACGGAGCCCTGGCGGCTACAAACCGCGGGAGGGGGCTTCGGATGGACGGAGTTCGGGTGTGCGTGCGGCGGGTGCGGGATGTGGTGCGCCGGCGGGCCACGCGGGGGCGGCGGCGGTAGGGGCGCAGGCCGCGGCGGTGGCGGCGGAAGCGCGGGGCCGTGGCGGCGCCTTCCTGCCAGGCGAGGGCCAACCGCCCCAGCATCGACAGCAGGCGCAGGATGATCGCGAGGACCACGGCATCCAGACCGAATCCCGGAGTCCCGGCGTCTGCCGACAGATCCTGCCGCAAGCCGGCGAACCGGTCGGCCAATGTGGGGAGGGGATGGGTCATGTGAGATTTAATAACTCACATGGCGGTGGGAGGCAAGGGATTTTTTCAGGGAGGAAGAGTCTTCTTTTTGTGAACAAAAAGAAGCAAAAAAACTTCATTTGAACGATGATGGAAAGGCCTCGCCCCCCTGGGCACGCACGGGGGCGATCCAGCGGAGCGAGGCCTCAGTGGCCGGCCAGTGATAAAAGTTTTTTGCTTCTTTTTTTCAAAAAAGAAGCGCTTGCTCGCTTATGTCTTGCTGGCGAAATGCACCGCGAATTCGGCGCAAAGGGTAACAAGCTTTTCCGTGAGGGCGGCGCCGGTTTCGGCGGAGGACAGGTTGGGGTCACCCTTGGCGACGCCCTTGTTATAGACGTCGTCGTATTCCGTGGGCATGCCGATTTCGGCGCCCTTGAAGCTGGCGGCACCCAGGGCGGTGTAGGGCAGGTCCAGGGCGGCGTTGCGCTTGAGGGATAGGGGGGCGGGGATCATGTCTTTGCGGAGCAGCTCCGGGAAGAGGTGCAGGCCGAGGCTGGTGAGGGGGTCGGCGCCGTGGCCGGAGACGGCGGCGGATTTCTCGGCGCCGACGATGCTGGGGAGCATGCCGTAGGCGATGCGCCAGAGGTAGAGGCTGGGGATGATGTGGCCGGAGGCGCGCAGGACCTCGCGCGTGGCGACCTGGATCGGGCCCACGTTGCCGCCATGGCCGTTGATGACGATGAGGCGGGTGAGGCCGTGGCGGTGGAGGTTGGCGAACATCTCCCGCATGACCTGGGTGAGGGTTGCCTCCGAAAGGGCGATGCCGCCGACCATGGCGCCGAAGAAGTCCGCGCCGCCGAAGGGGATGACGGGGGCGACCAGGGTGGGGGTGCCCATGGCGGTGGCGCGCAGGGCGGCCAGCTCGGCCATCTTCTCGGCCAGGAGGTAATCACCCATCGGGGCGTGCGGGCCCTGGTCTTCGTGGGAGCCCATGGGCAGGAGGATGACGGGGTTCTGGGCGTAGATGGCCCGGCCTTCGTCGCCGGTGAGGGTGCCCATGTGGACCTTGGGGGTGGTGTTGGCGACCATGACGGTTGTTTCCTTTAGCGGGATTTCTGGGCCGTGCGCGGATCGACGGTGTCGCGCAGGGCGTCGCAGAGCAGGTTGATGGCGAAGATGGTGAGGGTGAGGGCGGCGCAGGGCCAGAGCAGGAGCTGGGGCGCCTGTTCCAGCGTGGTGCGGGCGCCGCGGATCATGAGGCCCCAGGAGGGGGCGGGCGGGACGACGCCCATGCCGAGGAAGGAGAGGCCGGATTCCAGCACGATGGCGGCGGCGACGGCCAGCGAGAGCTGGACCAGGATGGGGCCGGCGACGTTGGGCAGGATGGTGCGCAGCAGGATGCGCGGGGTGGTGGCGCCGATGGCGCGGGCGGCTTCGACGTATTCGAGTTCCTGGACGAGCTGGACTTCGGCGTAGGTGACGCGGGCGAAGCCGGGGAGGAAGAGGACGGAGAG
>CANHKG010000136.1 GCA_947460455.1 Rhodospirillales bacterium | reverse complement strand
GACGTCCAGGATGGCGACGGCCTGGCCTTCCTCGACCGCGTCGCCCTCGCCGACCAGGATCGCCTTCACCGTGCCGGCCTTGGGGGCATCGATGGGGATCTCGGTCTTCATGGATTCCAGGATGATGAGGGTGGCTTCGGCGTCCACCGTGTCGCCGACGGCGACCTCGATCTTCCAGACCTTGGCGTTCAGGTCGGACAGCACCTTGAGTTCAGCCAACGTCACCACTCCCTTTGTCGATGCCCGCGGCCCTGTGGCCGGAGCGATTGTCGACATTGGAGGAGTGGCGGGCGGGAGGCGTCAACCCCCCGCTGCGCTATGGCAGCTACAGCTTGAGGTGTTCGGGGATCACCAGGCCGAGGCGCACGGGCACGTGCCAGTCTTCCGGGATCTCGCGCAGCGTGCGGAAGCCGACGCGGTGGTAGTTCGGCAGCGCGCGGGGGTGGTCGGCGGTGCAGGTGTTCACCGTCATGGCGCGCGGGCCCATGCGCCAGGCGGTATCGACGGCGTGGCGCAGGAAGGCGTGGCCCATGTGCGCGCCGACGGCCTGCGGCATCAGGCCGAAATAGCTGAGGTTCACCACCGGCCAGGAGTTACGGTCCAGCTCGTAGAAGCCGAGGATCTCCTCGCCGCGCTCCAGCACGTGGATGGAGATGTTGGGGTCGCGCAGCAGGGCGGCGAGCTGGCGGTCCGGCACGGTGCGGCGCAGCCACCAGACATAGTCGGCGCCCACGGTGTTGTAGAGGTAGCGGTAGAGCTCCACCGAGCAGTTCGCCACTGTGCGCACCGCCACGCCTTCCGGCAGGACGGGGGCGGGATCGCCGGGGGGACGTTCCATGCGCAGGAACGTCACCACCACGCCAACGCGGACGACGGGCTCCACGAGGTGGATCAATCGTCCAGGAAGCTGCGCAGCTTGCGGCTGCGGCTGGGATGCTTGAGCTTGCGCAGCGCCTTGGCCTCGATCTGGCGGATGCGCTCACGAGTCACGTTGAACTGCTGGCCGACCTCTTCCAGCGTGTGGTCGGTGTTCATGCCGATGCCGAAGCGCATGCGCAGCACACGCTCCTCACGGGGCGTGAGGCTGGAAAGCACGCGGGTGGTGGCCTCGCGCAGATTGGCCTGGATGGCGGCATCGAGCGGGATGACGGCGGCCTTGTCCTCGATGAAATCGCCGAGATGGCTGTCTTCCTCGTCGCCGATCGGGGTTTCGAGGCTGATCGGCTCCTTGGCGATCTTGAGGACCTTGCGGACCTTCTCCAGCGGCATGCCGAGTTTTTCCGCGAGTTCCTCGGGGGCGGGCTCGCGGCCGATCTCGTGCAGCATCTGGCGGCTGGTGCGGACCAGCTTGTTGATCGTCTCGATCATGTGCACCGGGATGCGGATGGTGCGGGCCTGGTCGGCGATGCTGCGGGTGATGGCCTGGCGGATCCACCAGGTGGCGTAGGTGCTGAACTTGTAGCCGCGGCGGTACTCGAACTTGTCCACCGCCTTCATCAGGCCGATGTTGCCCTCCTGGATCAGGTCCAGGAACTGCAGGCCGCGGTTGGTGTATTTCTTGGCGATCGAGATCACCAGGCGCAGGTTCGCCTCGATCATCTCCTTCTTGGCGCGTGCGCTGTCGCGCTCACCGCGGGAGACGGTCATGAACACGCGGCGGAATTCGCCGATCGGCAGGCTGGCATCGGTGGCGATGGCGGCGATCTGGCCGCGCACCGCGCCGATATCGCCGGTGTGCTTGGCGACGAAGTTCTTCCAGGACTTGCTCGTCAGGCGGCCGATGCGGTCGATCCAGTTCGGGTCCAGCTCATGGCCGCGATACTGGGTGAGGAAGTCGTCGCGCGAGACCTTGCAGCTTTCCGCCATGCGCAGCAGCTGGCCTTCCAGGCCCGTGAGGCGCTGGTTGAGCTGCTTGAGCTGGGTGACCAGCTCCTCGATGCGGTTGTTGTGCAGGCGGACCTGCTCGACCTTGGCGACCAGCTCCTCGCGCAGCTTCTCGTAGCTTTTCTCGCTGCGGGCGTTGACCTCCTCGCCGGAGGTCATGGTCTCCAGGCGCTTGGACTGCATCTTGTGCAGCTTCTTGTAGAGCGCCTCGATCTCCTCGAAGTTCGCGAGAACCTCGGGCTTCAGCTTCTCCTCAAGGGCGGAGAGGGACAGGCCGCCACCGCCCTCGCCTTCCTCATCGTCGTCGTCACCGGCGGCCTCGAAGGCGGGCGGCGGGGCGGGGGCTTCCTCCACCGGGATGCCGTCGGCCGTGTTGGGTGCGGGGCCGCCCTGGGTGGCTTCCAGGTCGATGATATCGCGCAGCAGCATGCGCCCGGCCTTCAGCGCATCGTGCCAGGCGATGATGGCGCGGAAGGTGAGCGGGCTTTCGCACAGCCCGCCGATCATCATGTCGCGGCCAGCTTCGATGCGCTTGGCGATGGCGATTTCGCCCTCGCGCGAGAGCAGCTCCACGCTGCCCATCTCGCGCAGGTACATGCGCACCGGGTCGTCGGTGCGGCCCAGGCTGGCCTCGTCCACGTTGCCGGTGGGCTCGGCCTCCTCCTCCTCCTCGGCCTTCTCGGCCTTGACGGCGGGGACCTCGCCTTCCTCGGCTTCCTCGCCCTCCACGACCTGGATGCCCATTTCGGAGAAGTTGGCCATCACGTCCTCGATCTGCTCCGAGGAGTTCTGGTCTGGCGGCAGGACGGCGTTCAGCTCATCGAAGGTGATGTAGCCGCGCTCCTTGCCGCGCGCGATCAGCCGCTTGACGGCGACCGACTGCACATCCAGCAGCGTGGTATCGCCATCCGCGTCCGGCGTGGTGGCTTCGGCGGCAGTGCTCGGCTTGGTGGCCATGGATCCGTTCACTCCAATACGAGGGAGCCGTGCGAAAAAGGTCGTCCGGCGGCTGCCAGGTAGGCACAAGGTCGGTCGGCGCGGGGTCGTCCGGCGACGTTCAAAGCTCCAAGCTCACGGCGCCTCGCTTTCGCCAGGCTCGCCCCGCATAACTGCGGCGCGGGCTGCCGTGAGAACGATCAACCGCCGCTGCGCCGCCTCGTCGGCTTTCGCCGCAAAGGCCGCGCGGGCCGCCTCCACCTCCTCGTCCAGCCGTTCCGGGTTCATCAGACCAAAGAAATGCCACCAGCCTGCCCCGGCATCCGCCGGCATGGCATCGGCGGCGGCGCAGCCCGGCAGCGGTATGGGAACCGCGGACAGAGCCTGCGCCACATCCGCAGCCAGACCGGAATGGGTCAGGTGGGACATGAGGCCTGCGGAGTCAAGCACCTCGGCCGTCTGGGACCACTGCAGAATCGCATCGCGGAGCCGCGTGAGGGCCGGCGGCAGGTCGATGGTGGCGAAGGCTTCCTCCACATCGGGCAGCAGGCTGGGGTGCTGTAGCAGAATGGCAACCAATGCACGGGTGCGTTCAGCCGTGGCCGTGCCATTGCCTGGGGTGGGGCGCTGGAAGCGCGGCACGGGGCGGAGCGGGGGCATGCCATAGCCGGTGCGGCCCATGGGGCGGCTGCGGGGCGGGCCGCGATCCGGGCGGCGGGCGCGCAGGCGGTCGCGGAAATAGCGGCGCATCTCCCAGGCCAGCGGCTTGTCCGCCACCTTGTCGGCCACCGCATCCAGGCGGCGGGAGAGGGCGGCGCGGGCCTCCACCGTATCGGCGGTGCCTTCGGACAGCAGGTCGTACAGCGCCTCGGCGATAGGGCGCTTAGCATCTAACACAGCCTTGAAGCCCGGCGCGCCATGGCGACGCACCAGCGTATCGGGGTCTTCGCCGGTGGGCAGCGTGGCCACGAACAGCGTGCGCTCGGCCCCCAGCATCGGGAGGGCGAGTTCGGCGGTGCGGATGGCGGCACGGGCGCCGGCACTGTCGCCGTCGAAGCACAGCACCGGGGCGTCGGACAGGCGCCACAGCTCCTCCAGCTGCTCGTCGGTCAGCGCCGTGCCGAGCGGGGCGACGGCGCCGCCGAAGCCGGCCTGGTGCAGGGCGATCACGTCCATGTAGCCCTCCACCGCCACCACGGCGGCGCCGGTGCGGGCAGCCTCCCGCGCGAGGTCGAGCGCGAACAGGGTGCGGCGCTTGGAGAATACCGCGGTTTCCGGGCCGTTGACGTATTTGGGCTGGCCATCGCCCATGATGCGGCCGCCGAAGCTGATGGTGCGGCCACGGCGGTCGCGGATTGGGAACATCACGCGGTTGAAGAACAGGTCGTAGGGGGCCCTGCCCTCATCCCCCGGGCGCATCAGCCCGGCTTCGAGCAGGAGGTCTGGCGGAATGCCCTCCCGCGCCAGGTCGGCGGCCAGCGCACCGCGGCCCTCGCCGGACCAGCCGAGGCCGAAGCGGTCGATCGTCTCCTCTGTCAGGCCACGGCCGCGCAGGTAGTCCAGCGCGCGCGCGCCCTCCGGTAGGCGCAGGCGGCGGCGGTAGGAGGCTTCGGCGGCGGACAGCACCTCCTGCAGGGAGTGGCGCACGCGCTCGGCCTCGGCCGCGGCGGGGGTGGGCTTCGGCACATCGAGCCCGGCCTCGCCGGACAGCTGTTCCACCGCTTCCATGAAGCCCAAGCCCTGGGTTTGCATGACGAAGCTGATGGCGTCGCCATGCTGGCCGCAGCCGAAGCAGTGATAGCCGTTGTCATACACGTAGAAGCTCGGCGTCTTCTCGTTGTGGAAGGGGCAGCAGCCCTTCCAGTTGCGGCCGGAGCGGGCAAGCTTCACCCGCCGCCCCACCACGGCGGCCAGGGGGGTGCGGGCGCGCAGCTCGTCGAGGAAGCCGGCCGGCAGGGCCATGTGCGATCAGCCGCCCAGCTGGGCCTTCACCATCGGGCCCACCCGGCCCATGTCCAGCACGGCGCCGTACTTGGCCTTCAGCACCGCCATCACCTTGCCCATTTCCTTGATCCCCGTCGCGCCGGCCTCGGCGATGGCGGCCTTCACGGCCTCTGCGGTGGCGGCCTCGTCCATCTGGGCGGGCAGGAACGCCTCGATCACCGCGATCTCCGCCTCCTCCTTCGCCACCAGGTCGGTGCGGTTGCCCTGGCGGTAGAGATCGACGCTCTCGCGGCGGGACTTCACCATGGTGCGGAGCATGGCGATCACCTCCTCATCCGGCACCTGGGTGATGCCCTTGGGGCGGGCGGCGATGTCCACATCCTTCAGGCGGGAGGTGATCATGCGGATGGCGGAAACGCGGGCGGCGTCCTTGGCCAGCATGGCTTCCTTGAGCTGGGCGGTGAACTGCTCGCGCAAGGGGGCGGTCGTTGTCATGGCATCGGCCTCCGTAAAAACATCCCTCTACCATAGTGCGTGCCCGTGAAGGCATGCCCGCGGCGCATGGGAAATTTCTTCCCACACACGACGCGCGCGTTGAAGTGGGAAGTTTTTTCCCATATACGCCCGGCATGAGCAGCGCCCCCGCGACCGTCGACAGCATCATCGAGACAATGGGCGGGGCGGATGCCGTCGCCCGCCGGCTGGGCGTGGGCACGGAGGCGGTGCGCAAGTGGCGCCAGGGGCGCAGCATCCCCTCCAAGCACTGGCCCGCCGTGATCGCCGCCACCGGACTTTCCCTTGCTGACATGCCCGGGGCTGACTTGGCCGGCGCGGGCGCCCCCCAGACAGAAGGCACCATCATGCCCGAACCCACTGCCCCCCATGCCGCGCCCGAGGGCGCGACCGCAGCGCTGGTGCTGGAAGATGGCAGCGTGTTCTGGGGCCGCGGCATCGGCGCCCATACCGCCGGCACCGAGCCGGCCGAGATCTGCTTCAACACCGGCATGACCGGCTACCAGGAAACGCTGACCGACCCTTCCTATGCCGGGCAGGTCATCACCTTCACCTTTCCGCATATCGGCAATGTGGGCACCAACGGCGAGGATATCGAGGCCGCCACGATCGCCGCGCGCGGCGTGATCGTGAAGCAGGACATCACGGAGCCGAGCAACTGGCGCAACCACCAGCACCTGGACGCATGGCTGCGCGGCCAGGGCGTGACCGGGCTGGCCGGGGTGGACACGCGCGCGCTGACCATCCGCATCCGCGACGGCGGTGCCCCCTCCGGCGTGCTGGTCTTCCCGGCCGATGGGCGGTTCGACATCGAGGGCGCCATGGCGCGGGCCAAGGCATGGCCGGGGCTGGAGGGCATGGACCTCGCCAAGACCGTCGCCTGCACCCAGGCCTATGAGTGGGACGAAACCACCTGGGCCTGGCCGACCGGCTATGGCCGGCAGACGGCGCCGAAGCATCACGTGGTGGCGGTGGATTACGGCGCCAAGCGCAACATCCTGCGCTGCCTGGCCGCGGCCGGCTGCCGGGTGACGGTGGTGCCGGGCACGGCGACGGCCGAGGACATCCTGCGCCACAACCCCGATGGCGTGTTCCTCTCCAATGGCCCCGGCGACCCGGCCGCCACCGGCACCTATGCCGTGCCGGCGATCCAGGGCGTGCTGGCGGCGGGCAAGCCGGTGTTCGGCATCTGCCTGGGCCACCAGCTGCTGTCCCTCGCCCTCGGAGGCAAGACCTTCAAGCTGGCGCGCGGCCATCGCGGTGCCAACCAGCCGGTGAAGGACCTCACCACCGGGCGCGTGGAGATCACCAGCCAGAACCACGGCTTCGCGGTGGATCCCGGCAGCCTGCCGGAGGGCGTGCAGGTGACGCATGTGAGCCTGTTCGACCAGAGCAACGAAGGCATTGCCTGCCCGGCCAAGCGCGCCTTCAGCGTGCAGTACCACCCGGAGGCGAGCCCGGGGCCCTCTGACAGCCACTACCTGTTCCAGCGCTTCGTCGACCTGATCGAAGCCAAGGCCTGAGCCGCCACGCGATCCGCCTGGGACACCAGGCGCTGCACTGCCACTGCCGCCTGGACCCCACGCCCCGCGGCGTGGCCCGGGCCCGCACACAGACCGGAGCCTGAGATGCCGAAGCGCACCGACCTCAAGAGCATCATGATCATCGGCGCCGGCCCGATCGTGATCGGACAGGCCTGCGAGTTCGACTATTCCGGCGCCCAGGCCTGCAAGGCGCTGCGCGCCGAGGGCTACCGGGTGATCCTGGTGAACTCCAACCCCGCCACGATCATGACCGACCCGGGCCTGGCAGATGCCACCTATATCGAGCCCATCACGCCGGACATGGTGGAGAAGATCATCGCCAAGGAGCGGCCGGATGCGCTGCTGCCGACGATGGGCGGGCAAACGGCGCTGAACACGGCGATGACCCTGGCGGCCAGCGGGGTGCTGGAGAAGTACAACGTGGAGCTGATCGGCGCGAAGGCCGACGTGATCGACCGCGCCGAGGATCGCCTCAAGTTCCGTGACGCGATGAGCGAGATCGGCATCGAAAGCCCGAAGAGCCGCATCGCGCACACGATGGAAGAGGCGCGCGTGGCCTTGACGGAGATCGGCCTGCCGGCGGTGATCCGGCCCAGCTTTACCCTGGGCGGCACCGGCGGCGGCATCGCCTACAACAAGGAAGAATTCGAACGCATCGTGGCCGGCGGGCTCGATGCCTCCCCCACCTCCGAGGTTCTGGTCGAGGAATCCGTGCTCGGCTGGAAGGAGTTCGAGATGGAGGTGGTGCGCGACAGCAAGGACAATTGCATCATCATCTGCGCCATCGAGAACGTGGATCCGATGGGCATCCATACCGGGGATTCCGTGACCGTCGCGCCGGCGCTGACGCTGACCGACAAGGAATACCAGGTGATGCGCGACGCCTCGATCGCGTGCCTGCGCAAGATCGGCGTGGATACCGGCGGATCGAACGTGCAGTTCGCGCTGAACCCGGCTGATGGGCGCATGGTGGTGATCGAGATGAACCCGCGCGTCTCGCGGTCCTCCGCACTAGCCTCGAAGGCGACCGGCTTCCCGATCGCCAAGGTCGCCGCCCGCCTCGCCGTGGGCTACACGCTGGATGAGTTGGCCAACGACATCACCATGGTGACGCCGGCCAGCTTCGAGCCGACCATCGACTATGTCGTCGTCAAAATCCCCCGCTTCACGTTTGAAAAGTTCCCCGGCACGCCGGCGATGCTGTCCACCAGCATGAAGTCGGTCGGCGAGGCGATGGCGATCGGGCGCAGCTTCGCGGAGGCCCTGCAGAAGGGCCTGCGCAGCATGGAGACGGGCTTCGCCGGGCTCGACCCGGTGGAAGCCCCGGGCGATGGCGGGACCGACGCCTTCCGCGCCGCGCTGTCGCAGCCGAAGCCGGACCGCCTGCTGATGGCAGCCCAGGCGTTGCGCGCCGGCCTGTCGGTGGAGGAGATCCACGAGGCCAGCAAGTTCGACCCGTGGTTCCTGCGCGAGCTGGAGAAGATCGTGGCTGCCGAGCGCGAGGTTTCCGCCAACGGCCTGCCGAAGGATGCGACCAGGCTGCGCCGGCTGAAGGCGATGGGCTTTTCCGATAAGCGGCTGTCGGTGCTGGCGAACACGACCGAAGCCGAGATCGGCGCGCTGCGCGGCAAGCTCGGCGTGCTGCCGGTGTACAAGCGCATCGACACCTGCGCGGCCGAATTCGCCGCCGCCACGCCCTACATGTACTCCACCTACGAGGGTGGCTTCGGCACGCCCTCCTGCGAATCCGAGCCCACCAATCGGCAGAAGATCATCATCCTCGGCGGCGGGCCGAACCGGATCGGCCAGGGCATCGAGTTCGACTATTGCTGCGTGCACGCCGCCTATGCGCTGAAGGAGGCGGGGTTCGAGACCATCATGGTCAATTGCAACCCCGAAACCGTCTCCACCGACTACGACACCTCCGACCGGCTGTATTTCGAGCCGCTGACGGCGGAGGACGTGATCGCGCTGATCCGGCTGGAGCAGACCAACGGCACCGTGCTGGGCTGCATCGTGCAGTATGGCGGGCAGACGCCGCTGAAGCTCTCCCAGGCGCTGGCCAAGGCGGATATCCCGATCCTGGGCACCTCCGCCGACGCCATCGACCTCGCCGAGGATCGCGAGCGCTTCCAACTGCTGCTGCAGAAGCTCGGTTTGCGCCAGCCGGAGAACGGCATCGCCCGCTCGGCCGAGGAGGCGGAAAAGATCACCGACCGCATCGGCTTCCCGATCGTCATCCGGCCGAGCTACGTGCTCGGTGGCCGCGCCATGGAGATCCTGTACGACGGCAAGGGCCTGGCCCGCTACATGCGCGACAGCGGCGAAGCGGCGCTCTCCAGCGGCCCGCTGCTGATCGACCGTTACCTCAACGATGCGATCGAGGTGGATGTGGACTGCATCTGCGACGGCGAAGAGGTTTATGTCGCCGGCGTGATGGAGCACATCGAGGAAGCCGGCATCCATTCCGGAGACAGCGCCTGCGCCCTGCCGCCCTACACGCTGTCGCCCGCGATGGTGACGGAGTTGAAGGCCGAGACGGAAGTGATGGCCAAGGCGCTCGGCGTGGTCGGCCTGATGAACGTGCAGTACGCGATCAAGGACAACGTGATCTACGTGCTGGAGGTGAACCCGCGTGCCTCCCGGACCGCGCCCTTCGTCGCCAAGGCCACCGGCGTGCCCATCGCCAAGATCGGTGCCCGCGTGATGGCCGGCGCCAAGCTGCGCGAGTTCAAGCTGGACGATGACAGCATCGCGCCGCACGTGGCGGTGAAGGAGGCGGTGTTCCCCTTCAACCGCTTCCCGAACGTGGACACGATCCTGGGCCCGGAAATGAAATCCACCGGCGAGGTGATGGGGCTGGATTCCAGCTTCGAACGCGCCTTCGCCAAAAGCCAGCTGGGCGCGGGCGTGAAGCTGCCGGAATCCGGCACCGCGTTCCTGTCGGTGCGCGACAGCGACAAGGTGGCCGCCGTGGGCGTGGCACGCCGGCTGATCGACAGCGGCTTTGCCATCCTGGCCACGCGCGGCACGGCGGCGCATCTGCGCGAGGCCGGGCTTTCGGTGGGCGTGGTGAACAAGGTGCTGGAAGGCCGGCCGCATTGCGTGGACGCGATCAAGTCCGGCGATGTCCAGATCGTGATCAACACCGCGGCCGGCGCACAGTCGGTGGCGGACAGCTTCGATATCCGCCGCAGCGCGCTGACGCATGGCGTGCCGCACTACACCACCATCGCCGGCGCACGGGCCGCCGCCCATGCCATCGCGGCGCTGAAGTCGGGCACCCTTGAAGTTGCCCCTCTGCAAGCGTATTTTCGTGGATCGTTCTGATGCCCCCGTCGCGACACGGCGTTTGCCGCGTCGCGGCGGTTGCGTTTCAGGGCTTGCGACGTCGCCCAAACGTCGCCACGTACTAGAGGATTTGCTTATCTTCGCTTGAGGTTTGCGCAGTGCAGAAATTTCCGATGACCGCGCCCGGTCTGAAGCGACTGGAAGAGGAGCTCAGGACGCTGAAAGGCGTTGAGCGCCCTGCGGTCATTCGCGCCATCGCCGAGGCGCGCAGCCATGGCGACCTGAGCGAGAACGCCGAGTATCACGCGGCGCGCGAACGCCAATCCTTCATCGAAGGCCGCATCGCGGAGCTGGAGGAGATCGTCTCGGCCGCCGAGGTGATCGATCCTTCCATGCTCTCGGGCGACCACGTGAAGTTCGGCGCCCATGTGCGCGTGGTGGACGAGGAGACGGAGAAGGAAGCCACCTACCAGATCGTCGGCGTGCACGAGGCCGACATCAAGCATGCCCGGCTGTCCATCTCCTCCCCGTTGGCCAAGGCGCTGATCGGCAAGAAGATCGGCGACACGGTCTCCGTTCCGGCGCCCGGCGGCGACCGCAGCTACGAGATCCTCGCCGTCCGCTTCGGCTGATCGCACGCCCATGCCCATGATCAGTCTGGCCGATGTGCGGGCCGCGGCCGCGCGCATCGAAGGCCATGTGCTGCGCACGCCGATGATCCCGTGCGATGCGATCTCGCGCGCCACCGGGGCGCAGGTGTTCCTGAAACTGGACAACCTGCAGGCGACCGGTGCCTTCAAGGAACGGGGGGCTGCCAACCGCCTTGCGCTGTTGAGCGCGGAGGAGCGGGCGGCAGGCGTGATCGCCATGTCGGCCGGCAACCATGCCCAGGCAGTGGCACGCCACGCCAGCCTGCTGGGCATCGCCGCCACCATCGTGATGCCGCAGCACACGCCGGCCACGAAGGTCACGCGCACCGCCTCCTGGGGCGCGCGCGTGGTGCTGCACGGCGAAACACTGGCGGAATCGGCGGAACACGCCCATGCGCTCGCCGCGCGCGAAGGCCTGGTGTTCATCCACCCTTATGACGACCTCGGCGTGATGGCCGGCCAGGGCACCATGGCGCTGGAGATGCTGGCCGACATGCCCGATCTCGAGATGCTGGTGATCCCCGTCGGCGGCGGCGGGCTGCTCGCCGGCTGCGCGGTGGCGGCCACGGCGCTGAAGCCGGGCATCGAGGTGATCGGCGTGGAGGTGGCTGCCTATGCCGCGCTGGCGCAGCGCCTGGCGGGTCAGCCGGTTTCGGTCGGTGGTGCGACCATCGCCGAGGGCATCGCCGTGCGCGACATCGGGGAGACGCCGCTGCGCCACATCCGCGCCCACGTGGCAGACGTGGTGGTGGTGCCGGAACGCGCGGTGGAGGAAGCCATCGCCCTGCTGGCCGAGGGCGCCAAGGTGGTCGCCGAAGGCGCGGGCGCCGCGGGCGTGGCCGCTCTCCTTGCCCTGCCCGACCGTTTCGCCGGCAAGAAGGTCGGCGTGGCCATCTGCGGTGGCAACATCGATGCGCGGATCCTCGCCAACGTGATGCTGCGCAACCTGCTGCGCGACGGAAGGCTGGTGCGCCTGGTGCTCGAAATTCCGGACCGGCCGGGCGTTCTGGCGGATATCGCCGGGCGCATCGGCACGGCCGGCGGCAACATCATCGACGTATCGCATCACCGCCTGTTCGCCTCCCCCAGCGTGCAGGCCGCGCAGCTGGAAGTGATGTTCGAAGCGCGCGACCCCGCCCATGGCGCGGAGATCGTGCGGTCCCTGGAACAGGTCTACACGATCCGCCGGATCTGAGGGCTGCTATGGCGGGTGTTCGGCCCGCCAGCGCACCGCGCCGGCCAATTCGGGCACACGCTCCGGCACGTCCGCGGGGCCAGACAGGCGCAGGCCGATCTCCGGCGGATCCGGCACCGCGGGCAGGAATGCCAGGCGCAGCGCCAGCAGGGCGCGGGTAAGGTCAATCGTGCCGGCCGCCGTGGCGGTTCCGGCGCGCCCGGCCAGCGCCGCACGCCGCAGCAGCAAGCCGCCATTCTCGATCCCAGCCTCCAGCGACAGCTGGTCGAAGGCCGTGGCCCCACCGGCCAAGGCGGCGCGCAAATCGGTGTCCTCCAGCCGCGCGCCCATGCGGGCCAGATCGAATCCCGCCAGCATGCCGTCCCGGCCAGACAGCGAGACAGTGCCACCCAGGCTCGCCAGCAGCCCGGCGGGCGAGAACCCGGCGGCGGAAAGGCGCACCGCCCCGTCCAGCACGCCACCTGCGAGGTCGATGGCCGTATCGAAGACCGGCGCCGTAATCTGCCCGCCGCGCAGCCCCGCCTGCACCGCCAGCGTCGGCGGCCGCGCGGCGGCATCGAAGGTCAGAGATCCCGCAAGACGCCCGCCCGCCAGCGTGGCGGTGAGGTCGGAGAGCTGCAGTTGCCCGCGCGCGAGCGCCAGCGTCGCCGTCGCGTCCGCCAGCACCCGTTCGCGCGACAGGCTGACGCTGCGCGCGGTAAGCTGAAGCTCCGCCTCCCAGCCCAGCAGCGCTTCGATCGGCAATGGGTCCGGGCTGCGCGGATAGGGCCATGGCAGCATCAGCCCTTCCGCGGCGATGCGGCCAGACAGGCGGGGCACGTCGCCGCGATCCAGCCGCAGCGCACCGCCGGCCCGCAGCCCCCCGGCGGCGAGATCGAAGCTCTCCACCACCAGCCGATCCGCAGCGCCGGTCAGCTGGGCGACCAGCGCCAAGGAGCCGTCCCCGAGCCAGGCGGAAGCCCCGGCCTGCCCCAATGTCTCCGCGAGCCGCGGCGCCCCGGGATGGCGCAGCGTGAGCGTTCCTGCCCAGCGCCCGCCCGGCAGATCGAGCGTTGGCGTGGCCTCCAGCCGCAGGTCGGCCAGCGTGGCGGAGAGCTTCAGCCCCAGGCTTTCCGGCGCCCCGGCCGCTTGCAACTGCAGCAGCAGCGCCCCGCGCAGCAGCGGTTCCAGCCGGGCGGCGAAGTGCGGCCCCAGCGCCTGCACCACATGCGGGGTGAACCCTGTCGCCCGCTCGGCTTTCAGCTCGGCCTTGCCATCGGCGACGCGCCCCCCCTCCAGCAGGGTGAAGGAAGCCGATGCCGCGGCCCCCAGGGCCTGCGCCGCCATCTGGCGCACCTCGATGCGGCCGGGTGCGGCAGCGAGATCCAGCGCCAGGTCCGTGGCGGCGATGCCACGCAGGGTGGCTGCCTCCGCCAGTAGCCGCAGATCGAGCGTCAGCGGGCCGAAGGTTGCGGCGGCGGCCATCAAGTCCGGGCTGCCCGTCTCTGGCCAGAAGGACGCGGCCCAGGGATCGAGACCGACCCGCTCCGCCGTTACCACCGCCCGCAGCGTGGGCCTGGGTGCCGGCCGCCAGGACAGGGTCGCCACCAGGGCAGACCCGTCCACCTGCCCCGCCATGTCGGTTATCGCGAGTTCGCCGTCTTCCACACGCACCTGCCCACGCAGCGCCGCCGTGCGCAGCATCGATGGCGGCAGGGCATCCACAGGCCCCAACCCGGCCCGTGCGGCCCAGACCAGGGTCGTACGCAGCGCCGGTGCCTCCAGCGCGGCCTCGCCCTCGAAACGCAGCCGGGACGCGGGATCGGGCGCGAGGCGGCCCTTGAGGCGCAGGCTGGCCTCCCCGGGCAGCATCGCGCGCGCCTCGCGCAGTTCCACCATGCCATCGGCGATATCGAACGCTGCGCGCAGGCCATGCAGCGTGCCATCGCCCAGCATGGCGGCCTCGGCCGACAGGTCGATGCCCAGCGGCATGCTCGTCTGCAAACCCGCCGCACGGCCCAGCAGAGCCGGTGCCCAGGCGTCGAGATCGAGCCGGCTGGCCGCCACCGCCACGTCCAGCCGCACCAGCGGCAGCAGGCGCAGCGCGATCGCGCCCTTCACCGGCGCGCCGGCCAGCTCGCCCGCCAGCTCATCCGCCGCCACCAACCCGCCCCCGGTGGTCAGCCGCCCCTCGACACGGAACGGCACGGAAGGCGCCGGAACCAGCTGCGACAGATCGGTGCCGCGCAATGCCACGCGGCCCAGCATCGTGCCATCTGGCTGCAACTGGCCAGAGATCACCGCCCCCGCGCCCTGCCCATCCAGCGTGAGGTCCACCCCCACGGCGCCATCACCGCCGGGCTGGCTCACCCGCGCCGTGAACGCCCAGTCACGCCCGCCGCTGCGCGCCCGCCCAGTACTGAGAAAACTGCCGGAGACATCGTTGGTGGCCAGCGTCGCCTCCAGCCCCGTTACCGCCACTTCGCCGATCTGCAGCCGGCCGCGCTCGATGCGCGCCGACAGGGCGGAGAGCCAGGAGGGGGTGCGCAGCGCCAGCGCCGCGGGGTCTGGCGGCCAGGGCAGGCGGATATCGGCGCCACGCAGCACCAGCTCGCGCGCCTCCAGGCGCCCGGCCAGCAG
>CANHKG010000135.1 GCA_947460455.1 Rhodospirillales bacterium | reverse complement strand
CGTAGGGGCCCGCTACTCGCCCGACAATTCCCGCCGCCGCCGCTCCAGCTCCTCGCTGTAGCGCCGCAACGCATACTGCTCCGTCAGCAGCCCGATCACCCGGCGGTTCTCCGTGCTGTCCACCACCGCCAGCGCATCCGCCTCGGCTTCCTCGAACAGCGCCACCGCCTCCTTGATCGTCATCTGCGGCGTCAGCACGTCGTTGGCGTTGTGCAGCAGGTCCAGCACCGTCCCGGTCCCCTTGCCCGGCGCATCCTTCCCCTGGGTGTGCGCCTCTGCCACCAGCACGATCCCCGCATACTTGCCGGCATCGTCCATCACCACCACGCGGTCCGTCACCCCTAGCGGATAGTCACGTCGGAAACTCGCCAACGTCGTGTCGCCGCGCACCGAACGCACCTCGCGCCGCATCATCCGGCCCACCGTCAGGTTGCGCATCCAGCCGATATCCACCGCACTGCGGATCGCCTCGCCCCGCAGATGGAACCGCCAGGTGGCAAACGAGTAGCCAAACGTCCGCCGCACCGTCAGCGACGACACCACGGCAGCCGCCAACACCGCCACCGTCAACGGCAGCGACCCCGTCGTCTCCAACGCCAGGAACGCCATGGTCAACGGCCCGCCCACGATCGCCACTGCCAGCGCGCTCATGCCCACCAGCGCCGCCACCACGCTGGGCATCGCATACGCCGTCGTCGCCATCGCCAATGCCGCCGCAAACGCCTTGCCGATCAACGCCCCCAGGAACAAGGAGGCAAAGAACAATCCGCCACGGAACCCAGACCCCAGCGAAACCGCCGAGGCCACCGACTTCAACAGGATCAGGCTCAGCAATGCGCCCAACGTGAACGGCGCATCCAGGTCCACCTGCAACGCGCCATGCCCGGCCGACAGCACCTGCGGCGTCGCCAGCGCCAGCATTCCCACGGCCAGCCCGCCAATCGCCGGGCGCAGCCACACCGGCACGCCAGACCGCCGGAAAATTTCCTCCGTCAGCGTCACACCGCGCATGATGGCCACCCCGGCCAGCGCGCAGATCACACCCAGCAGCAGGATCGAGGGATAGTTCGCCGGATCGATCGCCAATGGCAGCCGCAAATCGAAGGCAAACTCATGCGGCATCAACGCCCGCGAAATCGTCACCGCCACGATGGAGGCGATGATCACCGGCGCCAGCGCCGCCAGCGTATAGGTGCCGATCACCAGTTCGAACGCATAGAACGCTCCCGCGAGCGGCGCATTGAACGCCGCCGCGATCGCCCCCGCGGCCCCGCACCCAACCAGCAGCCGCAAATCGTTCCGCCGAACCCGAAAGCTCCGCCCTGCGCGGGAAGCCAGCGCCGCCCCGATCTGCGTATAGCCCGCCTCAAGCCCTACCGAGGCCCCCACCCCGTTGGACCACATCGTCTGGCCCACCACGATCAAGCTGGCGTTCAAGGACATGCGCCCGCCATGCAACGCATTCGCTTCGATCGCGTCGATGGCGCGCCGGTTCCACCACTTCGCCAGCGCCAGCCCGGCAAGCCCCAGCCCCAGCCCCCCCAGCGTCGGCACCAGCAGCGCGTTCAGCATCCCAACCTCAACCTGGGAGGAAAGCCGCTCATGCGGGCCGACATTGTACAGCACCTCATGCATCCACTGCGTCACCGCGCTCATCGCGATGACGCACAGGCCAGAAGCCGCCCCAACGAAAGCCGCCAGCACCGAAAGCCAAAGCTCGTCGGCCCGCACCAGGGCTCGGGCAGTTGCCGGCGCATGGCTGATCCAGAACCCGATCCCGCGCCGTATCCGCGGCGGCGCCCCATCCTCAGGGTCGCGCGCCGCCGGGCGCAGTACACGAAAAAGACGCCGCAGCGACAAATGTCGCCCGACGTTCTGCCTGCTCCAGGCAAGCGGCCGGCTGATCAGGCCCGCCCCTGGCAAGTCGGCAATCCGCAATCCACCAGACCTTCGCCGTGCGCCCGTCCGACCGTTTCGGACGGAGCCCCGTTCCAAACATCAACTCATGGGCCAGCAGCCCTAGCAACCATCTATCGACTGAAAATGGCTTAAAAGCGGGTAACATTGGCGCAAACTTCCCGTGGTTTGCGCAAAGCAGCCCCGCACAAACCTACCCCAGGCTGCGCTCCTGCCGCGTTGGCTCCAGGTCGTCGGCCACAAAGGCACGAACCAGCTCAACCAACCCCTCGTTCGGCGTGAAGCCCAGCGCCCGCGCCCGCTCGGCCGTGAACCCGGCCGGCCAGCCGCCGACGATGCCCGCGATCACCGGATCCGGCTTGCGCTCAACCAGCGCCGACGCCCCCTGCCGCACCTGGTCCAGCGCCCCGATGATCTGCCCGACGGTGACCGAAAGCCCCGGCAGGTTCAGGCTTCGATCCAGCCCCATCGAAGCCGTGTCCATCGCGGCCGCATGGATCAGCCAAGCGACTGCGCTGTTCGGGCTCCCTACCCAAACGCGGAAATCATCGGGCACCGGAAGCTCCGTCGGCAATCCCAGCAACGGCTCGCGCACGATGGAGGAGAAGAAGCTACTCGCTGCCTTGTTGGGGCGCCCGGGCCGCACGATAATCGTCGGCAACCGCAGCGAAACGGCATCCATGAACCCGCGCCGCGTGGCATCGGACAGCAGCAATTCCGCCGCCGCCTTCTGCGCGCCATAGGAGTTCGCCGGCATCTGCTTGGCATCGTCCGCCAGCATGGCGTCCTGCCCGCCCGAGAAGCTGGCGATGCTGCTGGTGAACACCACGCGCGGCGCCGTGCCACCCGCGGCGACAAGCCGGCGGCAGGCATCGATCACGGCGTCCGTCCCGCGCAGGTTCACCCTGCGCCCGAGATCGTAATCCGCTTCCGCCGCCCCGCTCACCACGGCGGCGAGGTGGAACACAACCTCCGTCCCCGCGGGGATCGCCGCTTCGGGAAGTTCGGCTACGTCGCCGCCGATCGTTGCCACCGGAAACGGGGCCGCCGGGGCAGGGGGGGCTGCGATGTCGAACAGCGTCATCCCGGTGATTGCCCGCCCGCCCAGCGTTCCCGCTGCTGCCAGCCGCTCGGCAACCCGCCGCCCGAGAAATCCACCCGCACCCAGGATCGCTACCTTCATCGTCATCTCCCGCGTCAGCCCCTTCCATAAGCACAGCCAACCATGCGCCGAAAGGGTATCCAGGTGCGGGCGCCTTGGGCATGGTGCCGCCAAGGGGACCGGACATGGCGAACGAAACCGAATCTGCATCATCCAGCCAGGGCTGGGCCGACCTGCTCAGCGGCACCAACCTCCTGCGCAGCCTTGTGGTTGGCACGGGGATGATCCTGCACGCGATCAACACCTTCATCGTCGTCACCATCATGCCCACCATCGTGGACGACATCGGTGGCATGCGGTTCTTCGCCTGGAGCACCACCCTCTACGTCATTGCTTCCCTGCTGGGCGGCGCCACCTGCGCGCTCCTGTTGCACCGGCTGCGCGGGCAAGGCACCTATCGCCTGGCGCTGGTCCTGTTCGGGCTCGGCACGGCCGCCTGCGCGCTGGCACCCACCATGGCCGTGCTGCTGGCGGCTAGGTTCCTCCAGGGCCTCGGCGCCGGGCTGCTCTCGGCGCTTTCCTTCTCGATGGTCCGGCTGCTCTTCCCCCCCGCGCTCTGGTCGCGGGCGCTTTCGGTCATCTCCGCGGCCTGGGGCGTGGCGACGCTGGCTGGCCCGGCTGTAGGCGGCATCTTCGCCGAATATGGCGCCTGGCGCCTGACCTTCTGGTCCACCCTGGGCGTTGTCCCGCTGGTGGCGCTGATGGTGGCCGTGGCGCTTCCGCGCGACCTCACCCGCACGCCGGCGCCGCAGCGGCCCATCGCATTGCTGAACCTCATCGTGCTTGCCGCCTCCGTGATGGCGGTGTCGCTGGGCGGCACATCGGGCACGCTGCAGGGCAACCTGCTGGGCCTCGGCGTCGCCGCCATGGGCATGACATGGTTCTTCCGCCTGGAAGCAACGTCGGAGCAGCACCTTCTGCCGCGGGGCGGCACCAACCCGCGGACCGAACTCGGCGCGGCCTATGGCGCGATGATGATGCTGGCCTTCGGGGTGAACACCGAGATCTTCGTGCCCTACTTCCTGCAGGTGCTCCACGGCATGACACCGCTGCATGCGGGCTACCTCTCAGCGGTGATGTCGGCCGGCTGGACCACAGGATCGGTTTTGTCGTCGGGCGGAGGAGAAGCACGAGTCCGGCTGTGCATGCGTGCCGGACCGCTGCTCATGGCCTTCAGCCTCGTCATCCTCTCGGTGCTCATGCCCGTGCATGACGAGGCCGGCGGCGCCGTTGTTGTGCTTGGTTTCTGCCTCACCGCAATGGGTTTGGGCATCGGCATTGCCTGGCCGCATCTGGGGCCACGCATCTTCGCCTTCGCACCGGAAGGCGAGAAGGACGTGGCGGCCGCCTCCATCACGATCGTGCTGATGACCACATACGCTTTCGGGTCCGCCCTGGGCGGCGTTGTTACCAACCTGGCCGGTATCGCGGACCCCGGCGGCGTGGCTGGGGCCTCCGACGCGGCCGGGTGGTTGTTCACCATCTTCACCTTGCCGCCGATGCTGGCGGCCGTGCTGATCCGCCGCATGCTGGCACCGCGCCCGGAGTGACATTCTGCAGGCCCGCTTGTCGTGACTTGCGGATCGGCGGCACGCAACGCAGCATGGCGTCATGACCACCCCGCACCCGTTCCGCGTGTTCCCGAACCCGAATGCTGGCACCCCGGGGATCGTCGTCCTGCCCGATCGCGGCTTTCGCCGTGCGCGTGAGGAGATCATGTCCTGGCCCGGCTATGCCCCAACGGCGCTGCACGACCTGCCGTCGCTTGCAGCCCACGCCGGCATCGCCACGCTGAGACTGAAGGATGAGTCGACCCGCTTCGGCCTGGGCAGCTTCAAGGCACTCGGGGGCGCCTATGCAGTGGCCCAGGCGCTGGCGGCCGAACTGGCCCGGCGCGGCGTGGCGCCACGGGCGAGTTCCGGCGACCTTGTGGCCGGTACTTTCCTGGATACCACGCGCGAACTGACGGTCTGCTGTGCGACCGACGGCAACCACGGCCGATCCGTGGCCTGGGGCGCGCAGCGTTTCGGCTGCCGCTGCGTGATCTATGTGCACGCCACCGTCAGCCAGGGCCGTGTCGATGCAATAGCCAGGTACGGCGCCGAGGTGCGCCGCGTGCCCGGGACCTACGACGACGCTGTCCGCCAGGCAGCGCGCGACGCGGAGGCGAATGGCTGGTTCGTGATCTCCGACACGTCGTACGAGGGCTACACGACCGTGCCGGTTGACGTGATGCAGGGGTATCGCCTGATGGCCGAGGAGGCACTGGCCCAATGGGAGGGGCCGCCGCCGACGCATTGCTTCATGCAGGGTGGGGTTGGCGGCGCTGCCGCAGCCGTCTCCGTTCAGTTGCGCGCGACCTTTGCAACACCGCCGGTCTTCGTGGTGGCCGAGCCTGACAAGGCGGCCTGCCTGCTGGCCAGTGCCGAAGCCGGCGAGCCCGTGGCGATTCCGGGTGACCTTGATACGCTGATGGCTGGCCTTGCCTGCGGCGAGCCCAGCCTGCTCGCCTGGCAGGAGCTGTCGCGGGCCACCGATGTCTTCATGGCGGTGCCGGATGAGGCGGCGGTGGACTGCATGCGCATCCTGGCCCGCCAGGGTATTGTTGCCGGCGAGTCCGGCGTGGCCGGCCTTGCCGCCCTGCTGCTTGCCGCCGCCGATCCCGCGTCCCGCGCCATCCTGTCGCTGGGGCCGGACAGCCGCGTGCTGCTGTTCAGCACGGAGGGTGCGACCGACCCGGAGCTTTATGCGCGGCTTGTGGCTGACGCAGCCTGAAGGAAGCCAAAATGAAGGACGTGTCGAACAGCACGATCGGCTCGGTGCGGGAGGCTCTTTCCGCAGGCACGACAACAGTGTCCGATGTGACCAAGGCGTTCCTTGGCCGCATCGAGACGCTGGATCGCGCGGGCCCGGCGCTCAACTCCGTGCGCGTGGTCAATCCCGACGCTTTGGCGATTGCCGCCAAGCTTGATGCCAGCAAGCGCAAGGCCCCGCGCCCGCTGGAGGGCATCCCGATCCTGCTGAAGGACAATATTGCCACCGGCGACAAGCAGCCCACCACCGCTGGATCGGCTGCCCTGGCCGATGCGAAGGCGCGGCGCGATGCAACCGTGACGAAACTGCTGCGTGAGGCCGGCGCGGTCATCCTGGGCAAGGCGAACCTGACCGAGTTCGCGAACTTCCTCGCCGTTGGGATGCCGTCCGGCTACTCGTCGCTCGGCGGGCAGGTGCGGAATGCCTGGGCGCCGGACCTGTTCAAGGACAACATCCCGGTCGTGCAGCCAGGGGGCTCCTCGGCTGGATCCGGCGTGGCGGTAGCGGCGGGCCTCGCGGTGGCAACGATCGGCAGCGAGACGTCGGGCTCGCTGCTGTCGCCGGCCAATCAGTCCGGAGTGGTGACGGTGAAGCCCACGGTGGGGCTGATCAGCCGCGCCGGCATCCTGCCGATCTCCCACAGCCAGGATACGGCGGGGCCGATGACCCGCACCGTTCGCGATGCGGCCATCCTGTTGAATGTGCTGGCCCAGGTCGACCCGCTCGACCCCGCCACCGCGCGGATGAAGCGCCCCGCGGACTACACCGCGGGCTTGAGCACGGACGGCGCGAAGGGCATGCGCATCGGCGTTCCGGCCATGCCTGAGGACCCCGGCCGCGACATCTACTATGGCCCGCTGTCGAAGCGTGCGCGCAAGGTGATGGACCAGGCCATCGAGGCGCTGCAGGACCTCGGCGCGGTGATCGTGCGGGCGCCCATGCCGGTTGAAGGCTGGATCGGCGCACCCGGCACCGACATGCCGGTGCTGGACACCAACCCGGAAAGCCCGCTGCGCCATACCGTCCGGCGGGTTTCGACCGTGTTCGTCTATGAGATCAAGCACGATCTCAACGAGTATCTGACCGAATGGCTGCGCGGGACCAGGAACCGGTCCATGGCCGACATCATCGCCTTCAATGAGGCGCATCCGGACCAGTGCCTGCGCTTCGGCCAGGATCTGTTCCGCGCCGCCCAGGCGACGAAGGGCGATCTTTCGGAGGCGGAATACAAGAATGCCCGCCGGCTCGATCTGCTGACAGCGGGCCGCATGGGCATGGATGCCTATATGGACGAGCACGCTCTGGATGCCGTGCTGTTCCCGGGCAATGCCGGCGCCGGTATTGCGGCCAAGCCCGGGTATCCCAGCGTGCTGGTTCCGGCGGGGTTCATCTCTGGCGTGGGCAAGACAGCGACGCCCGATTACCCGCTGGGTGCCACCTTTGCCGGGCGCGCGTGGAGCGAGGCGAAGCTTCTGCGCATTGCCTATGCGTTTGAACAGGCAACGCAGGCCCGGCGCGTTCCGCCGGGGTGTGAGGGGTAGGGGAGGTGCCGCCCTGCCCAAGTGCCGCTTGACGGCATGTGGTAATGGAGTGACCTAGTTCCCGCCCAAGCGAGGACTCCAGCATGGCCCTGCCCTCTACGATGCGCATCATCGAGGCTTCCCAGCCCGGCGGGCCGGAGGTGTTGCGGCCCTCCTCCGCCGCGCTGCCGGTGCCCAAGCCCGATGAGGTTCTGATCCGGGTTCAGGTAGCGGGCGTGAACCGGCCTGATGTGGCTCAGCGCAGTGGCTCCTACCCGCCCCCGCCAGGGGCCAGCCCCCTCATTGGGTTGGAGGTATCTGGCGAGGTGGTGGCGACCGGTGCGGATGTCCGCGGCTATCGCGTCGGCGACAAGGTCTGCGCGCTGACCAATGGCGGCGGTTATGCCGAGTACTGCACGGCCCCGGAGGCGCAGACGCTACCGTGGCCAGCAGGGTATGACGCGCTCCAGGCGGGGGCGCTGCCGGAGACGTTTTTCACGGTGTGGGCGAACCTGTTCATGGCCGGGCGCCTGGCGGCCGGCGAGAAGGTGCTGATCCATGGCGGCACGTCGGGCATTGGCGTAACCGCGATCCAGTTGGCTGCCGCCTTTGGGGCGACCGCCTACGCCACGGCCGGCTCGGACGAGAAAGTGGCTGCGTGCGTGACACTCGGCGCCACCGCGGCGATCAACTACCGCACCCAGGACTTCGGGGCGGAGATCAAGACGCTGACCGATGGCCGGGGCGTGGACGTGATCCTGGACATGGTGGGCGGTGCCTATTTCCCCCGCAACATCCGTGCCCTGGCGATCGATGGGCGGCTGGTGATCATCGCCTTCCTGGGTGGCAGCAAGGTGGAGGCGATGGACCTGACGCCGATCATGACCCGGCGTCTTGCGGTGACCGGTTCCACGATGCGGCCGCGCACCACGGCGCAGAAGGGTGCCATCGCACGGGAACTGCACGCCAAGGTCTGGCCGTTGCTGGACCAGGGGAAGTGCCGGCCTGTGATCCACGCGACCTTCCCGCTGGAGCGGGCGGCCGAGGCCCATGCGCTGATGGAGAGCAGTGCGCATATCGGCAAGATCATGCTGACTGTTGCCGACTGAACGGCGGGTGACGCAACCGGTTACCTGGCGGGGGCTCCTGCCCCTGGCCGGTGCCGTGCTGCTGTTCAGCAGCGCCTGGCCGGTGACCAAGGAGGCGATCGGGCAGGGTGCGGCGCCGATCTGGTTCGCGCTGGGGCGGACCGCGATGTCCACGCTGGTGACCCTGGTCCTGCTGGCTGTGATGGGGCGGCTGGCATGGCCGGGGCGGCGGGACATGCCGTTCTTCCTGTCCGTTGCGTTGTCCCAGTTGGCGTTGTTCTTCATCTGCGTGCACCTGGCCCTGGTATGGGTGCAGGCTGGGCGGACATCCGTGATCACGTCGGTGACGCTCGTCTTCACCGTTCCCGCCTCTGTCCTGCTGCTCCGCGAGCGTGTGCCCCGCCGGCGGTGGATTGCTGTGGCGATGGGGGTGGCGGGGATCGTGCTGCTGATGGGGCCCTGGTCGATCGACTGGACCGCGCCGGGTGTGTTGCTGGGGCATGCCTTCCTGCTGGTGGCCGCGGCGGCGGTTGGGGTGCCGATGCTGGTGATCCGGATGCGGCCGCCGGCGCTCTCGATGGTGCAGTTGCTGCCATGGTCCTTCGGGCTTGCGAGCCTGGTGTTGCTGCCGTTCGCCTGGGTGCTTGAACCACCGGGGCAATGGGGGACCGGGGCGCTGGTGGCCCTCGGCTATGTCGGCGGGATCGCCGGGCCGATTGGAACATGGTGCTACCTGCTGACGATGGTGCATCTGCCGGTGGTGGTCGCCTCGGTGGGGTTCCTGATGACACCAGCGGCCGGGCTGCTGCTTTCGGCGTTCTGGCTGGGAGAGAAGCTGGGGCTCGACCTGGCGATTGGAACCGCCCTGATCATCGGGGGTGTTGCGGTTTCCGTGATTCCGGGAAGACAGAGATGATCCTGCACGCCACCTCGCGCGGGGAGGGGCCGGTGCTTGTGCTGCTGCACGGGCTGTTCGGCCAATCGGGCAATTTCGGTGCCGTGCAGCGCCGCCTGGCCGCCGGTGGCCGGCGGGTGGTGGCGCTGGATCTGCGCAACCACGGCGCAAGCCCGCATGCGGCCGGCATGGACTACCGCGTCCTGGCGAAGGATGTGCACGAGACCTTGGCGCAGCTGGAGCTTCTGCCGTGTGCCGTGCTGGGGCATTCCATGGGGGGAAAAACCGCCATGGCGCTGGCACTTGGCCATCCGGAGGCTGTGGAGCGGCTGTGCGTGGCAGATATCGCGCCGGTGCGCTACCGGCCGCAGCTGGTAACCTACGCGACGGCGATGCGCGACATGGCCCTGTCGCCCGGGCTGACGCGGGCGGAGGCCGATGCGGCGCTGGCGCCGGTTGTGGTGGATGCGGGCGAGCGTGCCTTCCTGCTTTCCAACCTCCGGCTGGGCGAGGCGCCGCATTGGCGCATCGGGCTCGACGAGATCATCGCGGGGATGGACGAGATTCAGGATTGGCCAATCGCCGAGGCCGCGCCCTACGCCGGGCCTACACTGTTCCTGTCGGGCGCGCGATCGCGCTACGTGCAGCCGGAGCATCGGGCGGCCATCGCACCCTTGTTCCCGACGGCAAAGTTCGTGGCGCTCAAGAACGCCGGGCATTGGCTGCATGCTGATGACCCGGAAGGATTCCTGGCCGTGGTGGAGGCCTTCGCGCCCGCTACGCCGACGGCATAGGCGTCGCCGGCCGTTCTTCCGCCGCGCGCCACAGATACCAGCTGGCGACACTGCGCCATGGCGACCACATCTCGCCGATCGCGGCGAGCTCCCTGGGCTTGGGTTGCGCGTCCAGGCCGTGCAGCCGGCGGTAGCCCTCGCGGACACCGAAATCGTCGACGGGCAGGATGTCCGTGCGGCTCAGCGTGAACATCAGCAGCATTTCCACCGTCCAGCGGCCGACGCCGCGGATGACCGTCAGGCGTTCGATCAGCTCCGCATCCGACAGGCGCGTCGCGGCACGGCGGGTAGGGACCACGCCCTCATGGGTCTTGAGGGCGATATCGCGGATGGCGGCGATCTTGCTGCGGGAGAAGCCGCAGGCGCGCAAGGCGTCCTCGCCGGTGGAAAGGACGAGTTCCGGCGATGGGAATGCCACTTGCGGATACAGCGCCATGAAGCGGCCCAGGATGGTGCGGGCGGCGGCGCCGTTCAGCTGCTGGTGGGCGATGGCGCGCACCAGCGCCTCGTACGGCTCTCGCTTTTCCTGTGCATAGCCGCAGCGGCCGATCCGGCGGATCAGCGCGGCCATGGCTGGGTCGGCTGTGGAAAGATGGCGGATGGCGGTGCGCATCGGCGCAGCTTCTCACCCCACGGCCACGGCGGCCAGCCCGACGGCGAGCGACACCAAGGCGACAGGCCAAGCCATTCGCCAGATGGCGGCCGGGGTGACGCCGGGTCCGGCGAGACCGGCGACCATGCCGACAACCTGGGGGGCGAGCAGGAGGAACAGTGTGCCGTTCTGGATCGCAGGAAGGGCCGCGCGGTCCATGCCGGCGAGCCGGCCGAGTTCGCTTTGCAGCGACATCATCGTGCTGTTGGCGCCGACATTGGTGCCGGCGAAGAAGGCGGCGATCCCCGCCAGTACGGGAGAGGCAAAGGGTGCGGCGGCGCCCAGCGCGTGCGCCAGGGCATGTGCGAGTGCCTGGGGAATGCCGGCATTCGACAGGAAGCGAGAGAGCAGCACGAACATCAGCAGGGCCAGCGCCGGCCGCCAAGCGCGTGCCAGCGCCGAGGAGATGAGCTGGGCCGGTTGCGGCTTCTGCAGTGCGACGAACAGCGCAACAAGCGCAATGGCGACCATGGCATGGTTGGCCGCGATCGGGGGGAGGCCCGCGAAGGGAGCGAAGGCGGGGGCATCGCGCCAGAGCCGGCTGGTCAGCAACACCCCCGCCAGGAGCAGATAGGGCAGCGCCCGGGAGCCGGCGATGCGCCAGGCGGCCAAGGTGCGCGGCGGGTCTGACAGCAACAGGCGAAGGGCCAGCAATGGGCCGGTTGCGAGAACGCCGACGAGTTCCCAGGGGGCAAAGTGGTGCCAGACAATGAGCGATGCGCCGACCGCAATCACCCAGGCCAGCTGCCCCAGTTTGCGGGCATGCGGTGTGGGGAAGCCCGCCTTGTTGCTCCAGTGCCAGAACAGGATGAGCAGCAACGGCAACTCGAACGCCACGATCCAGGCGTTGCGGGCACCCAGTTCCTGGCCGGGGATGCCAGAGATGGCAGCGCCGACGGCGGTGCCCGGGCCAAGCCCCCCCCAGGGAATGAGGGCCAGCGTGAGCAGGGACATCGCCGCGGCCGGCACGCCTGCCACGCCTGCCTGGCGCATGACGCCGAGCGCGAAGATCGCCCCGACGCAGAAGCCCGTGACGGTCTCCGCAAAGGGGCCGAGCAGGAAGGCGGCGGTGAACAGGCGGTCGGCGACGTCGCCGGGGGCTGCCACCGGACGCCCCTCTATCGTGACGGCGGAATGGAACACGAGCCCGGCTGCGACGATGCTGACCGGGGCGATCGCCAGCCAAGAGCCCTCGGCCAGGCTGCCGACCATGAAGGCGGGCAAGGTCGTTGTGGGTTCGACTGCGAGATAGGCCGGAATGCTGGCAGCCATCGCAGCCAGGCACGCCGTGACCGGTCCCGTGCGCACGATGCCCAGAAGCAGGATCAGCACAAGCAGGGGAATGCACTGGATCAGCAGGGTCATCGGGTTTGCCTCCGGCGTTGCCTCGCCGGCGGGGTCAACCCTGGCGTGCACCCCGCACATGCAGTCATCGTTGCGCTTGATCCCGCGGTTTCGGCTAAACTTCAAGGGACCCCGGCGCAACGCAGTGCAAGCGGCGGGTGGAGAAGGTGGAATGTCGGGCAGCCCGCAGTTCCAGAACGAGACCACCAGTACCGAAATCGCCAATCGGCAGACGCTGAGCCTTGCCGGCCTGGCTGTGACGCTCGCTGTGTTGGTTGCCAGTGTCTATCTGGTGCAACGCCTGTCCCATGCCACGCGGGTTGAGGATTGCCTGATGGCGAACCGCATGAATTGCGACCGGGTGGCCGCGGCCAGCCCATAGCGTGCCGCCGGCCGAGATGGCCGGTTGACGGGGCTTCGATCTGTGGCAGCGTGTCCCCCTAGCCGTTTTGGCGTGGGGGATTGGCATGCGCATCGCGCAGATGGATTGGCGGATGGTCGAAGACTGGCTGCGGCACGACGACCGCGGCGTGCTGCCCATCGGCAGCGTGGAGCAGCATGCGGGCTTGTCGCTCGCCACGGATGCGATCCTGGCCGAGCGCGTGGCGGTGGAGGCGGCGGAGCCGCTGGGAATTCCGGTGTTTCCGGCGATCCCGTTTGGGCTTGCCCCCTATTTCCAGGCGTTTCCCGGCAGCATGACCCTGCGCGTTGAGACGCTGTGCGCCGTGGTGCGGGATTTGCTGGACAGCATGAAGCGTAGCGGATTTCGCCGCATCGTTGTCGTGAATGGCCATGGCGGCAACGCGCCCGCGGGTGCATTGGCGCAGGAGTGGATGATGGACAACCCGGATTGCCGGGTGCGTTTCCACAATTGGTACAACGCGCCGCGCACCTTTGCGATGTGCCAGGCCACTGATCGAGTGGCCAGCCACGGCAGCTGGATGGAGAACTTCCCCTGGACCCGGCTGGCGACCACGCCGGCGGACGGGGTGAAGGAGATGGTCGACCTGGAGCGCCTGCGCACGCTGGCCCCGTTCGAATCTCGCACCCTTCTGGAAGATGGCAATTTCGGCGGCCGGACCCAGCGCCCGGATGAGGACATGCTGGCGATCTGGAATGTGGCTGTGGAAGAGACCCGAGCCCAGATGGAGAACTGGTAGCATGGCCCGCATTCTGATCTGGGGGGCGGGCGCCATTGGTGGCACCGCCGGTGCCTACCTCAAGCGCGCAGGCCACGACATCACCTTCGTGGATGTCGTGGAAGACCACGTGAAGGCCATCCGCACGGGCGGATTGAAGATCACCGGGCCGGTGGACCAGTTCACCGTGGTGGCCCCCGCCTTCATGCCGGATGAGGTGGAGGGCACCTGGGACATGATCTTCCTGGCGGTGAAGGCCCAGCACACCGAGGCAGCCACGCGCGCGCTGATGCCGCACCTGTCGCAGGACGGCTATGTGCTGTCGCTGCAGAACGGGCTTTGCGAGACCATCATTGCCCCGATCATCGGGCGCGATCGCACCGTGGGCGCCTTCATCAACTACTCGACCGACTGGATCGCCCCCGGCGAGGTGATGTTCGGCAGCCGCGGCGCGGTGGTGCTGGGGGAACTGCACGGCCGCACCACCGAGCGGCTGATGGCGCTGCATGGCATCCTGTCCGAGTTCGAGCCGGGTGCGATCATCACCGCAAATATCTCGGGTTACCTCTGGGGCAAGCTGGGCTACGGCGCGATGCTGTTCGCCCAGGCGCTGGGGGCGAAGGGCATTGCCGATTGCCTTGCCCGGCCTGAAATGATGCCGGTGTGGCGAGCCATCGGGCGCGAGGTGAACGAAGTGACGCTGGCCGAAGGCATCACGCCGATGGGCTTCAACGGCTACGACCCCGGCGCCTTCATGCCCAACGCACCGCGCGAACTGGCGGAGAAGGCCATCGCTGATCTCGTCATCTTCAACCGACCGTCAGCGAAGACCCATTCCGGGATCTGGCGCGACCTGTTCGTGCGCAAGCGGACCACCGAGGTGGACGTGCAGATCAAGCCGATCGCCGATATCGGGGCGAAGCATGGCATCGCCACGCCGACCATTTCCAAGCTTGTCGCTTTGATCCATGAGATCGAGGCGGGCACGCGCCCGATGAGCGACGACAACCTGCTGGAGCTTTTGCCGCAATGAACATCCGCTTTGACGGCCGCGTGGTTGTTGTCTCTGGTGCCGGCCATGGCATCGGCCGCGCCATTGCCGCAACCTTCGCCAACCTGGGCGCCATCGTGCATGTCTGCGACCTGCGGCCGGAGCCGTTGGCCGAGACCGCCCGTGTGACTGGGGCGACCACCAAGGTGCTCGACCTCAGTGACCGAAAGGCCGCCACCGCTTGGATCCGGGATGTGGAGCAGGCGACGGGGCAGGCGGTTTACGTGCTGGTGAACAACGCGGGCGGCGTG
>CANHKG010000134.1 GCA_947460455.1 Rhodospirillales bacterium | reverse complement strand
GCGGCGCTGGCCGCCTCGGGCGCGGTGAAGCTGGGCTAGTACGCGCCGTTCTCCGGCACGAAGAGCGGGAAGAAGCCGAACACGCTGGGGCTGTCCGGGTCCACCAGCACGCGCACGGCGTGGATGTGGGTCTCGCCCATCACCTCCAGCCGGATGACGTTGGGGATTGGCTGCATCTTGGTGTTGAAGAAGCGGCCGACCTGGAATTCGTGCTCGTCGCCATGGATGACCAGCACGGGCTTGCCGAAGGCCTTGGCGCCGCGTTCCACCGCGTTGATGGTGTTGACGTAGGCGGAGACGCGCGGGAGTTCGCCGGCGTATTTCTGGCGCACGTCCATCACGTCGGCCTGCCAGGCCAGCACCACGGCCTTGGCGCCTTCGCGGGTGGCCTTGGCGAAGGCGGCGTCGATCCAGGCGATGTTGGCGGCGTCGCGCTCGAAATACTCCATGGCGACCTGGGGGGCGCCCGGTTCGAAATTGTTGTTGGAGCCGGGGACATGGACGGTGGCGAACAGCACGCCGTTGTGGCTCCAGCGCTGGTTCTCCACGTATTTCGCGAATTTGTCCGCCATCACGCGGGACTGGCTTTCCACCGCCAGCTTGGTCTTGCCGTGGGAGGTGGTGGGATCGGCGAAGAACAGCTCGCGCACCTTGGCCAGGCGTTCCAGCGGGTCGAAGCCGCCGGCGCGGGGGCGGTGGCAATCGGTCCATTCGTTATCGCCGATGGTGTAGAGCAGCGGCTGTTCGAAGGTGGCGAACTGGTCCAGCACCTTGCGGAAGTTTTCGTCGGTGCAGGGGGAGGAGCCGCTCTTGATGTCGCCGACATGGACCGAGAAGGGCGGCTTGCGGGCGTTGATGGCGGCGATCAGGCGGTCGAATTTCGCGTAGTCGTCCGGCAGCTTGTAGGGCATGTCGCCCAGGGCGATGAACTCGAAGGGCTGGGCGGTGGCGGGGGTGATGGCGGCCAGCGCGAGGCTGGCGGCAAGGACAAGGCGCTTCAGCATGGCGGGCTCCCGGGTGCAGCCCGCCATGCTTGGCGCAGAACGGCGCGCCCGCTCAAGGGGGGGGGCGGCGCCGTCATTGAAATGTAACCTCAGGCGGCGGCGGGCTTCAGGCGGTCGGCGAAGCTCTTGCGGAACTTCAGCACCTTCGGCGCCACCACGGCGCGGCAGTAGCCGGACCAGGGGTTGCGGGCGAAGTAGTTGTGGTGCTCCGGCTCGGCCGGCCAGAACTTGGCGAGCGGCTCGATCTCGGTGACGGCCTTGCCCTCCCAGATGCCGGCAGCGTCGATCTCGGCGATCATCTTCTCCGCGGCGGCGCGCTGGGCGTCGTTGTGCGTGAGGATGATGGAGCGGTATTGTGGGCCGATGTCGTGGCCCTGGCGATCCTTGGTGGTGGGGTCGTGGATGGTGAAGAAGACCCGCAGCAGGTCTTCGAAGCTGACCTCGGCGTCGTCGTAGGTGATCTGCACCACCTCGGCATGGCCGGTGGTCTTGGCGCAGACTGCCTCGTAGCTGGGGTTCTCGACATGGCCGCCGGCATAGCCGCTCATGACCGCGCTGACGCCGCGCAGGCCGAGATACACCGCCTCCAGGCACCAGAAGCAGCCACCGCCGAGCGTTGCAAGTTGTTGGGCCATCGCGTCCTCCTGTGATTGGTCATAGGTTGGCATGGTGTGTTCGCTTGTCCAGCCGGGAGGAAGACGCCGCATGGCGCAGATCGTGACAACGTTCGAGGAACGGGCCGAAGGGCGGGTGGCCCGCGTGGTGATCGACAACGCGGCGAAGCTGAACGTGCTGAACTCCGCGCTGTCGGCGGAGTTGGAGGCGGCGTTCCGGGGGCTGGCAGGCGAGGCCGGGCTGCGGGCGGTGGTGCTGGCCGGCGCCGGGGGGCGGGCGCTGATCGGGGGGGCGGATATCCGCGAGATGGCGGGGCTGACGCCGGTGACGGCGCGGGCGTTCATCACCCAGCTGCACAACGTGTGTGGCGCGATCCGGGCGCTGCCGGTGCCGGTGATCGCGCGGATGCAGGGCTATTGCCTCGGTGGCGGGCTGGAGGTGGCGGCGGCGTGCGATATGCGCATTGCCAGCGAGGATGCGGTGATGGGGATGCCGGAGGTGCGGGTGGGCATTCCCAGCGTGATCGAGGCGGCGCTGCTGCCGCAGCTGATCGGCTGGGGGCGGACGCGGCGCATCCTGATGACCGGGGAGACCTTCGATGCCCAGAAGGCGCTGGCCTGGGGCATGGTGGAGGAGGTGGTGCCGGTGGCGGAGCTGGATAGCGCCATCGACCGGGTTCTGGCCGACCTGCTGGCCGGGGCGCCGCATGCGCTGGCGCTGCAGAAGCGGCTGATCGGCGAGTGGGAGGAGCGCGGCATGGCCGGGGCCATCGCGGCGGGGATCGATGCCTTCGCGGAGGCCTGGACCACGCCGGAGCCTGGCGCGCGGATGCGGCACTTCCTGGAGAGCAAGCGCAAGTGAAGGGCCAGCCGCCGCCGTTCCGGGCGCAGGGTTGGCCCGGGCTGCGCGATGTGGCCGCGATGGCCTTCACCCTGGTGCTGCTGCTGGCCTGGCTGCTGGCGCTGGGGGTGGCCTGGCGGCACTGGACCACGCGCAGCGACCTGGAATCCATCGTGCTGCTGGTGCTGGCCGCCGGTGTGGTGGGGATGGGCGTGAGCTTCGTGCGCGCCATCCACCGCCATCGCCTGCGCTGGGTGACCTTGGTGCAGCGTGGCGAATGGCGCACGGCCACGGTGGTGGAGATTGCGCGCGGCTTCGATCCGCGCGGGATCGAGATTGGCGTGCCGTATCGCTGGATCGTAACGGCCGCGGCGCCGGGGCCGGATGGGGTGGAACAGACATTCCACTCCGCCCCGGTGCGGCGGCTGCGCGATGTTCGCGACCTGATGGGCAAGAGCGTGTGGGTGCGGGTGGATCCTGCCGACCCTGCCTGCCACGTGCTGCTGCCCATCCTGGCCTGACGCGCACTACTGCGAGGCGTAGGCCACGCCGTCCCGGAAGAAGACGCGGAACGGGGTGGTGCCCGCGGCGTCGTTGTCCAGCGAGCGCCAGCGGCCGTTGGTGCACAGGATGCCGCCGGCCGTCGGCACCGCATCGAACACCACGGTGTTGCGATAAACGGTGCCGTTGGGCTCGGTGGCGGTGAAATCGGTGGTGCAGGTCTCGCCGCGCACCACGGGGCGATACTCGCCGATCATCACGCCGCCGCCGCCGGTGCTGGGGAAGTTCGGCACCAGCTTCTTCCAGGAGGAGAAGTCATCCGCCGCGGCCTGGGCGCCGCCGGGCGCCGTGCCTGCCGCCAGTAACGCCAATGCCAGTGCCGCCATTGCCCATCCACGCATCGTAGCCTCCTTGCCGGTTGATCTGCTCTGCCTGCGTTACGGCGCGCAGGCCCGGCCGGATGCAGCGAAAGGGGTGCCCCGAACGCAAAACGCCCCGCCGGATGGCTCCGGCGGGGCGCATCGTGGGTGGCGCGGTCAAATCCGGTTGGCGGCGGACTGGCGGGCCATGAAGGTGTCGAAGCTGCCTTCGGCGACGCGGAACCACAGCACCTGCTCACGGCGGAAGGCCATGTAGTGGTCGTGGACCTTCTTGAAGCGCGGGTTGGCGGCGCAGGTCTCGGTATAGAGTTCCTGGGCGGCGTTGAAGCAGGCTTCCAGCACCGGCGCCGGGAAGGGCGAGAGCTTGGTGCCGTTGGCGACCAGCTCGCGCAGGGCGCGGGGGTTCTGGGCGTCGTACTTGGCGACGGACCAGGCGACGGTTTCGCCGGCCGCGACCTCGATGGCGTTGCGATACACCTCCGGCAGGGTGTCGATTGCCTTCTGGTTGACGAACAGCGAGAGCGCCGCGCCGCCTTCCCACCAGCCGGGGTAGTAGTAGAACGGCGCCACCTTGTTGAAGCCGAGCTTCTGGTCGTCGTAGGGGCCGACCCATTCGGCGGCGTCGATGATGCCCTTTTCCAGCGCCGGGTAGATGTCGCCGCCGGCGATCTGCTGGGCGACGACGCCGAGCTTGGCCAGCACCTGGCCGGCAAAGCCGCCGATGCGCATCTTGAGGCCCTTCAGGTCCTCAACGGTCTTGATCTCCTTGCGGAACCAGCCGCCCATCTGCGCCCCGGTGTGGGAGAGGGTGTAGGAGGTGATGTTGTAGTCCTTGTAGAACTCCCGCATCAGCTCCTGCCCGCCGCCATGGAACACCCAGGCATTGTGCTGGCGGGTGTTGAGGCCGAAGGGTACGGCGGTGTCGAAGGCGAAGGTGGGGTCCTTGCCGACATAGTAGTAGGGCGCGGTGTGGCAGCATTCCACGGTGCCGTTCTGCACCGCATCGAGCGCCTGCAACGGCGGCACGATCTCGCCACCGGCGAACACGCGGATCTGGAACTTGTTGTCGGTCAGCTGCGCCACGCGGCGGGCGAAGTGCTCGCCGGCGCCGTAGATGGTGTCCAGGCTCTTGGGGAAGCTGGAGGTGAGGCGCCACTTGATTTCGGGCAGGCCCTGGGCGAGCGCGGGCGCAGCGAGCGTGCTGGCCGCGACGGCGCCGAGCCCGGCGCGGCGAATGGCGGAACGGCGGTTCATGCGTGTCCCTCGCGGCGGGTGCCGCGATCCCTGCAAGGTGCCCCTTGGGTTGGGGCACTCCGATGATGGCCCGTCAGGCCGCCGCCGTGGTTCGGCGGGCGGTCCCGGGCGCCGGGCTCATATCATTCCCGGTGCGGCAGGTGAATACATTCTGCAACAGAGGGTCCTGACGGCCCCGCGCCGGATGCGCGGGGCCGCTTCAGGCTAGAGGCGGTTGGCGGCGGACTGGCGGGCCATGAAATTGTCGAAGCCGTTTTCTGCCACGCGGAACCACAGCACCTCCTCCGCGCGGAAGGCCATGTAGCTGTCGTGCACCTTCTTGAAGCGCGGGTTGGCGGCGGCGGTTTCGGCGAAGACCTCCTTCGCGGCGGCGAAGCTGGCTTCCAGCACCGCGGCGGGGAAGGGCACCAGCTTGGTGCCGCCGGCCACCAGTTCGCGCAGGGCGCGGGGGTTCAGCGCGTCGTACTTGGCCAGGGTCCATTCCGTGGCTTCGGTGCAGGCGGCCTGCAGGATGGCGCGGTAGCTTTCCGGCAGCGCCTCGAACGCCTGCAGGTTCACGAACAGGCTGAGCGAGGCGCCGCCCTCCCACCAGGCGGGGTAGTGGTAGAACGGGGCGACCTTGGCGATGCCGAGCTTCTGGTCGTCGTGCGGGCCGACGAACTCCATGGCGTCGATCGTGCCCTTCTCCAGCGCGGAATAGACCTCGCCGGCGGCGAGCTGCTGCGGCAGCACGCCGAGCTTCTGCATCACCTGGCCGGCAAAGCCGGCGATGCGCATCTTGAGGCCCTTGAGGTCCTCCAGTGACTTGATTTCCTTGCGGAACCAGCCGCCCATCTGGGCGCCGGTGTGGCCCATCTGGAAGGCCGTGGTGTTGTAGGACTTGTACAGCTCGTCCATCAGCTCCTGCCCGCCGCCGTGGCGCAGCCAGGCGGTGTGCTGGCGGGTGTTGAGGCCGAAGGGCACGGCGGTGCCGAAGGCGAAGGTCGCGTCCTTGCCGATGTAGTAGTACGGCGCGGTCTGGGCGCATTCCACGGTGCCGTTCTGCACCGCATCCAGCGCCTGCAGCGGCGGCACGATCTCACCGGCGGCGAAGGTGCGGATCTGGAAGCGGTTGTCGGTCATCTGTGCCACGCGGCGGGCCAGGAACTCGGTGGCGCCGAACAGCGTGTCCAGGCTTTTCGGGAAGCTGGAGGTGAGGCGCCATTTCACTTCTGGCAGCGATTGGGCCCGGGCAGGGCCGGCGAGGGTTGCAGCAACAGCGCCGACGGCACCGGTGCGGACGATCTGGCGGCGATCCATGGTCGGGAAATCTCCTTGCAACGGCTCACAGACGGAGCCGTTGCAGGGATTAGGGATGTTTGGCGGCGCGATGAAGGGGCTGGCCCGGCGCCAGCCATGCGCGCGCGTCAGCCGCCAGCGGGGGCGGGGGCGCCGAGCCCGGCCAGGGCGGCGGCGAGCACCACGGCGGGCGGCTGGCCGGCATCCAGGCGCAGCACGGGGCAGGGCAGGGCGGCCAGCCACGCCTGGTGGCGGGCCAGGCTGCGCTGGTTGGGGCCGGCGGTGTCGTAGCTTTCGGCCCAGGCGAGGAATTCCTGGCTGCCCTGGTGCATGTCTCCGCCCGGGGCGATGCGCGGGCCGAAGCGCGCCGCCTCCCGCGCACGCAGGCGGTCCATGCGGGCTTGCTGGGGCACATGCAGGAAGATTTCCGTGCTGATGCGCGGCGCCAGCGGGTCGCCCCAGCCATCGAGCGAGCCGGAGAGCACCCAGCCCACCTCATCGTCCAGCGCGCGGGCCAGGCGTTCCAGGCGTTCCGGCATCGGGCGGGGGGTGACGTAGGCGGGGTCCGTCGGCAGCCAGAAATAGCTGTCGGTGTCGTGCCAGGGCACGCCAAGCCGGCCGGCCAGCGCGGCGCCGAGGGTGCTGGTGCCGCTGCCGGAGGCGCCGGTGATGTGGATGCGCGGGCGCTGGGCCATGCGGGGCTTCCCTGTTGGTGACATGGGCCGGAGGCTGGCGCACGCTGGCTGGCATGGCCATTGTCCAACATGCCCCCCCGGGATCGCGCCCGCCAGAGGTCGCCATCGTGCTGGCCGGCGGGCAGGCGCGCCGCATGGGCGGTGGGGACAAGGCGCTGCGCGTGCTGGCGGGGCGCACTCTGCTGGACCATGTGCTGGCGCGCCTTGCCCCGCAGGTGGACCGGGTGGCGCTGAACGCCAATGGCGACCCGGCGCGCTTCGCCGCCTGGGGGCTGCCGGTGCTGGCGGACACGCTGCCGGATTTCCCTGGCCCGCTGGCGGGCGTGCTGGCCGGGCTGCGCTGGGCGGCGGCGCTGGGGGCGGAGGAGGCGTTGGTGGTGCCGACGGATTCGCCCTTCCTGCCGCCGGACCTGCTGGCACGGCTGCGCGCCGGGCGCGGGGATGCGGCGCTGGCCTGTGCCGCCTCCGCCGGGCAGGTGCATCCGGTGGCGGCGCTGTGGCGCACCGGGCTGGCCGATGCGCTGGAGGTGGCGCTGCTGGGCGGGGAGCGCCGGATGATGGCGTTCATGCGCGGCCAGGGGCTCGCCGTGGTCGATGTCCCGATGGGACCGGAGGGAGACCCATTCGCCAACCTCAACACGCCGGAGGATCTGGCCGCCGCAGAGGTGTGGCTGGCTTAGGGGCGTGGCTGGCTCAGGGGCGTGGCTGGCTCAGGGGCGCGGCGGGTCGGTGTGCCGGAATGCGTAGGTGAGGGCCTTCGGCATCAAGGCGCGCCAGACGGCGGTGGTATGGCCGCCCGGCACCAGCACGAGTTCCACCGGCATGCCCTCTGCCTTCCAGGTGTCGCGCAACATCTCAACCTGCGCGGCGATGCCGAGATGGTCCGTGGTGCCGGAGGCGGCGAAAATGGGCATCGGCAGGCCGCGCGCCCGGAAGCCCGGCAACAGGGCGGGATAGTTGAGCGCCGTCCAGGTCTCGGGCACCAGCGGCAGGCCGAAGGCGCCGGCGCGGCGGGCGCCGGATCCTTCCGGGGGCTGCGGCATATAGATGGCGGGGCTCAGCAGCACCGCGGCCGCGAAACGGTCGGGGTGGAGCAGCGCCAGGCGCAGCGCGGCATAGCCGCCGGCGGAGATGCCGCCCACCACCTGCCCGCGCCGCCCCTCCAGCCCGCGCCAGCGGCGGGTGGCTTCGGGGAACAGCTCCTCCGCCAAGGCGGTCTGCATCGGCTCCTTCGCGTTCACGCCCCAGCTGCGGCCGATCTCCGGCATCACGATCACGGCTGGCGGCATTTTTCCGGCGGCGATCAGCGCATTGGCTGCGGGCTCGATGCCGAGATCGGGCATCTCTGGCGCCGTCACCCCGTCCCCCGGCAGCAGGAACAGCATGGGATAGCGCAGGCCGCTCGTGGCGTGCGCGCTGGGGAGATACACGCCGACCTCCCACGGGCGGCCAAGCACGGCAGAGTCCAGCGTGACGCGCCGCAATTCGCCGGCCTGCGCGGTGGCGGCGAGCAGCATCGCCGCGAGGCCCAACAACAGGGCGCGCCCGTGCCTCATTCCAACCCTGCCGCCCCCTTGAAGCGTTCGTTGAGTGGGTGGACAGGCTTAGGGGCAGCGGCAATGCTGTCAAGCAACACCTGCCTTTGGAGCGCGCATGACCTGGTCCATCGTAACCCATGACCCCGCCAGCGGCGCCTTCGCGGTGGCCGTGGCCACCTGCAACTTCGCCGTGGGCGCCAGCGTGCCGCATATCCGCCCGGGGGTGGGCGCGGTGGCCAGCCAATCCTTCTCCAACCGCTATCTCGGCCCCGCCATCCTGGATGCGATGGCGCGCGGGCTGACGCCGGAGCAGGCGATCCGCGGGGCGGTGGCCAGCGACGAGGGGCGCGGGCTGCGCCAGGTGCACGCCATCGACAGCCACGGCCGCACCGCGGCCTGGACCGGCGAGAACTGCGTGATGTGGTGTGGGCACAAGGCCGGGCCCGCCGTGAGCGTGGCCGGCAACATGCTGGCGAACGAGGCGGTTGTGGGGGACACGCTGGCCACGTTCCTCGCGGAAGGCGGCCTCAAGCTGCCGGAACGGTTGCTCGCCGCCATGCAAGCTGGGCAGCGCGCCGGCGGGGATGCGCGCGGCCAGCAATCCGCGGCGATGCGCCTGTTCACCACCGAGGATTTTCCGGATTTGTGCATCCGCACCGATGACCATCCCACGCCGCTGGATGAGCTCGATCGCCTGCTGAAGCTGTGGCGCCGGGACCGTGAGCCGGGCCTGGCCAGCCAGCCGCGCCGCGCCGACCCGGCGGGGGCGATCGACCTCGAAGCGATCGACGCGCGGTTCAAGGCTGCCGGATCACCGTTGCGCGTTCGGCGCTGATTGTCCCGGCTGCCCCGGGCCCCTAACTATACGCCGCAAAACCAGGAGGAACTGCCATGGCCCTGTCCGCCAAGGATATGCTTGCCGCTGCCAATGCATCGGTGCCGAAGATCTCGCCCGAGGAGGCGCGCGACCTGATCGCCCAGGGTGCGCTGGTGGTGGATGTGCGCGACGGCACCGAGGTTGCGCTGGGCAAGGTGAAGGGCGCCGTGCATGCCCAGCGCGGGCTGATCGAGTTCAAGGCCGACCCCGAGATGCCCAGCCACGACCCTGCGTTCCAGAAGGATCGCACCGTGATCGTGTATTGCGCCTCTGGCGGGCGCTCGGCCATGGCCGGCAAGACGCTGCAGGACATGGGGTACACCGATGTTCGCAACCTCGGTGGCTTCAAGGGCTGGGTTGATGCCGGCGGCGAGGTGGAGAAGTAAGCTTCTCTTTTTCCTGAAGAAAAAGACTTCATCCGTTTGCGCCGTGGCTATCCCCGGCGCAAACGAATAAAAGTTTTTTGGTTCTTTTTTTTAAAAAAGAACCGCTTAGCTTGCTTCCAGCGTCTCCCGCAGCAACTCCAACTCCAGCCACCGTTCTTCCGCCGCCGCAAGTTCATTGCTGGCGCGGGTAAGAGCGTCGGTCGCCTTTTGGAACGCGGCGGGGTCACGGCGGTAGAGGTCGGGGTCGTCCATCTTGGCCTGCTGCTTGGTGATCTCGGCCTGCAGCTTTTCCATCTGCGCCGGAAGTTGCTCCAGCGCATGCTTGTCCTTGAAGCTCATTTTGCGTGCGGGCGCGGCGGCGATTGGGGCAAGGGTGTTGTTGCCCTTGGCCTTGGCTTCGCGCGCCGGGGTGCTGCCCACCGGCAGCCACGGCGGGGCGCCACGCTGGGCCAGCATGTCGCTCCAGCCGCCGGCGTAGTCCTGCCAGCGCCCGTCGCCCTCGGCCACCAGCACGGAGGTGCAGACGCGGTCGATAAAGTCGCGATCGTGGCTGACGAGCAGGACGGTGCCGGGGTAGTCGGCCAGGAGTTCCTGCAGCAGTTCCAGCGTTTCGAGGTCGAGGTCGTTGGTGGGTTCGTCCAGCACCAGCAGGTTGCCGGGCTTGGCGAGCGCCACGGCCAAAGCAAGGCGCCCGCGCTCGCCGCCGGAGAGCACGCCCACCGGGGTGCGGGCCTGTTCCGGCGGGAACAGGAAGTCCTTCATGTAGCCGATCACGTGGCGCGCCTGGCCGTTGACGATCACCTGGTCGCCGCCGCGGCGGCCGTTGGCGCCGGTGAGCGTGTCGGCCAGGGTGGCGGTGGGGTCGAGCGAATCGCGGCGCTGGTCGAGCGTGACCATCTGCAGGGAGGCGCCGAGCTTCACCACGCCCTCGTCTGGCGCCATCGCGCCGGTGAGCAGGTTGAGCAGCGTGGTCTTGCCGGCACCGTTGGCGCCGATGATGCCCAGGCGGTCGCCGCGCAGCACGCGGGTATCCAGCTCGCGCACCACGGTGCGGTCGCCGAAGGATTTGGAGACACCTTCCGCCACCATCACCATCCGGCCGGAGATTTCGCCTTCCGTGGCAGTGAGTTTCGGGCCGCCGGCGGGGCCGCGCAGCTGCTTGGTTTTCGCGCGCAGCTCATGCAGGTCTGACAGGCGGCGGACGTTGCGCTTGCGCCGGGCGGTAACGCCGTAGCGCAGCCAGTCTTCTTCCATCACCAGCTTGCGGTCGAGCTTGTGGCGCTCCTTCTCCTCCTGCTCCAGCGTGTCGTCGCGCCAGGCCTCGAAATGGGCGAAGCCGCGGTCGAGCCGGCGGGCGGTTCCACGGTCCAGCCAAACGATTCCGCGCGAGAGCGATTCCAGCAGGCGGCGATCGTGGCTGATCAGCACCATGGCGGAGCGCAGGGAGGCCAGCTCCTGTTCCAGCCAGGCGATGGCCGGCAGGTCCAGGTGGTTGGTCGGCTCGTCCAGCAACAGGATGTCGGGCGAGGGGGCGAGCACGCGGGCGAGTGCCGCGCGACGGGCCTCGCCGCCCGAGAGGCGGTCAGGATTCTCGGCGCCGGTGAGGCCGAGGGCTTCCAGCAGGGTGCGGGCGCGGTGCGGGTCATCCCCCGGGCCGAGGCCGGCTTCCACGTAGGCGAGGGTGTTTTCGAATCCTGCAAGATCAGGCTCCTGCGGCAAATAGCGCACGGTGGCGCCGGGCTGCACGAAGCGCTGGCCGGAATCGGCGGCCAGCAGCCCGGCGGCCACCTTCAGCAGGGTGGACTTGCCGGAGCCGTTGCGCCCGACCAGGCACAGCCGGTCTCCGGGCGAGACGGCGATCTCCGCGCCGCGCAACAGCGGGGACGTGCCGAGGGTAAGGAAGATGTCGGACAGGAAGAGCAGGGGGGGCGCCATGGCGCGGCTTCTATCATGGCGCGGCGCACAATGCGTGCACGTGACCGCTTGCGCCTGCGCGAAATGCGCGGCAGGCTTGCCTTACCATCATGTCACTTGACCCAATGGTTTCGGCCCCTCTGGCCGCTGGACTGCGCCCACCCATCGGCAGCGCGCTGCCGCACAAAGGAGAGTCTGCATGCTGACCCGTCGTTCCGCATTCAAGGCCGCAGCCGGCGTTGCCGCCGCCTCCGCCTTTGGCACCGAGGCCATGGCGCAGGGCGCCGACAAGGTGATCAAGGTTGGCCTCAACCTGTCGTACACCGGCGCCGACGCGCTGGGCGCCCAGCGTATCGCCAATGGCGCGCAGATGGCCTTCGACAGCGCCAACGCCCGCAAGCTGGTGAAGGGCCATGTGTTCCGTATCGAGAAGTTCGATGACGCCACCGCCACCGCCGGCCAGTACGACCCCGCCCAGGGCGCGATCAACGCGCGCAAGATGGTGTCGGACAAGGCGATCATGGCCGCCATCGGCCCGATGATGTCTGGCGTGGGCAAGGCGATGAGCCCGATCCTGTCCAGCGGCAACCTGCCGATCATCACGCCGTCGGCCACCAACCCCGACATTACCGACCCGAAATTCGCCAGCCAGTACCGCCCGGGCGGCAAGGCCGTGTTTTTCCGCACCGTGACGACCGATGCCTTCCAGGGCCCGAACATGGCGAACTACTTCGCCGACGTGCTGAAGGTGAAGACCATCTACATCCTGGACGACAGCGGCGCCTTCGGCGTGGGCATCGCCGATGCGTTCGAAGGCCAGGCCAAGAAGAAGGGCATCACCGTGCTCGGCCGCGACCGGCTGGACCCGAAGGCGGCCGACTACGCCTCCGTGCTCACCAAGATCAAGTCGCTCAATGCCCAGGCGATCTACTACGGCGGCGTAACGCTGGCCGGCGTGAAGGTGGCCAAGCAGGCCTATGACATCATCCCGAACGCCATCAAGGGCGGCGGCGACGGCATCTGGGGCACCGACTTCCTCACCGCCGGCGGCTTCCCGGCCGTGGAAGGCTGGTATGCCACCCAGGCGAGCCCGGAACTGGTGGGCGACCCGAAGCTGGCCGGCTGGAACAAGCTGTATGCCGAGCGCTTCAAGAGCCAGCCGGACAACTACACCATCACCGCCCATGCCGGCGCGGAGGCCATCATCGAGGCCGCCCGCACTCTGGTGGCGGCGAACAAGGCCGTGACCCGCGAAGCACTGCGCGATGCGCTGCAGAGCGTGAAGGTGAACACCATCATGGGCACGGTGGAGTTCGACGCGAACGGCGACATCAAGAGCAAGGTCGTCAGCGTTTATCAGATCAAGAAGGACGACACGAAGAAGCTGGACGATCCCTCGGCCCAGTACAAGTATGTCGGCGTGGCCCCCGAAGCCTGATCGGCTGGCCCATACCTGAACGGATGCGCCCTGGCCCACGCGGCCGGGGCGCCATTCCCCCTACCGCAGCCAAGGCCCGGCCTGCGCCCCATGCGCGGCCCGTGCGGCGCGCGATGCCGGAGACCCCGCTTCGATGACCTTCACCGATCTGCTGCTGCAGCAGGCGATCAACGGGCTCAGCCTGGGCGCCATGTATGCCCTGCTCGCGCTCGGCTTCACCCTGGTCTACGGCATTCTCGAACTGATCAATTTCTCCCACTTCAACGTCTTCATGGTGGGCAGCTTCGTCGGCCTCTACATCCTGGAGGCGTTCGGCATCCAGGGGCAGCTGACCGTGCTCAGCGGCCTGCCGCTGATCGGCGTGCTGGCGGTGACGTTTGCCGGTGTGATGCTGTTCTGCGGCGGATTGGGGGCGGGCATCGAACGCCTGCTGTTGCGGCCCTTGCGCCAGGTGCGCGGGCCCGCGCCGATGATCACCACCATCGGCATCTCCTATATCTTGTTCAACATCGTCATCCTGACCCAGGGCGCTGACTCAAAGAACTTCCCCAACCCGCTGCCGCCCACGGAATGGCATATCGGCGGCGCGGAGCTGAAGCTGCGCGAGGTGCTGATCTGGGTGGTGGCGCTGCTGCTGATGGGGGGGCTCACCTACTTCGCCGGCTACACCAAGCTGGGCAAGGCGATGCGCGCCACCGCGCAAGACCCGGAAGCCGCGCGCATGATGGGCGTGGACGTGGACCGCGTGATCTCTGTCGCCTTCTTCCTCGGCGGCGCCATGGCCGGGGCGGGCGGGCTGATCTTCGGCCTGTACTACAACTTCACCAGCTTCATCATCGGCTTCAAGACCGGGCTGTTCGCCTTCACCGCCGCCGTGCTGGGCGGGATCGGCAACGTGCCGGGCGCCATGATCGGCGGCATCCTCATCGGCCTGATCGAGGCGATGAGCAGCGCCTTCATCGCCAATGCCTGGGCCGACGTGATCATCTTCTCGATCCTGGTTCTGGTTCTTGTGTTCATGCCATCCGGCCTGCTCGGCCGCGTGGCGCCGAACAAGTCCTGAGGAAGGGGCCGCCATGATCGCCGCCGCTCGCGCCGCCATCGAACGCCCCTTCGCGGGCATGCCGCCGGAACAGCGCAGGACTCTGGGCTTGTGGGCTCTGTCCGCCGTGCTGGTGCTGTTCCCCCTGCTGCACGACAACGATGCCAATATCGACGCCATGGCCAATGCCGGCGTGCTGGTGGCGCTCGCCCTCGGGCTGAACGTCGTGGTCGGCTTCGCCGGCCTGCTGGATCTCGGCTACGCCGCGTTCTTCGCGCTTGGCGCCTACTATTACGGCATCTTCACCGCCTTCCAGATCATGCCGCCCTGGACCGAGTTCTGGGTGCCGTTCGAGTTCCTCGGCCTGGTCGAGAAGATCAACCGCGGCGGGCCGGATCTGGTGCGCTTCACGCTCAGCTTCTGGCTGGCCCTGCCCACGGCAGCGATCGTCACGGCGGTGTTCGGCGTGATGTTCGGCGCGCCGACGCTGCGTCTGCGCGGCGACTACCTCGCCATTGTCACGCTGGGCTTCGGTGAGATCGTGCCGATCGTGGCGCGCAACATCGATGGCGTGACGGGCGGTGCCGCCGGCCTCAACGGCGTGATGGCGCCACGGCTGTTCGGCTGGTCCTTCGGGGTGGCCGCCTGGCCCTATTACTATGTGGTGCTCGGCCTCGTGGCGTTGCTGATCTTCGTCTCCTTGCGGCTGCGCGACAGCCGTGTGGGCCGCGCCTGGCGCGCGCTGCGCGAGGATGAGACGGCGGCGAGCGCGATGGGCGTGAACCTCGTGAACTACAAGCTGCTGGCCTTCGCCACCGGTGCCGCCTTCGCCGGCATGGCGGGCGTGGTGTTCATCGCCAAGCTGCAGACCGCAACGCCGGACATGTTCAACTTCAACGTCTCCGCCATGCTGCTGGTGATGGTGGTGCTGGGCGGCATGGGCAGCGTGTGGGGCGTGGTGCTGGGCGCCTTCCTGCTGCAGATCATGCAGTCCTGGTTCCTGCCCGAACTCTCCGGCGTGCTGCGCGCGATCGG
>CANHKG010000133.1 GCA_947460455.1 Rhodospirillales bacterium | reverse complement strand
GGCGCCTGCATGTCTGGGGCCTCGGCCGTCCATATGAACATCTTCGGCCTCAACCCCGTGGTGGTGTTCGGCACCCACGAGCAGAAAAGCCGCATGCTGCCACCGCTGATCGCCGGGCGCGAGAAAAGCTGCTTCGGCGTGACGGAGCCGGATACGGGCCTGGACACCACCCGCCTGAAGACCCGCGCCGAACGCCGTGGCGACCGCTATGTGGTGAACGGCCAGAAGATCTGGACCAGCACGGCGCAGGTGGCCGACAAGATTCTTCTTCTGGCCCGCACCACGCCGCTGGAGGGCGTGCGCAAGAAGACCGAGGGGCTGAGCCTGTTCTACACAACGCTCGACCGTACCAAGGTTGAAGTGCGCCGTATCGAGAAGATGGGCCGCAAGGCGGTGGATTCGAACCAGGTGTTTTTCGACGGGCTGGAGATCCCCATCGAGGACCGCATTGGCGAGGAGGGCCGCGGTTTCGAATACATCCTGCACGGCATGAACCCCGAACGCATCCTGATTGCCGCCGAAGCCGTGGGCGTGGGCATGGTCGCGCTGGCGAAGGCCACCGCCTATGCCAAGGAACGCCGCGTGTTCGGCCGGCCGATCGGGCAGAACCAGGGCATCCAGCACCCGCTGGCGGAGAACTGGATGGAGCTGGAAGCGGCGCGGCTGATGACCATGAATGCCGCCTGGCTCTACGACCGCGGCGACAACGCGGGTGCGGCGGCCAACGCCGCGAAGTACCTCGCCGGCGAGGCCGGCTTCAAGGCCTGCACCCAGGCGGTGATGACGCATGGCGGGATGGGCTATGCCAAGGAATACCACGTGGAGCGCTACCTGCGCGAAAGCATGATCCCGCGCATCGCGCCGATCAGCCCGCAGCTGGTGCTGTGCTACATCGCCGAGCGCGTGCTTGGCCTGCCGAAGAGCTACTGACGATGTCGGATTACGATTCCACAGCGGAAACCCTGCGCCACATCCACCGCGTGCGCGACCACCTCAACACCGTGATCGCGGTGCTGATGGAACGCGGGCGGGTGCACGATGCCTCCAAATTCTCCGAGACCGAGAAGCCGATCCTCGACAGCATCTACCCGCGCCTGCGCGGCCTCTCCTACGGCTCGCCGGAATACATGGCCCTGGTGAAGGAGGCCTGGCCCGGCCTGCAGCACCATTACCGCCACAACTCCCACCACCCGGAGCACTACGCCGATGGGGTAGGGGGGATGGACCTGTTCGACCTGGTGGAGATGTTCTGCGACTGGAAGGCGGCCAGCGAGCGCAACCCGAAGGACGGCATCCGCATCGACCACAACGCCCGCATCTATTCGATCGCGCCGCAGCTGGCGCAGATCCTGGCGAACACCGTGGCGCGCTGGCCGGAAGACAAGAAGTGAAGGTCGTCATCATCGGCGGCGGGGCCGTTGGCAGTTCCACCGCGTATCACCTGGCGCGCGACCCTTCGTTCAAGGGCAGCATCACGGTGGTGGAGCGGGACCCGACCTACCGGATCGCATCTTCCTCGCTGTCGGCCAGCTCGATCCGGCAGCAATTCTCCACGCCCGTGTGCATCCGCATGTCGCAGTACGGGCGGGAATTCCTCGGCGACGGGGCGGCGTTGCTGGAGGTGGATGGCGACAGGCCGGCGTTGGGCTACCGCGAGCGCGGCTATCTGTTCCTGGCAAGCGCCGCCGGTGCGCCGGTGCTGCGCGAGAACCATGCGGTGCAGACGGCGGAGGGGGCGGATATCTCGCTGCTGACGCCGGCGGAGATCGCGTCGCGCTGGCCGTGGATGTCCACCGATGGCGTGGCCCTGGGCGCCTGGGGCAACTCCGGCGAGGGTTGGTTCGACGGGCCGGCGCTGCTGGCCGCGCTGCGGCGCAAGGCGCGGGCGCTGGGCGTGACCTACCTGGCGCAGGATGCCGCGGGCCTGGTGCTGCGCGAGGGCCGCGTGGCCGCCGTGCGGCTGGGCGACGGCAGCGAGGTGCCCTGCGACATGGCGGTGAACGCCGCGGGGCCGTGGAGCGCGCGGGTGGCAGGGTTCGCCGGAATCGACCTGCCGATCCGCGCGCGCAAGCGGATGATCTACGTGTTCCGCTGCGCCCAGCCGATCGAGGGCAGCGGGCTGGTGATTGACCCCGAGGGCATCTTCTTCCGCCCGGAAGGGGCCGGCTTCATCTGCGGCCGTTCGCCGGGCGAGGGCGAGCCGGACCCGGACGAGCCGCCGCTGGAGGTGGAGGAGGAGATGTTCCTGGAGCGCGTTTGGCCGGTGCTGGCAAACCGTGTGCCGGCGTTTGCGGAGCTGCGGCGCACCGGGGAATGGGCTGGCTACTACGAGTACAATACCTTCGACCAGAATGGTGTGATCGGGGCGCATCCCGCGTGCCCCAACCTGATCCATGCCGCCGGCTTTTCCGGGCATGGCATCCAGCACTCGCCGGCGACGGGCCGGGGGGTGGCGGAGCTGGTGGCGCATGGCGGGTTCACCACGCTGGACCTGTCGCCGCTGGGGTTCGGGCGGATCATCCGCGGCGAACCCCTGGTGGAGAAGAATATCGTCTAGGCGGCGTCGGACGGCGCCTGCAGCCAGCGGGCGACGATGCCGCCCAGCGCCGCGCCGATCATGGGGGCGGCCCAGAACAGCCAGAGCTGGGTGATATACTCGCCGCCGGCGAACAGCGCCGGGCCGGTGCTGCGGGCGGGGTTGACGGAGGTGTTGGTCACTGGGATCGACACCAAGTGGATGATGGTGAGTGCCAGTCCGATCGGGATGCCCGCGAAGCCTGCCGCCGCGCCCTTGGACGTGGTGCCGACGATGATGAAGAGGAAGGCGAAGGTCATCACCACCTCCGTGATGAAGCTGGAGGTGAGGCTGAACTTGCCCGGGCTCAGCGCGCCATAGCCGTTGGAGGCGAAGCCGCCCGGGACCCAGCCGGGCTGGCCGGAGGCGATGAACCACAGCACGGCGGCGGCGGCGATGGCGCCGGCGACCTGGGCGACGATATACGGAAGCACCACCCCGGTGCGGCAGCGCCCGGCGGCCCAGAGGCCGATGGTGACGGCGGGGTTGAAATGGCCGCCCGAGATGTGGCCGACGGCGTAGGCCATGGTGAGCACGGTAAGCCCGAAGGCGAGCGATACGCCGAGGAAGCCGATGCCGAGGGCTGGAAAGGCGGCTGCCAGAACGGCAGAGCCGCAGCCGGCAAAGGTAAGCCAGAACGTGCCGAAGAACTCGGCAGCGGCACAACGCGACATGTCTTTGTTCATGGAACTCTCCAGGCCAGTGCCGGGAGGTTGGGGGGGAAACGGTGCGGCGGCCACACAACTCCGCGCCATCTCGCGGAAAGTTGGTAGATTTTGACTACAACTGTGCCCGATTCACCCGTGGCGGCCGCGGGCGAAGCCGACATCGAAGCTGCGCACGCCGGTCTGGCGGCCGGGCGTGGCCAGCCAGGGGGCGGCGGCGAGGGTGGCGGTGGCGTCCTGCGCGCCGGCTTGCCAGCGGGCGCGCAGGGTGGGGCGGCCGAATTCGTAGCCGCGGCCGGTGCCCTGGTCTTCGATCGGGCGGTACACGAGCTGCACGATATCCATGCGCGCGACATGGCCGGCATTGTGCAGGAACTGGGCTTCGGGCAGGGCGCGCAGCTCCTCCGGCAGGTGGTCCCATAGCAGCTGGATGTTGCGGCCGAGATTGTGCAGGTGGCGGAAGCTATCCGTCACCGCGCGGGTGCGGCTGGAGTAGCGGATGTCCTTGGCGCGGGTTTCGGCCTCATCCAGCGTGGCGGGCAGGGGGCCGCGGGCGCTGAACAGGTCCACCTGGAACACGATGCGGCTTTGGCGCGGGGCGGTTTCCATCATGTATTGCAGGGGGGTGTTGGAGACGAGGCCGCCATCCCAGTACTGCTCGCCGTCGATCTCGATGGCGGGGAAGCCGGGCGGCAGGGCGCCGCTGGCCATGATGTGCTCCGGGCGGATGGTGATGCGGGCATTGTCGAAATAGGCGAAGTTGCCGGTGCGGACATTGACGGCGCCGAGGGAGAGACGGGTTTCGCGGGCGTTGATGCGGTCGAAATCCACCAGGCGTTCCAGCGTGGCCTTCAGCGCCGCGGTGTCGTACCAGCTGGCGGGGCCGGGGCCGTTCAGCCATTCGAAGGGGGCGCGCGGGGTGAAGAACCCGGGTTGGCCGAACGCCATGCTCGCCAGCGCGCTGGCCTGGCGTTGGGCGCTGGCGAACGGGCCTTCGGGCGCGGCGGGCCAGCCGGCGGTGGGGCTGGTGATCTCCTCCCAGAAAGTGCGCAGGCGCTCCACGCGATGTTCGGGCGCGTTGCCGGCGATGATGGCGGCGTTGATGGCACCGATGGAAATGCCGGCGATCCAATCCGGCTGGTAGTCCGATCCGGCGAGGATTTCATAGACACCGGCCTGGTAGCTGCCGAGCGCGCCGCCGCCCTGGAGCACAAGGCCCACCTTGCGGTCGTAGCTGGCGGGGCGGGGTGGGAAGCCGGGTGGCATGGGCGGGTCCTGCAATGCGATGGAAGGATACCATGCGGCGGGCGGATTGCCGCGGCGGCGGAATGTGGCGAGTATCGCGGGGTTCGGGAGGAGACGCGCAATGTCGTCCAGCTACAATGTCGGTGACCTGGTGGCCGAGTTCCTGTCGCTCTGCGGGGTGACGACGGCGTTCGGGATTGTTTCGGTGCACAATATCCCGACGCTGGACGGGATCGGGCGGCGCAACGCGATCCGCTTCGTGATGACGCGCGGTGAGCTGGGTGCCTCCCACATGGCCGATGGCTATGCGCGGGCGACGGATTCGCTGGGGGTGGTGATCACCTCCACCGGGCCTGGTTCGGCCAATGCGGTGGCGGGGCTGGTGGAGGCGGAGTTCGCGGGCTCGCCGGTGCTGCATATCACGGGCCAGACGCCGACGAAGTTCGTGGATCGCGGCACCGGCTCGGTGCACGACGTGAAGGACCAGCTCGGCACGATGGCGGCCTCCGGCAAGGCGGCGTTCCGGGTGCGCAGCGCGCAGCAGGCGCTCGGCACGCTGATGAAGGCAGCGTCCCTGGCGCTGACGCCGCCGCGCGGGCCGGTGACGGTGGAGGTGCCGATCGACATCCAGCGCACCCCGATCGAGCGGCCGGCGCTGTTCGACCGGTTCCACCTGCCGGTGGGGCTGCCGATCGCGCCGGATGCGGCGGATCTGGACGAGTTGGCGGAGCGGGTGGCCAAGGCCAAGCGGCCGATGCTGTGGCTGGGCAACGGGGCGAAGGGCGCGCGGGACGGGGCGCTGGCGCTGCTGGATCTCGGCTTCGGGGCGGTTTCGTCCTGGAACGGGCGCGGCACGGTGCCGGAGGACCATCCGATGAACATCGGCGGGCTGAACGGCAACGGGGCGCCGGAGGTTCAGGCGTTCTACGACCAGTGCGATTTGATGCTGGTGGTGGGGTCGCGGTTGCGCGGGCATGAGACGAGCGAGTTCTCGGTGAAGCTGCCGGCGAACCTGATCCAGGTGGATATCGACCCGGAGGCCAATGGGCGCACCTATCCCAGCGCCTGGTTCATGGTGGGCGATTCCGCCGCGACGCTGAGCGGGCTGGCGTCTCGGCTGAAGGGGAAGTGGTCGGCCGGGGCGGGATACCGCGAAGAGTTCACGGCGATGAAGGCGGCGGCGCAGGCGGCGTTCAAGGCGACGCTGGGGCCGTATGCCACGTTCGCGGACCAGCTTCGGGCGGTGATGCCGGCGGATGCGGTGTTCGTGCGCGATATCACGCTGAACAACTCCACCTGGGGGAACCGGGTGTTTCCGATTCTGGACCCGAAGACGAACATCTATCCGATCGGGGCGGGGATCGGGGTTGGCTTGCACCTGGGGATTGGCGCCGCGCTGGGGGGCAATGGTCGCAAGACGGTGATGATGAGCGGCGACGGCGGGTTCTTCCTGAACATGACGGAGCTGTGGACGGCGGCGCAGGAGCGGCCGGACCTGGTGATGGTGGTGATGAACGACCGCGGCTACGGCGTGATCAAGCACATCCAGGATTCGCTGTATGGCGGGCGACGGTTCTATGGCGACCTGCTGACGCCCGATCTGCAGCAGTTGGCCGCGCTGGCGGGGGTGCCTTCGTTCAAGGTGACGGACGGGGAGAAGTTCGGCGCCACGGTGGCACAGGCGCTGGCGGTGCCGGGGCCGACCTTGGTTGAGGTGGATATGACGGCGATCGGGGCGTTTCCGCCTTATGCGCCGTACAACAAGAAGATGGGCTAGGCGGGGAGCTGCTTCGCCAGCCTGCGAGCCAGGAGCCAACCAATGCCCCCGCTGAGCGGTGCGGCTGGGAGGATGAGGAGCCAGCCCACGTGGGCGCCGTTGACGGCGAGGCCGAGGCCGATGCCGAGCAGGAGGCCGCCGGTGATGGAGCCGGCGACGGCGGCGGAGAGGCCGAGCCAGATGATGTCGGTGCGGTTGACCATGGCTCGCAGGTAGGGTGCGACGGGCCGCTTGGCAAGCGCCGGGCGGTGGTGAGGAAAAGGGGTTCACCACAGAGGCGCGGAGCGCACGGAGAAGGCACGGAGGTGCCGCATCCTCTCCGTGCCTTGTCCGTGCGCTCCGTGGCTCCTTGGTGAGACTTGGCTCATGTGCCGCGCGGTGGTTTGACTCCGAGGGGGCGCCCCCGTATACGCGCGGGCATTGCCGGGAACGTGGACGGTCCTTCGGGGGCCGCGCCCGTCTTTTGCCGTTTTGGCATCAGGCCTACCGGTGCAACAAGCCGCACACATGCTCATAAGGGCAGGGCGGCGCCTGTAAGAATGGAAGGGTAGCGCATGACCAAGCGCGCCGAAAGCAAGTACAAGATCAATCGCCGGTTGGGCGTGAACCTGTGGGGCCGTCCCAAGTCTCCGCTGAGCAAGCGCGATTACGGCCCCGGCCAGCACGGGCAGCGCCGCAAGGGCAAGCCGACCGATTTCGGCGTGCAGCTGATGGCGAAGCAGAAGCTGAAGGGCTATTACGGCAACATCAGCGAGAAGCAGTTCCGCAAGTATTACTTCGAGGCCGTGCGCCGCAAGGGCGACACTTCGGAGAACCTGATCGAGCTGCTGGAGCGCCGGCTGGATGCGGTGATCTACCGCATGAAGTTCGCCATTACCCCGTTCGCCTCGCGCCAGTTCGTGAACCATGGCCATGTGCTGGTGAACGGCAAGCGCCTGAACATCCCGTCGTACCAGGTGAAGGACAACGACATCATCGAGCTGAAGGAGAAGTCCAAGCAGCTGGCGATGGTGCTCGACAGCGTGCAGAGCGCCGAGCGCGATGTGCCCGAGTATATCGAGGTGGATCACCGCGCCATGAAGGGCCGCTTCACCCGCGCGCCGAAGCTGTCTGACGTGCCGTATCCGGTGCAGATGGAGCCGAACCTGGTCGTCGAGTTCTACTCGCGCTGAGTTCGCTGGCTTACGGAAAGGCCCGCTCCCCGGAAGGGGAGCGGGCCTTTTTCGTTTTGGGCCTCTGGTTCAGACGCGGCGGCGGGTGGTGGCGAGAAGGGCGGTGCCCGCGAGGAGCAGGGCGAGGGCGCCGGGCTCCGGGGTGGGGGTGGCTTCCTGGTGGAGGGAGAGGCTGGTGAAGTGGCCGCTGGCGTTCTGGGCCAGAACGTGCAGGCCGACATAGACCTCGGGCGGGACTTCGGCGTCGATCTGGATGGCGAAGCTGTTGTTGGCGTTGGAGAAGGGCAGGCTGCCCCAGTTGAAGCCCTGGTCGGCCAGGAGGTTGGACGAGATCAGGCCGGGGGCGTTCAGCAGGAACGACATGGTGGAGAGGTTCAGCGTGGTGTCCAGGTAGGGCACGGCCTGCTCGACGATCTCCGGGTAGGAGTAGCGGTCGATGCCGCCGATCGGGCCGCTGGCACCGCCGGTGGCGACCAGGTCGGTGCCGGAGGCGTTGGCGAGGGTGAGGCCGTATTTCGTGTTGGTCGTGCCGGGCGCATTTCCCCAGGCGAAGGTTTGGGCGCCGATGGTGACGGAGAATTCGTTGATCGCGTCGGACGACCAGTAGCCGGTGGCGGGTGCGAAGCCGATCACGCTGGGGGCGGCGGTGTCGATGGTGATGTGGCCGGTGGCGGTGAAGGGAGCGTTGCCGGAGATGCCGGTGGATTGCTGGATGCGCCCGGCATTGGCGGTGACGGACCAGGGGCCGGACATGGCGCCCCAGGTGAGGCTGGCGGTGAAATCGAGGCGCAGCAATGCGGCTTCGGCCGGCAGGGGGGCCAGGGCGAGAAGGGCCGCGGCCAGGGCGGATCGGATCATGGATGGTCCTGCTTCAAATGCGACGGGCGCGGCCCTATCAGGAGCCGCGCCCGTTTTTGTAGGCAGCCTCGGCAGGTGGTGCCAGAAACCGGAGGTAGTATTCTCCGAAACTTCCTGGTCAGGCCTTCAGGTTCAGTTCCTGCTTCACCAGCTCCACCCAATAGGCGACTCCGATGGGGGTGGTTTCGTCGTTGAAGTTGAAGAGGGGCGTGTGCAGGCCCGGGGTCTTGCCGTTCTCGGCGATGCCGTTGCCGACGAAGATGAAGGCGCCGGGCTTCTTTTCCAGCATGAAGGCGAAGTCCTCGCCGCCGGTGATCGGCGGGGCGTTGGACTGCACGGCACCGGCGCCGACGATGGCGCTGGCGGCGGCCACGGCGGTGTCGGTGTTTTCCTCGTGGTTCACCAGGGTGGTGGTGCCCCATTTCAGCTTCACCTCGGCGGTGCAGCCATTGGCGGCGGCGAGCGCGTGGGCGAGGCTTTCCATCTTGCTGTCGATGATCGCCTGCACCTTGCCGTTGAAGCAGCGCATGGTGCCGGTGATCTCGATCTCCGCCGGCATCACGTTGGAGGACTGGTTGGAGCCGCCATGGATGGAGCCGACCGAGACGACGGCCGATTCGAGCGGGGCGACGCTGCGGCTGACGATGGTCTGGATCGCCTGGATATACTGGGCGAGCACGATGGTCACGTCGGTGGAGAGGTGGGGCGTGGCGCCGCCATGGCCGCCGGTGCCCTTGAAGACCACGTTCCAGCGGCCGGAAGCGGCGAGCAGCGGGCCCTTGCGCAGGGAGAATTGCCCCACGGCCAGGCCGGGCATGGTGTGCATGCCGTAGACGGCATCGCACGGGAAGCGTTCGAACAACCCGTCTTCCAGCATGGCCATCGCGCCGCCGCGGCCTTCCTCGGCGGGCTGGAAGATGAGTTGCACGGTGCCGGCGAAATCGCGGTGCTCCGAGAGGTAGCGGGCGGCGCCGAGCAGCATGGTGGTGTGGCCGTCATGCCCGCAGGCGTGCATCACGCCCTCGTTCTGGGAGGCGTAGGCCAGGCCGGTGGCTTCGGGGATGGCGAGTGCATCCATGTCCGCGCGCAGGCCGATGCTGCGCTGGCCCGGCAGCTTGCCGCGGATGGTGCCGACGACGCCGGTTTTGCCGACGCCTTCCACCGTGGTGATGCCCCATTCGCGCAGCTTGGCGGCGACGAGGGCGGCGGTGCGGACTTCCTCCAGCCCCATCTCGGGGTGGGCGTGGATGTCTTGCCGGATGGCGGTGAGTTCGGGGTGGTAGGCGGCGATGGTGTCGCGCATCTGGTCGGTCATGGGAGCCTCCGTGTTTGGCGCGGAGGCTAGCCGGGATGCGGATGGCGTCAACCGGGGGCTAGATGCAGGCGGTGGGGCAGGCGTGGGTGGTGGCGCGGTTGCTGGGGCTGGGGGTGTTGGCAGCGGCGGCACCAGCCACGGCGACGGCCAAGGCCAGCAGGGCCAAGGCGAGGGTGGCGAGCATAAGGCGGGACTCCAGGAAATAGAGACGCAGACAGCAGGCTGGCGGGGGCCAGCCTGCTGCCTGCGGTGGCAGGAATGGTGGGTGGGTTAGCCGATGCGGAAGCTGGAGCCCTCGCCGGCATCACCCTCGGCGGTGCCGATGCGGAAGCTGGAGCCCTCGCCGGCATCACCCTCGGCGGTGCCGATGCGGAAGCTGGAGCCCTCGCCGGCATCACCCTCGGCGGTGCCGACGCGGAAGCTGGAGCCTTCGCCGGCGTCACCATCGGCGGTGCCGATGCGGAAGCTGGAGCCCTCGCCGGCATCACCCTCGGCGGTGCCGATGCGGAAGCTGGAGCCCTCGCCGGCGTCACCCTCGGCGGTGCCGACGCGGAAGCTGGAGCCTTCGCCGGCGTCACCCTCGGCGGTGCCGACGCGGAAGCTGGAGCCCTCGCCGGCGTCGCCATCGGCGGTGCCGATGCGGAAGCTGGTGCTGCTGCGGGCGTCACCCTGCTCGGCGATGCGCGAGGCCGGGATGTTGGACGCGGTGTGCGCATGGGCCGAGAGGGTGGCGAAGCTCGTGGTGCCCAGCAGCAGCGCGGCCAGGGCGGCAGTGCGCAGCGTGGTGGCGGAGGAAGAAACAAAATGCGTCATTGTCATTCACCTTGTGCAACCGGCGCCGCTATAGGGGCCGGTAGTGTCTGGCGAAGGGTAGGGGCCGGAAGTGGCGTGCCCTGCGTCGTGAGCCAGAGGTAGTCGTTGTCGCTGGGTTGATAAACACCGCAGCAGTTGACAGATTGTAGACGGATAGTAGCCAATCAAGGTCTTCAAGTCCGCCCCCGGCCGCACCACCCTCTTTGGGGCGGGGGCTGGAGGCCGCGCGCGGAGGATGGGATGGACCGGTTTCTTGCGATGGAGGCGTTCGTTCGTGTTGTAGAACGCGGTGGATTCACCGCCGCGGCGCAAGATTTGCGAATTTCACGGGCGATGGTCAGCCGGCACGTTCAGGAGCTGGAAGCGCATCTGGGGGCCCGGTTGCTGCAGCGAACTACCCGGAAAGTGAGCGTCACGGAGGCCGGACAGGTCTATTATGACCGCAGCGCACACCTTCTTTCGGAATTGGCGGCGGCGGAAGGCGAGGTGGGGGAAATGCATGCGCGGCCGCGCGGCAACCTGAAGGTGAACGGGCCGATGGTGTTCGGCGCGCTGCACCTGGCGCCGGTGGTGGCGGACTACATGCGCGCCTTTCCCGAAGTGAACGTGGAGCTGACGCTGAACGACCGCATCGTGGACCTGGTGGACGAGGGCTACGACGTGGCGGTGCGCATCGGGCGGCTGGAGGATTCCAGCATGATCGCGCGGCGGCTGGCGCCGTGCCGGTTCGTGGTGGTTGCCGCCCCGGACTATCTGGCGCGGCGCGGGGTGCCCCGCGTTCCCGCTGATCTCGCGAACCATGATTGCATTCGCTACATGTACAGCGAGGGCGGCGAGATCTGGCATTTCCAGGGGCCGGACGGGCCCGCCTCCGTGCGGGTGCATGGGCAGCTGCGCACCAACAATGGCGAGGCGATGCGGATTGCGGCGCTGCGCGGGGGGGCCATCGCGGCGCTGCCGAGCTTCATCGTGAGCCAGGAGCTGGCCAGCGGGGCGCTGGTGCCGATCCTGCGCGACTATGGCGTGCCGGAGATGGCGGTGCACGCGGTGTATCCGCCGGGGCGCAACCCCTCGGCCAAGTTGCGCAGCTTCATCGACTTCCTGGTGCCGCGCTTCGGGGAGCATCCGAGTTGGGATGCCTGGATGGCGCACACCCCTTGACGCATGCGGCGCCCGCTTCCAGGGATGCGCCGCCTGTTGGGGAGTGAGAGCTGAGATGGATCCTGTTCTGGTTGAGGTGACGCGCGGGGCGCTGGTGGAAAGCGCGCACCGGGGTGCGGCGATCGTGGTGGATGCCAAGGGCGGCGTGGTGTTCTCCGCCGGTGACGTCGATTGGGCGGTGTATCCGCGCAGCGCGGTGAAGGCGCTGCTGGCGCTGCCGATGGTGGAAACCGGGGCTGCCGCGCGTCTGGGGCTGACGGATGCGGAGATCGCGCTGGCCTGTTCCTCCCATAACGGCGAGGAAGACCATGTGGCGACGGCCACCTCCATGCTGGCCAAGGCGGGGCGGGATGTGGGCTGCCTGGAATGCGGAACGCATTGGCCGAGCTACGACGTGGCGACGCGGGCGCTGGCGGCTTCCGGCCAGGTGCCGAGCGCGCTGCACAACAACTGCTCCGGCAAGCATTCCGGCTTCATCTGCCTGGCCTGCGACCGTGGCGACGATCCCAAGGGCTACGTGAAGCCCGATCATCCCACGATGAAGGTGATCACCGCGGCGCTGGCCGACATGACCTCCACCCGGCTGGACGAGAGCAACTTCGCGGTGGATGGCTGCTCCATCCCCACCTACGCGATTCCGCTGCGGGCACTGGCGCTGGCCTTCGCGCGCTTCGGTTCCGGCGAGGGGCTGCATGCCGACCGGGCGGCGGCGGCCAAGCGTATCCGCGCGGCGGTGGCTGCCCAGCCGCGCATGGTGGCCGGCACCAACCGGTTCGATACCAAGGTGATCCAGGCGCTGGGCGAGCGGGTGTTCGTGAAGGGCGGGGCCGAGGGCGTGCATTGCGGCACGATCCCCGAGCTGGGCCTCGGCTTCGCAGTGAAGTGCGACGACGGCGCCGGGCGCGCGGCCGATGTGGTGACGGCGGCGCTGATCGCGAAGCTGCTGCCGGATAACGGCCAGGTGAACCCGGTGGTGGCCGAGCTGGCGCGGCCGACCCTGAAGAACTGGAACGGCATCGAGGTCGGCGGCATGCGGCCGGCGGCGGTGTTGGTCTGAGCCAGCCGCAACGCTGAGCCGAATGCGGCGGAGGGGATGGCCCCTCCGCCGTTTTTCGTCAGAGCGTGAACCAGGTGCTGTCTGGCGTGCCCGGTGAGAACAGCACGATGCGCAGCTCCGGGGCCGGGTCGGCGTTCAAATTGCCCTGGAATTCCACCAGGTGCGGCGAGAGGCGTTCCCAGTGGAGCTGGCCGGGCAGGGTCAGCGGCATCGGGCCGATGAAGGTGAAGGCGTCGTTGGCCAGGGTGCCGGCGATGGCATCGATGCGCGAGAGGTCGATGCGCTCGGCCACGAAGGGATCGAAATCGTTCAGGGTGAACAGGTTGGCCGGCGCGGCGGCGCTGGGCAGGAAGCGGAAGCTGTCCACCCCGTTGCCGCCCCATATCGTGTCCTGTCCCTGGCCGATGACGAACAGGTCCGACCCCACCGTGCCGAACAATGTGTCGTTGCCCGGGCCGCCGGTGATGGCGTCGTCCTCGCGGATCGTGCCGGTGGTCTTGGCGGCGATGATGGCGGCACCGCCGGAGGCGTTGGCGAGCGCGAGGGTGAAGCTCTCGTTGAAGCCGCCCTCGGGGTTGGTGTCGCCCAGCACCGGGATGGTGATGCTGCGCGCGGTCTGGCCGGGGGCGAAGGTGAGGGTGCCGCCTGGGGGCAGGCCGCCGGCGAAATCCGCGGCGTTGGCGGCCACGGTGCCGGCCACGCCGCCGCCGGCGAAGGACCAGTCCACCGTGGTGCTGCGGGTGGTGGTGCCGCTGCGGCTGATGGTGAAGGTGAAGGCGGTGGTGCCGGCGTGGCCCTCCGGCCGGGAAATATTGGCGGCGGTGAAGGCGAGCGAGGTGTCGTCGTTCAGGATGATGCCCTCGGCCGCCGCGGCACTGCCGAGCACGGCGCCGGAGGACGGGGCGGAGAGGGTGACGCCGAAGCGCTCGTTCAGCTCGCCGGCGAAATCGGCGGCGACGGGGATGGTGAGCACGCGGCTGGTCTCGCCGGGGGCGAAGCTGAGCCGCCCGGTGGGCAGGGTGCCGCCGTCGAAATCGGTGGCCGAGGCGGGCAGCGTGCCATTCCCCGCGATGCCCGCCACGGCATAGGCGATGCTGTGGGCCATGGCGGTGTTGCCGCCGCGGCTGACGGTGAAGGTGAACGGCGTGGTGCCGCCGCTGCTGCCTTCCGTGCGGTTGGCGGCGAGGCGGGTGATGGTGAAGCTGGCGGTGGCCGGCGCGGTGTCGTCGTTGCGGATGATGCCCTGGGCAACCCCGGCGGTGATCACGCTGGCTGGCGGGGCGGTGCCGAGGGTGACGGCGAAGCGTTCGTTCAGCTCCACCGCGGCATCGGCGGCGACGTTCACGGTGATGGTGGCGCTGGCCTGGCCCGGCGCGAAGCTGAGCGTGCCGGCGGGCAGTGTGCTGCCGGCGAAATCGGCGGCGGTGGCGGGCACGGTGCCGGTGCCGGCGATGCCGGCGACCGACCAGCCAATGCTCTGCGGGATGCCGATGGCGCCGCTGCGGGCAACGGTGAACGTATAGGCGGTGGTGCCGCCGGTACCTTCCGCCTGGTGCAGGCTGGTGGCGGTGAAGGTGAAGGCGGTGCTGTCGATGTTGAAATCCGGCCGCACCGCCACCGTGCCGTCATCGAAGCGGATGCGCTCGATGCCGAAGAGCTGGTCGGTGTCGCCGGCCTTGGAGGTAACGCGCAGGCGGTCTGCCTGGGGCGAGAAGCTGTATTCGGCGAAGCTGCCGGCATAGATGGCGGTGTCGGTGCCGGTCTGGCCGTCGATCCAGTCCTGGCCGGTGCCGCCGGTGATGGTGTCATCGCCCTCGCCGCCGTATAGCGTGTCGTTGCCGGCGGCGCCGCTGATCAGGTCATCCCCGCCGCCACCGCCGAAAATGTCGTTGCCGGCGAGGCCGGTGAGGCTGTCGTTGCCGTCGCCGCCGTTGACGGTTTCGAGCCCGTTGCCGGTGTAGCGGATGTGCTCCGCCATCACGTTGAGCAGGCCGCCGGTGAGGGTGTTCTGGATATACCCGAAGCCGTTGCCAAAGCCGCCGCGCAGTGGGGCGGTTTCGGCCGAGAGGTCGAGCACGGCGGTGTCTTCGCCGTCCTGGCCGGAGAGGGTGTATTGCGCGCCGTCCGGCAGGGTGTAGGCGGCGCCCAACAGGTCGTTGCC
>CANHKG010000132.1 GCA_947460455.1 Rhodospirillales bacterium | reverse complement strand
GCGAGGCCGGTCTCGGGCTGAAAACCCGCATTCAGCGCAACCGTCGTGGCGGTGATGCGCGCCATACCCGTGGGTGTGGCGACATGGGCCACCTCCACACGATCCGTTCCTTCCAGCCTGGTGACGTGGCTGGCCCAGAACACCGGAACACCGCGGCGCTTCAGCATCGCCAGATAGCCGATCCCCTGGCGGGTGAGGTCGCGGTCGTGCCGCCACATGTCCAGCGCGGTGCGCCAGATGCCGAGGGAGGGGCGTGCGGCGGCTTCCACCACGGCGGCCACGCGCACGCCGGCGGCCAGCAACTCGCAGGCCAGCTGGAGGTTGAGCGGCCCGTTGCCGGCGATCAGCACGGGCTGGCCGGGCACCACCCTTTGGGCGCGGACCAGGGTTTGCAGCCCGCCGGTGGTCAGAACACCCGGCAAGGTCCAGCCGGGCAGCGGGACCGGGCGTTCATGGGCCCCGGGTGCCAGGACCAGCCGGCACGGAGTGAATACGGTGGCTTGCCCGCCGACGACGGCGCCGATCTCGGCGGCTGCTTCGGCATGGGGGAAGGCACCCCAGGCGATGGCATTCGACACAATCTCAACGCCCGCCGCCTCCGCCCGCGCACGCAGTTCGGCGCCCTCGCGATGCTGGGCGTCGGGATCAGTGCTGACATGGCTTGGCGCGAGTTGCTTGTGGTACTGGCCGCCCGGGGCGTCCCGCTCGTCCAGCACGATGACCTGCGCGCCCGATTCAGCCGCGGCGATGGCGGCCGAAAGCCCGGCCGGGCCCGCGCCCACCACCAGCAGGTCGCAGCTGCGATCGGGGCTGTTTTCCGGGGTGTGAACGAGATCGGCGAGGCCGGCCGGTGCGCTGCTCGAAACCTGCATGCCGTCGGTGGCTTTCGCCTGGCAGGCGCGCTGGCCATGCCGGCCGTCGATCGTCACCACGCAGTCGAAGCAGGCCCCCATGCCGCAATGCAGGCCGCGCGGTGCGCCGGATGCGGTGGCGCGGAAGGTGGCGATCCCGGCGGCCGAGAGGCAGGCGGCCACGGTCTCACCTGCAAGGCCCGGCAATGCCTGGCCGTCGAAATGAACCGTGATCGGCTGGCCGGTGGGGCGGATGGTGCGGGAGGTCAGGCGCATTTGGTGGCCCAAAGAAGGTTGCGGCGCGGGGGGGAAATCGGTTGCATGTCGCGATACACGTTAGGACATCGACATGGCGGATTACGACCTCGTTGTGCGTGGCGGCACGGTGGTGACGGGAAGCGACACCATGCGCGCCGATATCGGGATTCGCGACGGCAGGATTGCAGCCCTCGGCGAACGCCTGGAGGGCGCCGAAACACTTGATGCCGGCGGGCTGCTGGTGATGCCGGGCGGGGTTGATACGCATTGCCATATCGAACAGCTGCAGGAAGGCGGCGGGGCGGACGAGGAAACGTGGGAAACCGGCAGCCGTTCCTGCCTGGTGGGCGGCACCACCTCGGTGATCACCTTCTCCACCCAGTTCAAGGGGCACGGGCTGCTGGAACCGCTGGCCGAGTATCAGCGGCGGGCACGGCAATCGATGGTGGACTACTCCTTCCACCAGATCATCACCGATGCGACCGACGATGTGATCTGGAAGGAGATTCCGCAGGTGGTGGCGCAGGGCGTGCGCAGCCTGAAGGTGTTCCTGACCTACGATCCGCTGAACCTGGACGACCGCGCCTATCTGCGCGTGCTGGCGGCGGCGCGGCGCGAAGGCGCCTTCGTGACCGTGCACTGCGAGAACTACGAGGCGATCCGCTGGCGCACGGAGGCGCTGATCGCCTCGGGCCGCACGGCGCCGATGTACCACGCCTGGTCGCGCCCCAAGATGATCGAGCGCGAGGCGACGCACCGGGCGATTGCCCTGGCGGAGATGGTGGACCAGCCGATCCAGGTCTTCCACGTGAGCTGCAGCGAGGTCGCCGAGGAGATCGCGCGGGCCCAGGCGCGCGGGCTGAAGGTGTGGGGCGAGACCTGCCCGCAATACTTCACCCTGACCGCGGACGACATGGACAAGCCCGGTTTCGAGGGGGCGAAGTTCATGTGCTCGCCGGCACCGCGCACCAAGGCGGACCAGGAGGCGCTGTGGGCCGATGTGCGCCGCGGCACGCTGGATGTGGTGAGCTCCGACCATTCCGGCTGGACCTTCACCGGCCCCAAGGGCAAGCCGGTGAACGGCACCAACGCGCCGTTCCGCGACATCCCGAACGGCGTGCCCGGCCTGGCGGCGCGGCTGCCGATCCTGTTCAGCGAGGGGGTGGTGAAGGGGCGGATCGACCTCAACACCTTCGTGCGCATCACCGCCACCAACCCCGCAAGGCTGTTCGGGCTCTATCCCCGCAAGGGCAGCATCGCGCCGGGCTTCGATGCGGATCTGGTGCTGTGGGACCCCGCCAAGCGGGTGACGCTGAACAACGGCATGATGCAGTCGATCATGGACTACACGCCGTACGAGGGGATGGAAGTGACCGGCTGGCCGGTGGCGACACTCCTGCGCGGCCGGGTGGCGATGCGCGACGGGGTGGTGCAGGCCGAGCCCGGCCAGGGGCAGTTCCTGGCGCGCGGCCCCTACGACATGATCCGCCCGCGCGGCGTGCTGCCGGATGGGTTCGACGCTTCGGCCTTCGCCTGACCGCTAAGCCTTCTTCTCCGGCCGGGCTGCCACCAGCCCGGCTGCCACGATCACGACCGCACCGAGCAGCGTGGGCAGGTCTGGCAGCCCGCCGAACATGGCCCAGCCGAACACCGTGCTCCACAGCAGCGAGGTGTAGCTGAACGGCGCCAACAGGGAGGCAGGGGCAAAGCGGTAGGCCTGGATCATGAAGTACTGGCCAGCCGAGGCCACCAGCCCGAGAGCGATCCCCATCACCCAGGCATCCCAGGTGGCCCACACCCAGCCGAAGGGAATGGCGAGCGTCATCGCCACCAGGCCCACCACCGCGGACCACAGCAAGGTGGTGGCCGTCGGATCCAGCCCTGACATCCGCCGCGTCAGCACCACCGCCACCGCCCAGGTGGAGGAGGACCCCACCACCAGCAGCGCCGCGGGCTGGAAGGCCTCCGTGCCGGGCCGCACGATCACCAGCACGCCGAGCAACCCCACCACGATCGCGGCCCAGCGCGCGGTGTTCACCACCTCGTGCAGGATCCACACGGACAGTGCCGTGATCAGCAGCGGGGAGATGAACCCCACCGATGTCGCCTCCGCCAGCGGCATTGTCTGGATGGCGAAGACGTAGAGCAGTGCGGAGACGGCGAGCAGCAGGCCGCGCAGAACCTGCAGGCGCGGCTGCTTCACCTGCACGCGTCCGCCGGCCGTGCGGGCCACAAGCACCCAGGCAAAGGGCACGAACACCAGGTAGCGGATCCAGTTGATCTGCGTAACCGGCATCGCCTGGCCCAGCCACTTGGCCATGGCATCAGACAGGGTGAAGCAGAAGACGGCGCCCAGAATGGTCACGATTCCGCGCAGGGGGCGGTCTGAATTCGTCTCGTTCATGTCGTCCCGATCAGATCGTGCGCCACCAGCGGCGGGTCAGCAGGATGGCGACAAGGCCCTCGATGCCGATCAAGGCTGTTGCATAAGGTGCGCCGATCCAGTCTGCCAGCAGGCCGAGATGCAGGAACCCGATCGGCGCCGAGCCGATGCACACCGCCAGCACACCGAACACCCGGCTGCGGGCCTCCGGCGGGGCCAGCACATAGACAAGCGTGGATTGCATCACCCCGAAGCAGGAGCTTGCCGCGCCGATGACAACCAGGGCCGCGCCGGCACTGATCGGCTCCGGCGACAGGGCGAAGGCCACGGTGGCCGCGAGGTAGAGCGCCGTGCCGCCGACATAGGTCATGCGGAAACCACCAGGCCGGAGCATCACCGCCAAGGCCGCCGCCGAGGCGAGTGCCCCAAGCCCGTCCATCCCCGCCAGCACGCCGATCATCGCGGCAGACAGGCCCAGCTGGTCGGCCCCGATCACCGGCACCATGCTCGTGGCAGGCCAGCCCCACAGGTTGAAGATCAGGGTCACCACCATGGTGCCGACAAGCCGGGGATCCCGGCGCACCACGCCGAAGCCGCCGGCAATCCGCGCCAGGAGCGAAGGCCCGCCGGCGGCCAGATAGGGGTTGCGGTAGGCCAGGCGCCACGCGGCGACAAGCGGCAGCAGATAGAGCGCGGTCCCGAGCGCAAACGCGCCTTCGATCCCCAGCGTCGCGAGCAGCACCCCGCCCATCACGGGGCCCAGCAGGCGTGCGGCATTGCCGGCCCCGATGTCGAGCGACATGGCGCCCGAAAGCCGGGCGGCACCCACCACCTCCCCGATCAGGAAGCGGCGCACCGTGTTGTCGCTGGCCCAGGCCATGCCGTTCAGCAGGCTGGCGACCGCGAGATGCCACACGGCAAGCGTGCCAGACCATGCCAGCACGGTCAGTGTCGCAGAGGTGAGCGCCATCCCGATGAGGACGCCGAGCAGCAGCAGGCGCCGCTCCACACGCTCGCCCACCGCGCCGAACACCAGGCCGAGAACCGCCATGGGCAGCATGCGCAGCATGGTCAGCATCGCCACCACGAAGGCCGAACTGGTGGCCTGGTAGGCAAAGACCGCCATCGCCAGCGTATCCACCCAGCGCACGATGGAGGACGTGGTACCGATCAGCCAAAGCCTGCGATAGTCGGCCAGGGCGAACACAGACAGCCGCCCGTGACGCTGGCCACCGGACGGAGACGCTGGCGTGGCATTCATCGGACGATTCCGCGTGGCACGTCCGGCCCTTTCTCCCCATCTGCAGCTTCGATAGGCGAGGGCGGGCCGCATGCCTAGCGTTCCCTGGCGGTGGCTGCCCTGCTTGCGCAGGCAAGGCTTGGCCGTGCGCATGCGGCCACGTTAGGCTGCCCGCGTGCGTGGGCCGCCACGCCGGGAGGAGGAGGCTGGTTCGGGGAAGCATCCCCATGGCTCCGCCAAGGATGCGGAAGGATAGACGTGAGCACGACACGCTTCGCCCAGGCCGACGACCAGTCCCACGGCCGGAACGCCCCGCCGCGTGATCCGCGATTGCGGCTGCTGCTGAAGATTGCGGGGCAGATCCGGGTGGGCGCCCTGACAGTGGTGATGCCGGATGGCGGCACGCATCGCATGGCGGCGAGCCCCCTGCCGGCGGCAACGGTTGTCATCCGCGATCCCCGTGCGGTCACCCGGCTGGTAACGGGGGGCAGCCTCGGCTGGGCCGAGGCCTATCTCGATGGCTTGTGGGAGAGCCCGGACATCCGCGCGGTGATGGCGTTGGCGGCGGCCAACGAAGCCGAGTTGACGCCGCTGTTGCGCGGCCGGCCGTGGACGCGGGCATTGGCCTGGATTGCCCACAAGCTGCGCCCCAACACGCGGCGCGGCGCCTCCCGCAACATCGTCGCCCATTACGACCTGGGCAACGAGTTCTATCGCCTGTGGCTCGATGCCAGCATGACGTATTCCGCGGCCGTGTTCGCCGAGCCGGCCGAGGCGCTGGAAGTGGCGCAGGCCCGCAAGATGCGCCTGTTGTGCGAGCGGCTGGGCCTTCGGCCCGGGATGCGCGTGCTGGAGATCGGCTGCGGCTGGGGCGGGTTTGCCGCCCTGGCGGCGCGCGAGTTCGGGGTGCAGGTGGTGGGCCTCACGCTCTCGCCGTCACAGCTGGAATTCGCCCGCGCCCGCATTGCCGAGGCCGGGCTTTCGGACCGGGTGGAGCTTCGCCTGCAGGATTATCGCGACGTACCGGGCCAGTTCGATCGCATTGCGTCGATCGAGATGTTCGAGGCGGTGGGGCGGGAATACTGGCCCACCTATTTCCGCACGGTGCACGACCGGCTGGCCCCCGGTGGGCTGGCCGGCATCCAGACCATCACGATCGACGACACCTGGTTCGACGACTACGCCCGGACCGCCGACTTCATCCAGCGCCACGTCTTCCCGGGCGGCATGCTGCCCAGCCCCGGCGAATTGCGGCGCGAGGTGGCGGCGGCGGGCCTCGAATGGCGCGGCGACCACTGGTTCGGCCTCGACTATGCCGAGACGCTGGCGCGCTGGTATGGCGATTTCCAGCGCGCCTGGCCGCAGGTGGCGCGGCTGCCGCCGCCGGCCGGCAAGCAGCCCTACGACGCCAGGTTCAAGCGCCTGTGGGAATACTACCTGGCCTATTGCGAAATCGGGTTTCGCGCGCGCTGGACCGATGTCGGGCAGCTGATCCTGGCGCGCCCTGCCTGAACCGCTGCGCCCGATCTGCACAGGCGAGGAGACCGCCATGACCGACACCCCTTTCTACCACGCCGGCAACCGCGCGCTGCAGGACGCCTTTGCCAGCCGCGCCCTGGCGGACCGGCTGGAGGAACGGTCGCGGCAGGCCTTCACCGAGAGCGACAGCGCGTTCATCGAAGGGGCGATCTACTTCTTCCTCGCCACCGCCGATGCCGCTGGGCGGCCCGACTGCTCCTTCAAGGGTGGGCCGCCCGGCTTCGTGCGCGTCACCGGGCCGTCGGAGCTGGCGTTTCCGGACTACGACGGCAACGGCATGTTCAAGAGCCTGGGCAACCTCGCGGTGAATCCCGAAGTGGGGCTGCTGTTCATCGACATGCATGGCCAGCCGCGCCGGCTGCGGGTGAATGGCACCGCCAGCGTCTCCCGCGACGACGACCTGCTGGCCCGCACCGTGGGCGCGCAGCTGATCGTGCGTGTTTCCGTGCGCGCGATCTTCGCCAACTGCCCGCGCTACATCCCGCAGCTGAGCCTGGAGGCGCCCTCTTCCTATGCGCCGACGCCGGGCGTGCCGTCGCCCGAGCCGGCGTGGAAGGGCTTCGATGCCTTCAAGGACATCGTGCCGCCCCGCCAGCCGACCTGGGACGGAACGGAACGCTAGCCCGGCGCCGCGGCCAGGATCCGCTGCAGCAGCATGCCGAACCGGCCGGAGCTGACGGTGTTGCCCGGGATGTCCGTATCCACCCGGTGCACCACCACGGCATCCAGCTTCGGCAGCACCACGATGTAGTGCCCGCCGGCGCCGCGGGCGGAGTAGGTGCCCTCCGGCACGCGCGCGTTGGGGAAATGGATGCCGTCGCGCCCCACCCACCACATGTAGCCGTAGCTGCCGGCCAGCCCGGCATCGGAGATCGGCGCCACGCTGTCTTCCACCCAGGCTTCCGGCACGATCTGCGCGCCGCCCCAGCGCCCGCGGCGGAGGAACAACTCGCCGAACCGGGCGAGGTCGCGCGCCGTCATGCGGAACGGGTAGGCCGGGTGGATGGACGCCTCCAGCGGGTGATACCCGCCGTCGCGCGCCGGTTCGTAGTCCTGCATGCCGATCGGGTCGGCGATGCGCGCCTTGAAGTCGGCATAGATATCGGCGCCGGTCACTTGGCGGAAGATGGTGCCCAGCGCGTTGAAGTCCCAGTTGTTGTAGCACCAGTTCACACCGGGCCCGTGGCTGTGCCGCGCCGGCTTGATCGCCAGCATGTTGGGCGATTCATAGCCCGACGGGTGATACACGCCGGAGCGCGCCGCCAGCAGCTGGTGGACGGTGGCGAGCTTCTCGCGCTCCGACAGCCCCTCCTTGTCGTCGATGCCCAAGCTGCCGAGCGTGGCTTCCAGGTCCACGCGCCCCTCGGCATCGTGGATCCCGTACAGCGCGCTGAGGAAGCTCTTGCGGATGGAATGCACGTTGTAGTGGCGATCAATCTCGCCCCAGGCCTCCACCACCTTGCCGCCCGCCACCACCATCGTGCCGGCGGAGTTGCCAGTGGGACCAGGAATGCCGGCGAAGGCCTGCGCCTCCGCCAGCTTCGCCGCGGACCAGCCGATCTGCTCCGGCGCCTGCCAGCGCGCCCAGCTTCCGATGTCGGCGCTCACCTGCCGAAGCCCTGGCCGCCATTCACCTGGATGATCTGCGCCGTGACCCAGATCGCCATGTCGGAGGCCAGGAACATCACCACGTTCGCCACCTCTTCCGGCGTGCCCAACCGCCCGGCGGGCATGGAGTTCAGGATGGAGTTGTAGAGCTTGGGGTCCTCGGTCTTGCGCCGCTCCCAGGAGCCGCCGGGGAACTCGATCGAGCCCGGCGCCACGCAGTTCACCCGGATGCCGTGCTTGGCCAGCGCCGCCGCCTGGGTGCGGGTATAATGGTTCACCGCCGCCTTGGCCGCGCCATAGGCCGGCGTGCGCACCGAGGGATTGAGCCCGGAGCCGGAGGAGATGTGGATGATGCTGGGCTGCGTGCCCTTCATCAGCCACGGCATCGCCTCCCGGCTGGCGCGCACGGCGGCCATCAGGTCCACCGACAGGCTCGATTCCCAGCTTTCCTCGTCATCGCCACGGCCGAAGCCGGAGGCGTTGTTCACCAGGATGTCGATACCGCCGAGGGCATTGGCAGCCGCCGGGATATAGGCCGCGATCGCCGCCGCGTCGCTGAGGTCGCAGGGGGCCGCATGCGCCGTGCCGCCGAATGCGGCCAGTTCCTTGCGCGTGGCCTCCAGTGTCTCTGCGCCGCGCGCGCAGATCGAAACCGCCGCGCCCGCCTGTGCGAAGCCGAGTGCGATCGAACGGCCGATGCCGCGGCTGCCGCCGGCGACAATCACGCGCCGGCCCTTCAGGTTCAGTTCCATGGCCATCCCTCTCTACAGGGGCGGGATCGTCGCCGTGCCGCGCTGCTCTGGCAAGGCACGGCCGCCATGCAGGGGCGAGGGTGACAGCGCGCCCCGCCCGTCGCACACTCGTCTCACTGCAAATAGTTCCAAGGAGGGGACGGGCATGTCCAAGAAAATGCTTGAGGGTAAGGTTGCCCTCGTGACCGGTGCCGGCCGTGGCATCGGCCGCGCCATCGCGCTGGTGATGGCGGAAAACGGCGCCCAGGTGGTGGTGAACGACATCGGCGCCGCCGTCGATGGCAGCGGCAACGACTCGACACCCGCGCAGCAGGTGGTCAGCGAGATCGAGGCCATGCACGGCCAGGGCCAGGCCGTGGCGAACTACGACAGCGTGGCAGACTGGGACAGCGCCCAGAGCATGGTCCAGACCGCGATCGACCGCTTCGGCAAGATCGACATCGTGGTGAACAACGCCGGCATCCTGCGCGACACCATCTTCCACCGCATGACACCGGAGGAATTCGACGCGGTGGTGAAGGTGCATCTCTATGGCGCCTTCTACGTCTCCCGCGCCGCCATTCCGTTCATGCGCAAGCAGGAGAGCGGGGCGTTCGTGCACATGACCTCCACCTCCGGCCTGATCGGCTCGGTGGGCCAGGTGAACTACGCCGCCGCCAAGCTCGGCATCGCCGGCATGTCGCGCGGCATCGCTGGTGACGCGGCGCGCTACAACGTGCGCAGCAACTGCATCGGGCCCCACGCCTTCAGCCGCATGATCGAGACGGTGCCCGGCCAGACCGAGGAGCAGATGCAGGCCCGCGCCGCCAAGACCCGGCCGGACCAGGTGGCCCAGCTCGCCGCCTTCCTGGGCAGCGATGCCGCCAAGGAAGTCACGGGCCAGATCATGGGTGCGCGCGGCAACGAGATCTATCTCTACAGCCAGCCGCGCCCGATCCGCACCATGCACCGCGGCACCGGCTGGTCGGCGCAGGCCCTGGCCGAAACGCTGCTGCCGGCGTGGAAGTCCAGCCTCACGCCGCTGGAGCGCACCCGCGACGTGTATGCCTGGGACGCGATCTGATCCCAGCCGAGGGACGGAACAGGGGGGCGGGTCCGCAAGGGCCCGCCCCTTTTTCTATTCGGCGGCGGCGAGCCGCGCGTGCCGGTCGGTCGCCAGGGCCAGCACGCAGGTGGCGAGCATGAAGCCGACCGAGACCGCGAAGATCCAGCCGGGGTGGCCGAAATCCATGATCGTGCCATAGAGCACCGGGCCGATGATGCCGCCGATGTTGAAGCCGGTGGAGACAATGGCGAACACCCGCCCCTCCGCCCCCTTCGGCGCGCTGGCGCGCACCAGCATGTCGCGCGAGGGCATGATCAGGCCGGTGCAGAACCCGCCCACCGCCATCACCGGCAGCAGCGCCCACACCGGCAGGTTCACCAGCCCGACGATGGCAATGGCGATCGCCGTCACCGCGAAGCCACCGGCCGCCACCTCGCTATGCCGGTCCGTGCGGTCGGCGATGATGCCGCCGGCCAGCACGCCGAGCGCCGAGGCGCCGAGGTAGAACGACAGCGCCAGGCTCGCCACACCCAGGGCCGTGCCGTGATGCGCGTTCATCGCCACCACCGAGAACCCCGAAATCCCGCCGCCGGACATGCCGATCACGGCGAAGAACGCCATCAAGGACAACACCTTCGGCGTGATCAGCGCGCGGGCGGGCAGTGTGACCTTGCGCATGGCGGGTCGCGGCGCCCCGGTGGGCGCACCGAACAGCAGGGGCAGCGCGAAAAGCGGGCCCAGCAGCCCCGCCGCAATCAGCGCGCCGGAGACACCCCAGGTGCCCGCCGCCAGCAGCATCCCGGCTGGGGCCATCGCCGTGCCGGCATAGCCGGCAAACGTGTGGATCGAAAACGCCCGACCCACCCGTGCCTCGCCGATCACCCCGGAGGAGAGGATGGCGTAGTCGCTGGGGTGGTAGACGCAATTGGCCAACCCGGCCATCAGCGCGGCGGCCAGCAGCACCGGATAGACCGGGTTGAGCCCTGCCACGATGAACGCGCTGCCGCCCAGCAGCAGCCCGCCCACCAGCAGCCGGCGCGGCCCGAACCGGTCCACCGCGAAGCCGGTCGGCGTCTGCATCAGGGCGGAGACGATGTTGAACAGCGTCAGGGCCAAGCCCAGCTCCACATAGCCCACGCCGAACTGTTCCTTGAGCAGCGGGAACAGCGGCGGCAGCACCAGGATGTGGATATGGCTGACCATGTGTGCGCCGGAGATCTGCCCCAGCGTGGCCAGCTCCTCGCGTTTCCAGCCGGCACTCATGCGTGTGTTCCCTTCGCGGCCGTCATCTGCAGCGCCACTTCGATCGCCTCCACCATGCTGTCGGCGTTGGCGATGCCGCGGCCGGCGATATCGAAGGCGGTGCCGTGGTCCACGGAGGTGCGGATCACCGGCAGGCCCAGCGTGATGTTCACGCCGGAGAGCGAGTCGAACGTGCCGGTGGCGGGGTTCATCTGGAAGCCCAGCAGCTTCACCGGAATGTGCCCCTGGTCGTGATACATCGCCACCACCGCGTCGTACTGGCCGCCGCGCAGCTTCACGAACACCGTATCGCCCGGCACGGGGCCACTCACATGGAGGCCTTCGGCGTTGCACTGGGCGACCACGGGCGCGGTCACGTCGTTGTCCTGGGTGCCGAACAGCCCGCCCTCGCCGGCATGCGGGTTCAGCGCCGCCACCGCGATATGCGGCCGGGCGATGCCCATGCGGCGCAGCGCGTCATACGTAAGGTCGATCGTGCGGCGCACCCGCTCCGGCGTGACCAGCGCAGGCACCTTCTCCAGCGCCACATGGGTGGTGACGTGGCTGACGCGCATGTTGCCGTGCGCCAGCATCATCACAGAGGTCTTCTGCCCCGTCAGGTCCGCCAGCATGTCGGTATGGCCGGCATATTTGTGCCCTGCGAGGTTCAGCGCCTCCTTGTTCAGCGGCGCCGTCACGATGGCGGCGATCCGCCCGGCCAGGGCAAGGCGAACCGCCTGGTCCACCGCGAGGAAGCTGAAGCGCCCGGCCTCGGGGCTGAGCTGTCCGGTTGCGATGGCGCCATGCTCTTCGCCCGCCGGCAGCAGCGCCAGCGGCGGGAACGCCGCCGTCTCGTCAGCCCGTGGGAAGGTGGCATGGCCCAACGCCGCGCAGGCCTTATCCAGCGCCGTGGCGTGCCCGATCACCAACAGGCGCATCTCTCCCGACGCCAGCCGAGGGGCGAGCGCGTGGGCCGCCTTCACGATGATCTCGGGGCCGATCCCGGCCGGATCGCCCATGGTGATGGCCAGAACCGGCGGTGGCGCAGGCATGGGGAAACTCCTTCAACCGAGCAGGCGGGCGAGGAAATCGGGGCCACCGAAGGCACCTGATTTGGACAGGATTGGCAACCCGTCCCAATGCCCCCCTTCCATGCGCGAGACGGGGGCACCGGGTTCATGCTCGCCCAGCACCGTCAGCGCGGTGGCACCCAGGCCATCCGCCAGCCCCCGCAGTGTCTCGCCGCCAGCCACGATGCAGCCCCCCGGCCGGGGCAGCCGATAGGCCACCTCCGTGAAGAACCGCCCAATCCGGTCGGCGGCCTCGGCGCGGGGCACGCCCGGCGGCAGGCGCAGGCTGATGGCCGCCGGCAACGGCAGGTCGCGGTTCGCCCCCTCCAGCACATGATGCCGCGATGTCCCGGCCAGTTGCGTCTGGCTCACAGTGTGGTCGGACCCGATCATGGCCACGCGTGGCGCCGGCAACTCCGGCCGCGGTGCTTCGCCACCGCCCAGCGCGCCGGCCAACCCGCCAGTGCCCGCCCACAGCACACGGCCGGGCAGGGCACAGGCGGTGGCTACGATCGCCCGCAGATCGGCGTCACTTTCCGCATCCCACAGGCTCACGCCCGTCGGTGCCGCCATGCCGGCCCGCGCGACAACCGGGGCGAGGCCAAGGGCAGCCAGTTGCCCAGCCAGGTCGACATCGACCGCAACGCCCTGTGCCACCTGGCGCCCATGGCGCGTCACCCTGCCCTGGAACGGGAAGGCCGGCGCGATCACCAGATGGTCGAACCCGCCGGCGCGAAAGCTGGCGGCCAGTTCCGCGGCGGGATGCCCGCGCAGCAGTGAATCCAGCTTCTTGAACGCCAGCGTGGCGCCGCGCAACGCCGGCCCGCAGGCCTTATGCGCCGCCGCGGCCGCTGCCGCCGTGCCCTCGCGCGTTGCCAGGTCTCGGGCGCCGGCAGTCCAGGAGCCCTTCCAGGTGACCCTCTGCGGGCCGAAGCGCGAGACGAAACGCGCGGCGGTATCCAGCGCGCCGGTCAGGTCGTCGGCCAGCAACACGAAGGACATGGCGCATTTCTCCCCGGGGGCGAGTCGCCATGATCCTGGTCAATCCGCGCACCAAGCGCCATGCCAACGCCGCATGGGCGCAGCCCAACCCGCCGTTCATCCCATCGTGGACCGCCACTGCGCGGGTGTGCTATCGGAAGGTCTGAACAACCCTCCAGAACTGGTTGAAATGGTGACGAAAGATCGTTCCGGGCTCGATGGCATGACCCGCCGTGGAGCGCTCGCGCTCGGCGCGGCCGCCTTGCTCCCGCGTCCGGCTGCTGCCCAGGCCGGTGCCCAGGCAGGTGGCGGGGCCGTGCTGATCATGAATTCGGGCGCTGCCTCGCTGAGCGTGATCGACATGGCCACGCGCCGCGAAACCCGCCGGATCCCGGTGCTGCGGGAGCCGCATCACTGGGCCCTGACGCCAGACCACAAGGAATTGCTGATCGGCGATTCCTCGGGCAACGAGCTGCAGGTGCTGGACCCCCGCACCTTCGCCGTGCTGCGCCGCATGCCGGTCTCCAACCCCTACCACCTGCAATTCAGCGCGGACGGCAAGTTCTTCGTCGTCGCCGGTCTCGCCCGCAACCAGATCGATATCTATGAAGGCGGAAGCTACAAGCTGCTGAAGCGCTTCCCCATCAAGTCCATGCCCAGCCACATGGATTTCCTACCGGACAGCTCCGTGGTGTTCGTCACCCTCCAGGGCACCGGCCGCATCGCCGCCATCGACCTGCGCCGGCTGGAGATCCTGTGGGATGAGCCTTGCGGCAACGCCCCCGCCGGCGTGCTGGTGCATGCCGGCCGCGTCCTGGCCGGCAACATGGGCGGCGACGACGTGGCGGTGCTGGATGCCAAAACCGGCAAAACCCTGCGCCGCATCCGCACCGGCAAGGGCGCGCACACCCTGTTCTGGGCGCCCGACCGCAAAACGATCTGGGTGAACAACCGGCTCGACCAGCAATCGGTGGTGGTGCTGGATGCCGCCACGCTCGACCCCGTGCGCCGCTACCGCCTGCCCGGCGGTCCCGATGACCTGGAATTCGCGCCAGACGGCAACATCTGGTTCACCATGCGCTTCACCCACAAGGTGGCGGTGCTGGACCCCAAAAGCGGCGATTTCACCACCATCGATGTCGGCCGCTCCCCGCACGGCATTTTCCTCAACCCCCGCGCCATCGCCACCGCATGATCCCCGCTTTCGACACCGCTGCCGGCTGGATCCAGGAAACCCTCCTGCTGCCGCTGCTGTTCTCGCTAGGCCTGATCCAGTGGGAGGACATCTCCTTCGGCTGGGCCTTGTTCGCGGTGTACGGCGCCGCCCAGGTGGTGGTCACCTTCGCCGTCTGCGTGCCGCTGGAACGCTGGCGCCCGGTGGAACGCTGGCCGGATGCGCAGGCGGTGGTGGTGGATGTGCTCTACACCTTCATCAGCCGCGTCGGCCTGCTGCCGCTGATCACCTACGTGCTGTTCTTCAAGCTGCAGGTGGAGCTGAGCGGCGCCCTGACCGACATGGGCTACGTGCCGCCCACGCTGGAACGCATCTTCCCGTTCCTGTTCGGCATGCCGGTACTGACCTTCCTCCTCTACGCCATCATCCTGGATTTCGGCGAATACTGGCGCCACCGCCTCAGCCACGTCTTCCGCTGGTGGTATTCGCTGCACGCGCTGCACCACGCCCAGCGCCAGATGACCTTCTGGTCCGACGATCGCAACCATCTGCTAGACGACATCATCGGCTTCGCCTGGTTCACCTGCATCGCCCTGCTCATCGGCGTGCCACCGATGCAGTTCCCGCTGCTGGTGCTGCTGCTGCGCCTGATCGAAAGCCTGAGCCACGCCAATGCCCGCGTCTCCTACGGCTGGCTTGGCGAGCGCCTGCTGGTCTCGCCGCGCTTCCACCGCGCGCACCACGGCGT
>CANHKG010000131.1 GCA_947460455.1 Rhodospirillales bacterium | reverse complement strand
GATGAAGGCCGCGACCGCGAACTCGTCGCCGCCGCCCGCGAGGCGCTCGGCCCCGATCGCCACCTGCTCGTCGATCCCGGCTGGTATCCCGCCGGCTGGAAGAACGCCGCCCAACCCTTCTCCAGCGCGCTCCGCACCCGCCGCGAAGCGGAACGCCTGTGCCGCTGGCTCGCCGAATACAACGTCGGCTGGATCGAGGACTTCATCCACCCGGAGCGGTTCGACGAATACGCCGCCATCCGCCGTACCAGCCCCACCCCGGTGGCGGCCGGCGAGCAGGTGGCCACGATCTGGGATTTCCAGCGCTTCATCGGCGAAGGCTGCGTGGACATCGTCCAGCCCGACCTCTCCCGCTGCGGCGGCATCAGCGTCGCCGCCCGCGTGGCGGAGATGGCGGAGCAGGCAGGCATTGAGCTGGTGCCGCATTCCTGGCTCACCCACCTGCTCACCGGCTACTCCCTGCAACTCATCGCCACCCTGCCCCGCGCGAAGTTCGTGGAGTTCAACGTGAGCCAAAGCGCCCTCACGCGCGGCATCGCCAAGGCCAGCTTCGACCTGCAGCCCGACGGGACCGTGCCGATCCCCGACACGCCCGGCATCGGCGTGGAGGTCGATCTCGAATTCGTCGCCAAGCACCGGGTGAACTGAGCATGGAACGCATCATCACCCGCCCTGGGGGCCTCGACCTCGAAAGCCCCGGCCGCCGCGACTACTGGGTGGCGCTGGAACATGACTCGATCTGGGGCGACCACCTCATCCCGCTCACGGTCATGGTCGGCCCGAACGCGAAACCCGGCCAGGGCCTGGTGGCCTTCGGCTCCAACCACGGCAACGAATACGAAGGCCCCGTGGCGGTGAAGCACCTGCTGCGGGACATCCCGGCCGAGGATGTTCAGGGCCGCATCATCCTCGTCCCGGTGCTGAACCCCGCCGCCTTCCGCGCCGGCGCGCGCGATTCCACGCTGGACGACAACCGCAACCTCAACCGCTGCTTCGTCGATGGCGCCGGCACCACGCCGGCCATGGCAGGGATCACCCACCGCATCGCCGCCTTCGTGCGCGGCTTCATCTGGCCGCATGTGCACATCGTGATCGACCTGCACGCCGGCGGCAGCGTCGCCCGCTTCGCCCGCGGCACCAGCTACCATCTGGTGGACGACCCCGAGCAGGGCCGCCTGATCGAGAACACCGCACGCTGGTTCGGCACGCCGATCGTGATCGCCTACCAGAACGAAACCCCGGGCCTGCTGCCCAGCGAGGGCGAGCGCCTAGGCAAGATCACCATCGGCGGTGAGTTCGGCTGGGGTGCCGCCGTCTCCGCCGAGGGCGTGCGCTACGCGAAACACGGCGTGCTGGCCGCCGCCATCCATCTCGGCCAGCTGCGCGGAAACATTGAGCGCATCGCCCACCACGCCGCAAACACGCAGAAACTCGCCGCCATGGTGGACCGGGAGTGCTTCACCGTCGCCCCATTCGATGGCCACTTCGAACCCGTCATCGAATGCGGCACGGAGGTGAAGGCGGGCACGGTGGTCGGCTGGCTGCACGATTTCCAGCGCATCGACCTCGCCCCCTGGCCGGTGCGTGCGCAGGTGGACGGCATCATCATCGCCCAGGCCTGGGGCGCGGTGGTGCGCCAGGGCCAGCACATCGCCATCGTCGGCCGCGTCCTGCCCTGGCTTGCCTAGACTCAAGGACTCCGCCACACCGCGGCATGCTTGCTGACGCCTTCGGCCTTGCCTGGCCGCATCCCCTGCCGCCCTGGCAACAGGAAGGCATCACCCGCCTCACCCAGGGCTCCCTGCTGCTGGCCGACGACATGGGCCTGGGCAAGACCGTGCAGGCCATCGCGGCCCTGCGCGTGCTGGGGGCGGAGGCCCGCCCTGCCCTGATCGTGGCGCCGGCCAGCCTGCTGCTGCAATGGCAGGCGCAGCTGCGGGTCTGGGCGCCGGAGCTGAACCCCTCCCTGGTGCAGGGCAGCACGCGGGAGCGCGAAACCGCCTGGTGGCGCCGCGCCGATGTGCATCTGGCCAGCTACGAATCGCTGCGCGCCGACATGGACCTGCCGCCGCCCTTCGGCCCCGCCCACCGCATCTGGCAGGTGGTGGTGGCGGACGAAGCCCAGCGCCTGAAGAACAGCGGCACTGCCACCTCCATGGCCATCCGCCGCCTGCGCACCCATCGCGCCTGGGCGCTGACCGGCACGCCGCTGGAGAACCGGCTGGAAGACCTCGTCTCCATCCTGGAGTTCGTCGTGCCCGGTGCCTACGAACGCCGCACCCTGGCACTCGGCCTGCGCCCGCTGCTGGATCGCGTGCAGCTGCGCCGCCGCCGGGCAGACGTGTTGCCCAACCTGCCGCCGAAAACCGGCTTCACCATCGACCCCGGCATGGGCCCTACCCAGCGCGCCGCCTACAACGCGGCCGAGCGCCAGGGCGTGGTCTGGCTGCGCAGCCAGGGCGCCAGCGTGCGGGTGACCCAGGTGCTGGAACTGCTGCTCCGCCTCAAGCAGATCTGCAACGCCGTGCCCGAGAGCGGCGCGTCGGCCAAGCTGGACGACCTGGAACGCCGCATTGAGGCCGCCGCCGATGCGGGCGAGAAATCCCTGGTGTTCAGCCAGTTCGTCGATGCCCCGTTCGGCGTGGCGGCCATCGCCAACCGGCTGCGCCGCTTCACGCCGCTGACCCTCACCGGCGCGCACGACGCCGCCACGCGCGATGCCACGCTGCGCCGCTTCGCCGAGAACCCGGCCCACAAGGTTCTGGTGCTGTCGCTGCGCGCCGGCGGCGTTGGCCTCAACCTCACCGCCGCCAGCCTGGTGTTCCATTTCGACCGCTGGTGGACGGCGGCGGTGGAAGCGCAGGCAGAGGACCGCGCGCACCGGATGGGCCAGCAGCGCCCGGTGCAGGTGTTCACCTACGTCACGCCCAACACGGTGGAATCCCGCATCGCCGAGATCATCGCCCGCAAGCGCGCTTTGGCAGACCTTTTCGTAGACGGAATTGAGCCGGAGGGGCTGGAAGGCCTGGCGCTGGCCGACCTGCTGCACGCGGCCGGGGTGTAGGCTACACCAGTGCCTTCGCAAACACCCCGGTGGCATAATCAGGCCATTCCGCCTGCAACATGTCGCGCAGCCCCTGTGCCGCCGTCAGCAACGCAGGCAGCGCCACGGCACCGCCGGGCATCCCCACGGAGACATGCCCCTCCCGGCTGGCGCACAGCGCGCCTTGTTCCGCCAGCAGCGCCTTCACCTGCTTGTGCAGCTTCCCGCCCGCCATCACCCAGGGCAGGTAGGTCTCCAGCCACAGCACATCCTTGGCATCCACGCGCAGCGTGACCGGCTCCGGCCGCAGCCAGACCAGAGTCACGCCGGGCTTGCCGCGTTTGGCCTTTGCCGCGCCGGGCACCAGCCCCTGCGCTTCCACCGCCGCGCGCAACGCCGCGATCCCATCGGCCATCACGCCCTCCCCAATTCGATACGCAGCAGCCAGCGTGTCATCTCCGGCACCCAGCGCTCCACCGTGAACCCCGCCCGCTCCAGCACGCGGCGGGAGGCAGCGTTCTCGGGATGCACGAAGGCGCATACGTTGGGAAGGCCGAGTTCGCGCGCCCAATCGAGGCTCGCTGCCACCACCTCACCGGCGAAGCCTTTGCCCCAGGCTTCGCGCGCGAAGAAATACGCCACTTCCGGCCCGTAGCCCGGCTCCAGCGGATCGTCGTTCAGCCCACCGAACCCCACCACCTGGCCTTCGTGCCGCACCGTCCAGCAGCCGAAACCCAGGCGCCGCGCCTGCCACCAATGGGCCGCGATATGCCGGCGCATGTCGCGAAGCGATCCCTTGCGGTAGGTGTGCTGCATCACCGCCGCATCGCCCATGAAGGCGAACAGCGCGGGTGCATCCTCCAGCCGAGGTGGCGAGAGATGCAGCCGTGGGGTCAGTCGTTGCGCGGGAACAGCCACGGATTGGCATCAAGCGGCGAGATCGGGCGGCGGATCTTGGTGTAGGGGATCTTCGCCGCATCCGGCGGATAGGGCCCGCCGCAATCCACGTAGGTGATCTTGGCTGCGATCGGCGCGAAGGCGGCGAAGAAGTGGTTGGAGGATTTCACCACCACGATCTTCTTCTTCGACAGGTCGATGCCGAGATTGGTGAAGACCGGCGGTGAGAAGGTCTGCGCCCGCCCGCTGGCCAGCACCACATCGAGGTTGCCGATGCTGATCGCCGCCGCCGCGCCCAGCGACACCTCGCTCTGCTCGAAAGGAATGCGCAGGTCGTCGGTGACGGCGCGCACCGTCACCACCGCATCGATGGGGTTGCCGGAGGTGGCGGCCGCCTTGCCGCCGAAGCGCAGCGGCATCACCGCGCCCGGCCCCGCGGCAATGCAGAAGGCCACCGCCTGCGCATCCCACAGCGCGCCGACCGCCGCGGGCACGTCGGGATATTTCAGCAACTCCTCGATCAGGAAGGTGCTGTCCCCGGCGACACCGCCGCCCGGGTTGTCCCACCGGTCGGCCAGCACCACAGGGCCGCCTTCAGTGGCCAGCGCATCCGTGACGGCTTCTGCGGTTTTCAGGTGCACGGGGTTGGCGCCCTGGCCCCAGGCGAGTTGCTCGCGGCCCAGCTTCTCCGCCAGCGCCTCGCCCTTTGCGCGGTCATCGGCATAAACCAACATCTTGCTGCCGACGTCGTACACATCCGCCGCGGTGAAGCCGTGGATGGCGCTGATGGAGCGGATGCCATCGCGGCCCTCCATCGCCAGCATCCGGTCGACGAAGCTGCGGCCTGGCTCGCGCCCGGTCATGAAGCCGCCGATGTGGCGCATGTCCCACACGCAGGGCACTGGGTTGATCTCACCTGATGCCTTGGCCAGGCACAAGGCGGCGAGGTCTTCCGCGCGGGCCAGGAAATCCGTGTGGGGAAATTCCTTGAAGGCGACAATAAAGTCCGCACTTTGCACCATCGTGTCGCTCAGGTGCGTATGCGGGTCGATCTCGCCGCCGATCACCGCGTTCGGCGCGATCCTGCGCGCGCGGGCCATCAGGTCGCCTTCGCAGTCGTCGTAGCCGTGGGCCACCATCGCGCCGTGCAGGCCGAACAGGATCACGTCCACCGGCATGGCGGCGCGGAGCTGATCGAGGATCTCGTCGCGCAGCGTTTCGTAGGTAGCGCGCCCGACGATCCCCGCCGGGTCGGCCCAGGCGCAGCTGCCTTCCACCAGCGTGTGGCCTTGCTCGGCGGCCAGCCGGCGTGCCACCACCATCACCGCGGTGTTCATGGTGGCTGCCGCCGGCGCCGTGCCGGGCTTGTAGTAGGTGGGCGCGAAGCTGCGCAGATCGGTGGGGATCGGCGCGAAGGTGTTGGTCTCGGTTGCCAGCGAGGCGACGAAAATCCGCATCTATTTCTTTGCCACGTTCCAGAAGACCACAGTCTCCGGCACCGTCAGCAATCCGTCCAGGTTGTCCCGCCAGGCCGAGGGCGACACGTATTGCCCGAACGGGATGTAGACCACGATCTGCGCGCCGCGCAGCTGGATGTTCTCCACCAGCCAGCGCGCCTTGATGGGGTCGGTCTCGCGAATCCACGCCGCGCGCAACCGTTCCAGCTCCGCATCGCACGGCCAGCCGAACCAGGCCTTGTCGCAGGCGGCGGACATCTGCACGTGGAATACCGGGTTGGCCGGCCCGAGCGGCCCGCCCATGGTGAGGAAGATGTGCCAGCCATTGGCCACCGGCCCGCGCACCGCGCGGCGGCTGACCACCGTGGCCCAATCCATCGTCTGCATTTCCACGTTCACGCCGGCCTTGCGCATGCTGGCCACCAGCACCTGCGTGGCGCGATTCATGATCGGCTGGTCGGAGGGATCCAGCACCACGATCTTCTCACCCTTGTAGCCGCCGGCGCGCAGCATCTCCATCCCGCGCTTCAGGCGCACATCCTCCGGCTCGTTGGAGATCAGCATCTCCGCGCCGTATTCGCTGCCGTTGGGGGAGCCGCAGATGAGCAGCGCGCCGCAGACCTGGCCCAGCTTCTCGTCACCGACGGCGGCCAGGATCATGTCCTTCTGGTTGACGAAATTGTACATCGCCCGCCGGGCGATCGGGTTGTCGAAGGGCGGGTTGGTCCAGTTCACCCGCATCGTGCCTTCGCTGCCGGTGGGCCACAGGGCCGCCACCCGCACGCCGCGGGCGGATTGCAGCATCGGCACGAGGTCGAGCGTGGGGCTCTCGACGAAATCCACCTCGCCATTGCGCAGCGCGGAGGCCTGGGTGGAGGGATCGGGGATCACCACCCATTCCACGCGGTCCACCCGCGCCACCTTGCCGCCGGCGATGCCGCTGGCCGGTTCCGCGCGCGGCACGTAGCCGGGGTTCTTCACATAGACGGTCTTGCTGCCGGCCACCCATTCATCCTTGCGCATGATGAACGGGCCGGAACCCATGGGGTCGCTGAACTGCGTGCGCGCCGACAGGCCCTTCACGATCTTGGCGGGCTTGACGAACATCGGGATCGCCATCGGCTTGGCGAGCACGTAGGGCAGCTGCGGAAACGGCTCCTTCAGCCGCACGCGCAATGTGCGGGCATCCACGGCATCCAGCCCCGCGAGGAAGGTGGCGATCATCTGGCCGGCGCCATCGGCCTCCGCCCAGCGGATCCAGCTGGCCACCACGTCCTCGGCCGTGACGGGCGAGCCATCGGAGAAGGCCAGCTTGTCGCGCAGGTGGAAGGTGTAGGTGAGCTTGTCGTCGCTGAGGTCGAAGCTGTCCGCCATCTGCGGCTGGATCTGCTGGTTGGCATCGAGGCCCAGCAACGTGTCGTACACCATGAAGCTGTGGTACCGCGTGATGGCGGCGGCGGTCCAATCGCTGTCGATGCTGCGCAGCTCGCCGGGCAGCACCACCTTCAGCGTGGTCTGCTGCGCCGATGCGGGCGCCCATGCCGCCATTGCGGCCATCATGGCCGCCGCCAGGAACGCACGCTTCATGCCGTCCTCCTGCTGGGGCTTTGCGCCCTCTGCCAGCAACTCAACGCCCGCCGGCTTGGCGCGTCAACCATCCCGCCGCTAGGCTGCGGCAGGGAGGACCCAAGAATGCCCCGCATCCTGTTTGCCGCATTGTCGCACGAGACCCACAGCTTCGTGGACGAAACCACCCCCCTGGCCGATTTCCGCCAGCGCGACGCCGCCGCCATCATGGCGCGCCGTGGCGACCTCTCGGTGGTGGATGGTTTCCTGATCGTGGCGGAGCGTGAGGGCTGGACGGTGGTGCCGACGCTGGATTGGGGCGCCACCCCCTCCGGCACCGTGGAGCAGGAGGTGTTCGAAACCTTCTGGCGCGAACTGGAACCTCTGGCCCGCGCCGCGCTGGCCGAAGGGATCGACGGCATCTACCTGGTGCTGCACGGCGCCATGCGCACCACGGGGCTGGAAGACCCCGAGGGCGAGCTGATCGCCCGCCTGCGCGCCCTGCCCGGCGCCGAGGCACTGCCGCTGTTCGGCGTGTACGACCAGCACGCCACGCTCACGCCGCAGATGTGCGGCCTGTCCAACGGCCTGGTCAGCTACCGCAACACGCCGCATACCGACGCGCATGAGGCGGCGATCCGTGGCGCCGATCTACTGGCCCGCGCGCTGAACACCTGCCGCACCCCGCGCACCATCTGGCGCGGCACCAACATGATCCTGCCGCCCACCGGCGTTGCCACCGGCGACCGGCCGATGCGCGACCTCTGCGCCCTGGCCCGCCAGATCGAGGCGGAGAACCCGGAGATCCTCTGCGTCAACGTCGTCGGCGGCTACAGCTTCGGCGATTCCACCCATGCCGGCATGGCCTTCTCCGCCATCACCGAAGGCGAGGCGGCCCCCGCCGAAGCGGCACTCGCGAAACTCGCCGACCTGGCCTGGGAACTACGCCACCACGGCATCCCCGCCCAGGGCGATGCCGACGAGATCCTCTCGCGTGGCCTGCCCAACCGGCCGGGCCCGGTGCTGCTGGTGGAACCCGCCGAGAACATCGGCGGCGGCGCCCCCGGGGACGGCACGGAACTGCTGCGCGCCATGCTGAAGCACGACGTGCAGGGCGGCGGCATCATCATCAACGATCCCGAGGCCGTGCAGGCCCTGAAAGCCATCCCCAAGGGTGGCCGCATCACCCTGCCCCTGGGCGGCAAGGGCAGCCGGCTCGACCCCGGGCCGGTCACGCTCGATGTGGAGAAACTCTCGGACTCCGACGGCGACTTCACGCTGGAGGACCGCCACTCCCACAGCGCCGGAAGCTCCGGCATCCATGTGTCCATGGGCCCCAGCGCCGTGGTGCGGCATCGCGGGATCACCCTGCTGCTGACCACGAAGAAAACCCCGCCGTTCGACCTCGGCCAGTGGCGCAGCCAAGGGATCAACCCCGAAGAGTTGCGCGTGATCGGCGTGAAGGCTGCCGTGGCGCACCGGCAGGCCTACGACCCCATCATGTCTGAAACCCACACCGTCACCACGCGCGGGCCATGCTCGTCGGATAGCCGGGTGTTTCCCTATACGCGGCTGCGGCGGCCGATTTTTCCACTCGACCTGGAGTAAGGAAGCGTCTTCTTTTTTCTGAAGAAAAAAGAAGCAAAAAAGACTTCATTCGTTTGCGCCGAGGCCAGCAAACGAATGAAAGTTTTTTGGTTCTTTTTTTCAAAAAAGAACATGCTTGCTTACGGTGCTTCCTCCACCACGGTCTTGTAGGGCTCCAGCATCGCCGCCACCCCCGCCTCCGCCAGCGCCTCCTCCGTGCCAGCCGAAGCACCACTGACGCCGACGGCGCCGACCACCTCGCCTTCGAATTCCAGCTTCACCCCGCCGATCAGCCCGGTGATGCGCGGGTCGGCGAACCCCGCCAGGTCGAACCCTGTCTTCGGGTTGCGGGAGGCGGCCTCGATCTCGCGGGTGTTCTGGCCGAGCCGCGCGGCGGTGTAGGCCTTGGCGATGGCCGGTGCGACCTCGCCAGGCCCGGCGCCGTCCATGCGCAGCAGCGCGAGCAATTCGCCATAGGCATCGGCGATGGCCACCACCACGGCCGCATCTCGCCGTTCGGCCGCGGCGCGCACGGCCGCGATGCCGCGCCGTGCGTCGTCTGCTCCGATCGTCTTGACCTCGCGCATGGCTTGCGTTCTCCCTTGCTGCCCAGCGCGATGATGTAGGAGCCTCCATGCCAGACCCCAAGCCATTCCGTGTCGCGGGCCTGATCGGCTGGCCGGTTTCGCAATCACGTTCGCCGATGCTGCACGGCCATTGGCTGGCGGAGCATGGGATTCCCGGCACCTATGTGCCGCTGCCGGTGGCGCCCGGAAAGCTCGCGGAGGCTCTGCGCGGCCTCGTCGCGCTGGGCTTTGCCGGAGCCAACGTGACCGTGCCGCACAAGGAGGAAGCCGCACGGCTGGTGGATCGGGTGGACCCGATCGGCAAGCGCATGGGCGCCATCAACCTGATCGTGGTGGAGGCCGATGGCAGCCTCTCCGGCTACAACAAGGACGGCTACGGCTTCATCGAATCCCTGCGCGAGGGCCAACCGAGTTGGCGCGGCGATGCCGGCCCCGCCGTGGTGCTGGGCGCCGGCGGTGGCGCGCGCAGCGTGGTGGTGAGCCTGCTGGAGGAAGGGGCGCCCAGCGTGCGCCTGCTCAACCGCACCCGCGCCCGGGCGGAACAACTGGAGGCCGAATTCGGCGGCCCGATCGAGGTGATCGACTGGGAAGCCCGCAACGAGGCGCTCGCGGGCGCCGCCCTGCTGGTGAACACCACTACCCAGGGCATGACCGGCCAGCCGCCGCTGGAGATATCGCTGGAGGCGCTGCCGACCACCGCCCTGGTGTGCGACATCGTCTACAACCCGCTCATCCCGCCCCTGCTCGCCGCCGCGCGGGCCCGTGGCAACCCGATCGTTGGCGGGCTCGGCATGCTGCTGCACCAGGCCCGGCCGGCCTTCGAGAAGTGGTTCGGCGTGCTGCCCAGCGTCACGCCCGAATTGCGCGCGAAGATCGAAGCCACGATCGGCGCCAAATGACCGACTCCCCCTGGCGGGAGTTGCTGCGCCCGCCGCATCTGGCGCCGCTGGCGATGCTCTCGCTCGGCATCGGCCTTTATGCCTTCAACACCTTCCTGGTCGCCACGGCCCTGCCCAGCGCGGTGCTGGAGATCGGGGGCGTGGCGCTGATCGCCTGGGCCTCCACCCTGTTCCTGGTCAGCGCCATCGTGGCCGGGGCGGGCGGCGCCACGCTGAAGGCCCGGCTGGGCGCCCGCAGCGCATTGCTGCTGGGCGGCGGCGCCTTCCTGGCCGGCACGCTGGCCTGTGGGCTGGCACCTTCCATGCCGGTGCTGCTGCTCGGCCGCGCCTTGCAAGGGGCGGGGGAGGGCTGTGTCGCCGCCATCAGCTACGCCCTTATCCCCGCCCTGTTCCCCGCCCGCCTGGTGCCGAAGGTGTTTGCGGTGGAGGCCGTGGTGTGGGCGCTCGCGGGCCTCGCCGGCCCCGTAGTGGGCGGCGCGCTGACGGAGGCGCTGTCCTGGCGCGCCGCCTTCCTGGTGAACGCCCCGCTCGGCCTGCTGTTCCTCGCCCTGGTGATCGCCACCGTGCCGCGCGCACTGGCCGATAGCGGCGCTCCTGCCCCGCTGGCCCGGCTCGCCGCGCTCGCCGCCGGCATCCTGCTCATCGCCGCCTCCTCGCTGGCCGGGCCGCCGGCCGGGGCCGCCCTGCTGGTGTCGGCCGGCGCCGCCGTGCTGGTGGCCCTGGTCGCGTTCGATGCCCGCACCCAATCGCCGCTGTTCCCGCGCCATGCCTTCAACCCCGCCACCGCGCTGGGCGCCGGGCTGCTGGTGGTGCTGCTGATGCCGGTGGCGCACTCCTTCGGCATCATCCACCTCACCCTCGCACTGCAGCAGGGCTGGGGCTTCACGCCCACGCTGGCGGGCGCCTTCTTCGCGCTGGGCCCGCTGGCCTGGAGCGGGGCGATGTTCCTGGTCGCCAATTTGCGCCACCCCGCCGTCCCCGCGCTGGGCATCCGCCTGGGCCCGCCCGCCCTGCTCCTCGGCCTCGCCGGCCAGCTCGCCGCCACCGCGTTGGGCGCACCCTGGGCCATGCTGCCCTTCCTCCTCGCCACCGGCGCCAGTTTCGGCATCGGCTGGGCGTTCCTTTCCATCGCGGTGATGAATGCGGCGGAGCCAGAAGACCGGGACCGCGCCGCCGGCCTCGTGCCCACCGTGCAATCCGCCGGCTACGCCATCGGCGCGGCGCTCACCGGCCTCGCGGCCTCCGTCGCCGGGCTGGACGGCCACGACCCGGCCGGCCTGCCGCCTGCCTTCGCCCTGGTGACCGCCTGCGGCCTGGTGCCCGCGGCCCTGGCCAGCTGGATCGCCCTGCGCCGCCACGCCTGGCCCACCCAGGCGCAATCGCGTTGACAGGCGCTACAGCCGGCACCTAGCCTTTTCCCCAAGGACGCAACGTCCGCAAAGGGGAAACGCCATGGCTGCCACGAAGCAGACCGGCCCGCTGTCGCGCCGCGCCGCCCTGGGCGGCGCCACCACGCTCGCCGCCACCCTGGCCGCCCCCAGCCTCTCCAAGGCCCAGCGCCGCGACCCGCGCGTGCTGAAATTCGTCCCCAATACCGGCCTCACCGTGCTCGATCCCGTCTGGACCGCCTCGCTGGTCACCGGCAACCACGGCTACCATGTGTGGGACACGCTGTATGGCACCCGCGGGGACTACACCCCCGCGCCGCAGATGGCCGAGGGCCACACGGTGAATGCCGACTACACCGACTGGTCCATCAAACTCCGCGAAAACCTCTGGTTCCACGACGGCACGCCCGTGCTGGCGCGGGACTGCATCGCCTCGCTCCGCCGCTGGGCCAAGCGCGACAGCTTCGGCGCCGTGATGTGGCCGCAGATCGACGAGATCACCGCGCCGGATGACCGCACCATCCGCATTCGCTTCAAGCGCCGCTTCCCGCGCCTGCTGGAAGCCCTCGGCCGCACCTCCGGCCTGCCCGCCTTCATCATGCCGGAGCGCTTCGGCGACATCGACGCCTTCGTCGCCATCAAGGAAGTGGTCGGCTCCGGCCCCTACCGCTTCAAGGCCGACGAGTTCATCGCCGGCACCAACGTGGTCTATACCAAGTTCGACAAATACGTGCCGCGCCAGGATGCGCCCAACCGCACCGCCGGCGCCAAGATCCCCTACATGGAGCGCGTGGAATGGCACACCATGGCCGACCACGGCACCGCCATGTCCGCCATGCGCTCCGGCGAGATGGATTGGTGGGAAAGCACGCCGGCCGATCTGCGTGATCTCGTCAAGCGCAGCCGCAACCTGCGGCTGGAGGTGAAGGACGAATACGGCTGGATGGGCGTGCTGCGCTTCAACCTGCTGCAGCCGCCGTTCAACAACGTGAAGCTGCGCCGCGCCTTCATCGCCGCCGCCAACCAGTATGATTTCCTGCGCGCCGCCGCCGGCGAGGGCGACAAGGCCTGGCAGATCTGCCGCGCCTATTTCCCCTGCGGCGCCCCCCACGTAACGGAGTCCGCCGGCACCGCCGCCATGCCGATGCCCGAGAACCTGGATGCGGCCAAGCGCGCCATCGCGGAAGCCGGCTACAACGGCGAGAAGATCGCCCTGCTGGTGCCGACAGACATCCACCACCACAACGCCTTCGGCCAGGTCAGCGGCGACCTGATCCGGCGCCTGGGCATGAACCTCGATTTCCAGGCGATGGACTGGGGCACGATGATCCAGCGCATCACCAACAAGGGCCCGGTGGACAAGGGCGGCTGGAGCCTGTTCCACACCGCTGGCTCCAACGTCTCCATGGCCTCGCCCGCGCTGAACTTCTTCATCCGCGGCGATGGCGGCTGGACCGGATGGTATGAAAACCCCGAGATTTCCAAGCTCACGCAGGATTGGCGCGATACGGCGCCCGAGCAGAACGTGCAGCCGATCTACGATGCCATCCAGGCTTCCCTGTTCAACGACCCGCCCTTCGTGCCGCTGGGCCAGTACAGCACCTTCACCACCTATGGGCGGGACATCACCGGCATCCTGCCCGGCATTGGCTCCTACCCCTGGAACATCCGGCGCATCTAGGTAGCGCCCCGTAGTCTCCCCAGGTAGACAGGGAACGATTGCACGCGTCCACATTGCGGTATCAGGCAACCCTTAAGTTGCCAGGATTCCTGGCCGCCCCGTTCTCGGGCCGGCTGTAGGGGCCTTCGGCGTTTCGGCGCCAGGCTCGCCGGAGGAGGAACGAAGCGATGATGCGTGCCAGCGCAGCGTCGGCGCCGCGTGCACGCCCTGCCTTTTCCATCCGCCTGCTCATGATGCTGTTCGCCGCCGTGGTCACGCTGCCGCTGCTGCTGTATCTTGCCGTCCTCATCGCGCATTCCCTCCAGTCCGCCCGGCAGAACGTGGAGGACGACCGGCTGCACGCCGCCCGCCAAACGGCGCAGGACGTGGATACGCGCCTCGCCGCGATCCGCGCCGGCCTCGCACTCTCCGCCGGTTCCACCGCGCTTGCCCGTGGCGACCTCGCCGGCTTCGCGGCCGAGTTGCGCCTCGCCGTCCATGTGAAGGGCTTGCAGGCGGCCACCCTGCTCGATGCGAACGGCACGGCGGTGCCCGGCATCGACGGGATCACGGACCATGGGCCCCATCCGGCCGCGCTGGCGGCCCAGGCAGAGGGCCAGCATGGCGGCATCGGCGACCTCGCCGACGGCCCCACACCTGGCAAGGCCACGCTGCACGTCTCCGGCACCGCCATGCTGCCCGGCGGGCAGCCGGGCCGTGTCGTGTTCTTCCTCGACCCCGATGCCTTCGCCTCGCTCGCCGCCGGCAAGGGGCTCGCCAAGGGCGAGACCCTGACCGTGCGCGACCGCTCCGGCCGGCTGCTGTGGCGCAGCACCCCCCATGCCGTGGGCGAGGCCATGCCAGACACCCTGGCGCGCGCGATGGCGGGCAGGGAAGACGGCGTGCTGCACAGTGTCGAAACGCCATGGGGCGGCCGGCACACGATCGGGTTCGCGCGTGCCCCCACCACCGGCTTCCTCGTCACCAGCAGCGTGCCGTCGCACAACCTCTACGACAGCATGCCGCTCGGCGCCGAGGGCACCCTGCTGCTGGCCGCCGCCTCCCTCGGCGGCTCGCTCGGCCTTGCCGCCCTCCTTGGCCGCTATGTCCGCCGCGCCTTCCGCCGCGCCGTGCTGGGGCGCCCGGCGGAGAGCGTCGGGCTGCAGGAGGCCCAGGCCCTGGGCACGGAGCTGCGGGCGGACCGCGATACCCTGCTGGGCACCCTCTCCACCGTCGCCCTGCTGGAACTGCGCCGGATGGATATCGGCGAGGGCCTGCGCCTGCACGCCAGCCCCTCCGCGCTGTTCCAGTCCTTCATGGGCATCGGCCCGGAGGATATCGAATCCGTCGCCGACATCGTGCGGATGGTAGAGGCGCACGACCGCCCGGCACTGGGGGCGGCGCTGGCCGGCGCGCTGGCCCATGGCGGCAGCTTCTCGCAGGAGGTGCATCGCCGCCATCCCGTGCACGGCCCCAGGCTGCTGCGCATGGTCGGCGCCACCGACATCGACAGCAACGGCCGCATCCGCCGCCTGATCCTCACGGTGGAGGACATCACCGGCGCCCAGGCCGCCGCCCGCGCGTTGATGGAGCGCGAGGCCCGCTTCCGCCTGGCGCTCGATGCCGCCGGGCTCGGCCTTTTCACCATCGAGCTCGGCTCCGGCATCGTCACCCGCTCCCCCGAGTTCCTGGCCATGCTGGGCCGGCCCTTCAACGAGGCCGAAATCCACAAGGCCTTCGACCCGAACGAGCTGCACCCCGACGATGTCGAGACGGTGCTGACGGCGCTGGCCGAATGGCACCAGGGCAAGCGCCAGGGCAGCCATCGCACCGCCTATCG
>CANHKG010000130.1 GCA_947460455.1 Rhodospirillales bacterium | reverse complement strand
GGTGTAGGCGTGGGTGAAGTTGGTGCCCTTGCCGGCGCGGTAGTAGGTGTAGACGCGGTCGTGGCTGCCGCGGCAGTCGAAATGCCAGGCCTCGCTGATGCCGGTGTCGGGCTTGGCGATGATGGGGGTGATGCCTTCGGCACTGGCCAGCGCCCAGAAGGCGGCGAGGCCCGGGGTTTTGATGCGGCTAAGGTCTAGGTCGAAGGCGCGCCCGGCCTCGTGCATGCTGCCGCCGGGGGGCGGGCTGAAGGCCTTCTTCTTGCCGCTGGTGTAGTCCAGGTTCGCCTGCAGCTGCATGTCGTAGGAGCGGTAGAGATCGCTGAGCACCAGCGCGCCGCCGGCCGCCGCGACGGCCTTCTGCACCTTCATCAGGGCGGCGTACAGGTCTGCGGTGCACCTGGCCATGCGCTTGGGCATGTCGCCGCCATAGATGGACGGGAACGCGATCGGCAGCAGTGGCGCGAACATGGCCTGTCCTCTCGGATGGAGCCCGAGAGTGGAGGTTGTTTCGATTTGCTGTCAATCGCCTCGGCGCGTCAACTCTACGGGAGGTCTGTTTCCGGCCGCCACACGGCGGGCACGAAGGCATAGGCGCCGCCGGCGCGCACCACGTGGCCGAAGCTCGGGAAATCCAGGTGCATGCCGGCCACCAGCAACTTGTCCGTGGCCGCCATGTCCAGCGCCTTGGCGCGGGTGGTGCGGGCCTGGTCGCTGTCGGTGTCGAAGGCGAGGCCGGCCTGCGGCATGGCGAACTGGATGCCGGGGAGGTGGACCACGTCGCCCCAGATCAGCAGGCTCTCGCTGCCGGAGGCGATCAGCCAGCCGGAATGGCCGGGCGTGTGGCCGGGCAGGTGGTGGCAGGTGATGCCGGGCAGGCCTTCCTGGCCGTGGCTTACGGTGCGGGTGCGCGCGGCGTAGGGGCGCAGTGCGCCCTGGGCAGTGGCGAAGGCGCCCTTGGCGGCCTCCGGCGCGGCGGCGGCCTTGGCGTCATCGAGCCAGAACTCGGTTTCGAGGCCGTTGATGACGATCTCGGCGTTGGGGAACCAGGGCTTGCCCTCGCCATCCACCAGGCCGCTCACGTGGTCCACATGCGCGTGGGTGACGAGGATGGCGGAGATGTCGGCGGGGGTGAGGCCGAGGGTTTCGAGCTTGCCGCGGGCGCGGCCCATGGTGGGGCCGAAGGCGGTGCCGCAGCCGGTATCGACCAGCACCTTCTTGCCGCCGATCTCCAGCAGGTAGGAGGAGATGGTGATGCGCGGCGGCAGCACGCGGAAGGCGGCGGCCTCGGCGGCGGCGGCATCGGCTTCAGCCACGCCGTTCAGGATGGCGGTGGAGGCCTGGAACTGGCCGTCGTTCAGCGCGGTGACGATGGCGTCGCCGACGCGGATGCTGTGGATGCCGGAGTGCTGCATGGGACGTCCTTGCGGGTCAGGCCGAGGCGCGGGCCGGGGTGCGGCGCAGCGCGGATTGGATGCTGCCGAGGATACCCTGTGGCAGGAAGATGATGAAGACCACCAGCAGCAGGCCGTAGATCAGGTTGTCCCAGCCGACGGCGGATGGGCCGAAGCCGATGCGCAACGCCTCGCCCAGCAGGATGGTGATGACGGCGCCGATGGTGGGGCCGAGCGCCACGTAGAGCCCACCGACGACGACGGCGAACACCATCTGCAGCGAAACCGAGATGCCGCTGACCGTGTCTGGCGAGACGAACATCTGGTACTGGCAGTAGAGCGCGCCTGACATCGCCGTCATCATCGCGGAGATCACCGTGATCTTGAGCTTCTCGGCGGTGACGTTGACGCCGGCGGCGGCGGCGGCATCCTCGTCCTCGCTGATCGCCTCCAGCGCGTAGCGCATCATGCTGCGCTCGACGGCGTACCAGATGGCCAGCCCGGCGCCCCAGACGACCAGGGCGATGAGGTACCAGGTCGCCTTGTCGGTGAACTGGAAGGCAATGATCGAGGAACCGCCCGGGACACGGTCTGGCGTGTAGCCGAGCGAGCCGCCGGTGAGGCCACGGGTGGCGACGATCACCTGCAGCACGATGCCGGAGAGTGCCAGGGTGACCAGGGCGAAGTAGTGCCCGGTGATGCGGAAACGGAAGCAGGGCCAGGCCACGACCAGGGCGAGCAGGGCCGCGCAGAGCAGGCCGAGCGGGATGCCGAGCCAGGGCGAGAGGCCGAGGTTGTTCCAGGCCAGCGCGGTGACATAGGCGCCCACGCCCATGAAGCCGCCATGGCCGAGCGAGACCAGGCCGAAGCGACCCATCATGCTCCAGGAGGTGTAGGCGAACGACCAGATCAGGATGGTGATCATGATGTGCATCGGGTAGGGCGCGCCCCACGCGAGCGGCAGGATCACCAGCGCCGCGGCGGCGCCAGCCCAGAGGCCAACCTTGCCCTTCGGGATGGCGTTCATGAGCGCCTCGCCAGCAGGCCCTCGGGCCGGACGAACATCATGGCGATGAAGAACACGAAGGCGAACACGTAGCCCCATTCGAGGTCGAGGTAGAGGCCGCCGACGGAGATGATCTCGGCGAAGATGAAGGCGGCGATGAAGCCGCCGATCATGTTGCCGAGCCCGCCCATCACGCAGATCATGAAGGTGATCGGGCCGAAGGAGAGGCCGACGAAGGGATGCACGTCGTACTGCAGCACCAGCAGGCAGGCGGCCAGGCCCGCCAGCGCGCCGCCGACGGCCGAGGTGATGACATAGATGCGCCGCGTATCCACGCCCATCAGCGCCATGATCTGGCGGTCTTGCGAGATGGCGCGGATGGCGGTGCCGACATAAGTGCGGGTGAGGAAGAGGTAGAGCGCCACCATGCCGGCCAGTGCCGCGCCGAAGGCGAGCAGGCGGGCGTAGCTGATGAACACGTCTGCCACCTCGATGGTGGGCAGGCGGATGCCGAGGTTGCGGAAATCGATGCCGAACATCACCGTGGCGAGCGACTGCAGGAAGAACAGCACGCCGCCGGTGGCGAGCAGCTGGTTGATCGGCGCGGAGGCGAGCAGCGGCGAGATCACCAGCAGGTGCAATGCCACGCCCATCAGGCCGACGCCGGCGATGGAGAGCGGGGCCGCAATCCAGTAGCCCAGCCCGTAGACGACGGCGAAATAGTACATCGCGTACATGCCGAACATCACCAGCTCGGCGTAGCAGATCCAAGCGACGTCGATCACGCCGAAGATGAGGTTGAGGCCGAGCGCCAGCAGCGCCAGCACGCCGCCCAGCAGAAGGCCGTTGACCAGCGCCTCCACCAGGAAGATGTCGAGGAAGCCCATTGCCGATGCTCCTGGTTCAGACGCCGAGATAGGCTTCGCGGATGGTATCGCTGGCCGCCAGTTCCGCCGCGGTGCCGCTCATGCGGATGCTGCCGGCTTCCAGCAGGTAGGCGCGGTCCACCACCTTCAGCACCTGCTGCACGTTCTGTTCCACGATCAGCACGGTGAGGCCGCTTTCGCGGATGCGGCGCACGAGTTCAAACACCTGCTGCACGATGACGGGGGCGAGGCCGGCGCTGGGCTCGTCCATCAGCAGGATCTTGGGATCGCTCATCAAGGCGCGGCCGATGGCGCACATCTGCTGCTCGCCGCCGGACATGGTGCCGGCCAGCTGGTTGCGGCGTTCCTTCATGCGCGGGAACAGCGAATAGACGAACTCCAGCCGCTGGGCGAATTTCGGCCGTGCGGCGGGCATGAAGGCGCCCATGCGCAGGTTGTCCTCCACCGTCATGCGCGGAAACAGGCGGCGGTGTTCCGGCACGTGGGCGATGCCGAGTTCCACGATGCCGTGCGCGGGCACGGTGGCGAGGTCGGTGCCGTTCCACAGGATCTGGCCGCCGCGCGGGCGGATGAGGCCGGAGATGACGCGCATCAGCGTGGTCTTGCCGGCGCCGTTGGGGCCGATCACGCCCACGGCCTCCCCCAGCCGGACCTCCAGCTTGGCGCCGAACAGCGCCTGGAAGGTGCCGTAGCCGGCGTCGACATTCTTCAGTTCGAGCATGGCTGTCCCTTACGCCCGTGCGGCAGAGGCAACCGCGTGCGCGGCGTCGGCATCGGTGCCGAGATAGACCTCGATCACGCGGGGGTCCCGCACCACGTCGGTGGGCAGGCCCTCGGCGATCTTTTCGCCGTGGTCGAGCACCATCACGCGATCGACCACGCGCATCAGCACGCCCATGATGTGTTCGACCCAGATGATGGTGATGCCGAGTTCGGCGCGGATGCGGCGCAGCATGTCCGCCGCCTGGTCCATCTCGTGCTCGTCCAGCCCGCCCAGGCTTTCATCGGCCAGCAGCAGCTTGGGCCGCGTGGCCAGCGCCTTGGCGAGTTCCAGCTTCTTGAGCCCGGCGGCACCCAGGCCATCGACGCGGGTGTGGGGGTCTGTCGGCAGGCCGACCATGGCCAGGGCTTCGCGGGCGGCCGCCTCGGCATCGCCGCGCGAGGCGCCGCCTTGGCCGTAATAGCCGGCGAGCACCGCGTTCTCCAGGATCGACAGCCGGCGGAACGGGCGCGGGATCTGGAAGGTCCGGCCGATGCCACTGTTGATGATGGCGTGCGGCGCGGTGCCGCCGATCTGGCGCCCCCCGAAGCGGATGGTGCCGCCGCTGGGGGCCAGCGTGCCGGAGAGCATGTTGAAGATCGTGCTCTTGCCGGACCCGTTCGGGCCGATGAGGCCGAGAATCTCGCCCTCATCGACCTTGAACGACACGTTGTTGACCGCGGTGAAGCCGCCGAAGCGCTTCGTGAGTCCTTCGACGACGAGCATCAGCGCGTCGTGTACGGATTGCCGGCGGGAAGCGGCAGGGTGGGGGCGCGCTTGGCTTGGGATTTCGGCCACACCACGTCGGCGCCATCGGCGGTGTATTCGATCACCACCGGGGCGGCGCGCTCGTTCTGGCCGGACATCGGGCCGTCGCCGGCGAACTTCACGCCGAAGCCGAGCATGGTGCCGCCTTCGGGGAAATCCAGCTCCAGGGCCGCCTTGCGCAGCGCCTCGGCGCTGGTGCCGCCATGCGCCTTGATGGCGCGCGGCAGGACGTGCTGGAGGAAGACATAGACGTTGCTGGCGGCCATGCCGACATGCGGCGAACGCTGGTTGCCGGGCTGGGCCTTATCGTAGGCCTCGCCCACCATCTTGATGACCGGCGGCAGGTCGGGGGTGAGGGCCGCCTGGTTGGTCTGCCAGATCGAGATCGGGTCGATGTTGAAGAAGCCGACGAGATCCTTGCCCAGCGCCTCGCGCAGCTTCTCCGGCACGCCGTAGCCGGCGCCGTGGCCGATCAGGGCGCCGAACTTCAGCCCGCCCTCACGCGCCTGGCGCAGGAACAGCGAGATATCCGGGTTGTAGCCGGTGTGCAGGATCACGTCTGGCCGGGCGCGGCGCAGCTTGGTGACCAGGGCCGAGAGATCGGGGGCGGTGGCGGCGTAGCCTTCCTTCAGCACCACGTTCAGGCCGTGCTTCTTGGCGCCGGCCTCGTTGCCGCGGGCGACGTCCACACCGTAGGCGCCGTCCTCGTGGATGATCGCCACGCGAAGGTCCTTCGGCTCCTTGCCGAACTTCTCCTTCGAGTAGGACGCGATCATGTCGGTCGCCGTCATGCCGAAATGCTGGCCCATCGCCTGCGGGCGGAAGACGTTCTTGTAGTTGCGGTTCTCCAGCACGGCGGTGGAGATGCAGGTGGTGATCCACATGAACTTGCCGAGCTGCTCCACCCGGCCGGCCACCGGCACGCACTGGGCGGAAGAGAAGAAGCCGAGCAGCATGTCCACCTTTTCCTGCTCGATCAGGCGGACGGCTTCGTTGATGGCGACTTCGGGCTTGCTCTGCGCGTCGGCGTAGATCGCCTCGACCGTGTAGCCCTCGATCGGGCCCTTCTGGATGAAGTGGTCGATCATGATCTTGGCGCCGAGCCCATGCAGGCTGGAGCCGCCGCCGGCGAGTGGGCCGGAATAGTCGTAGATCACGCCGATCTTGAACTTCTTCTCCTGGGCCTCGGCCCCGAAGGCGAGCCCGAAAGCCGCTGCCGCTACGAGGCCGAGCCCCGCCAGTCTCCGACCGAGACGCATCCTGGTTCCCCCCTGCTGCCCGGACTCCGGGCGCGGTTATTATGGGGGCAGCCTCCGCCAAGGGCGGGGGACACGTCAAGCATGCAATGTTCGCATCGCGTGGTTAAATGATCGCCGCGCGTACGCGGGCGGACACCCACTCCGAAACGGCAACGGTGCAGAGGATGGCCACGAACATCACCGTCACTTCCGGCCAGGCGAGGCGGGAAACGGAGGCGTTCAATTGCAGGCCGATGCCGCCGGCACCGACCAGGCCCAGCACGGTGGATTCGCGGATGTTGATGTCCCACCGATACACCGAGATGCCGGCGAAGGTGGGCATGATCTGCGGCACGAAGCCGTAGGCGATGCGCTGCGCGCCGCTGGCACCGGTGGCGGTGATCGCCTCGATCTGCTTCGGGTCGGTCTCCTCCAGCGCCTCGTACAGCAGCTTGCCGATGAAGCCGATGGAGCGCAGCGCGATGGCGATGATGCCGGCGAGCACGCCGGGGCCCATGACGGTGACGAGCAGCAGCGCCCAGATCAGCGAGTTGATCGAGCGCGAGGAGACGATGACCAGCAGCGCGATGGGCCGCGCGATGGCCAGGCTGGGCGTGGTGGTGCGCGCGGCGAGGAAGGCCACGGGCACGCCGAGCACCACGCCGAGCGCGGTGCCCAGGGTGGCCATGTTCAGCGTATCCCACAGCGGCCACCACAGTTTTTCCAACACCGACCAGCGCGGCGGCCACATGCGGCCCAGCAGGTCGCCGGCCTGGGTGGGCGCGTCGTAGACGAACTCCCAGATCGTGTCGGCGTTCATGATCTCCCAGCACTGCACCACCAGCAGCACGCCAAGGAGCCAGCCGAACCAGCGCAGCAGCACCGCCCGCGGGGTGCGGCGGCGCCAGGCGAGATGGCCGGAGGGGAGGGGGATGGTGGGCATTACTGCAACCGCTTGCGGATGATGCCCGACGCGTATTCGGCGGCCATGACGATGGCGATGATCAGGATCAGGATCGCCGCCGAGGTGCCGAACTCGTAGCGGTCGAAGGAGGTGTTCAGCGTGGCGCCGATGCCGCCGGCGCCGACGATGCCGATGACGGCACTCTCGCGAAAGTTGATGTCCAGCCGATACACGGAAAGCCCGATGAAGCGCGGCAGCACCTGCGGCTGCACGGCATAGACCATCATCTGCGGCCAGGAGGCGCCGGCGGCGCGGATCGCCTCCACCTGCGCCTCGTCGATGTCCTCCAGGTCCTCCGCCAGCAGCTTGGCCATGAAGCCGATGGTGGCGAAGGCCAGCGTGACCATGCCGGCGAGCGGACCGAAGCCGAACATCTTCACGAACAGGATCGCGACGATGATCTCCGGAAAGGAGCGCGAGGCGGCGATGATGAAGCGGCAGACGAGATAGACCGGCAGCGGGGCGAGGTTGCGCGCGGCACCGAGGCCAACGGGAAGGGAGAGCGCCACGCCGAGCACGGTGGAGACCACCGTCATCGTCAGGCTCTCGATCATGCCTTCCTGGATTTCGGCCCAGCGGGAGGTGAAGTCCGGGCTGCCGAAGGCGGCCACGAAGGCCCAGCCGCGCACCAGCCCTTCCGCCACGCGCCCCCAGTTCACCTGCAGCGTGCCGAGGGCGAGTGCCAGGTAGAGTGCAACGCCGCCATAGAGGGCGAGGCGCAGCCAGGGGTTGGCGATGAAGGGCGGTGGGCGCCAGCGGCGGCCGGTGGTCGTTGCGCTCATCGTGCCTCGGCCGCCAGGCGCGTGGCGATGGCGCGGGCCTGGGCCTCGTCTTCCTCGTCCTCTTCGGTGGGGCGGCTGGCGTTCCAGTCCTCCTCGCCATAGATCGAGGTCAGCGTTTCCGTGCTGAGCGCATCGGGCGCGCCGTCGAACACGATGCGGCCGGCGCGCAGGCCCACGATGCGCTGCACGAACATCTGCGCCAGCGCCACGTCGTGGATGTTGACGATGGCGGCGAGGTTGCGTTCCGCGCACAGCTCCACCAGCAGGCGCATCACCTGGCGCGAGGTCTTGGGATCGAGGCTGGCGGTGGGCTCATCAACCAGCAGCAAAGCGGGGTTCTGGATCAGGGCGCGGCAGATGCCCACGCGCTGGCGCTGGCCGCCGGAAAGCTGGTCCGCCCGCTTGTCGTGCATGCCGCCGAGGCCGCAGCGCTCGATCAGGCGGAAGGCCTCATCCACATCGGCCTGCGGGTAGCGCCGCATCCAGCTGGCCCAGAAGCCCACGTAGCCGAGCCTGCCGGAGAGCACGTTCTCCATCACCGTCAGGCGTTCCACCAGGGCATATTCCTGGAAGATCATGCCCATGCGGCGCCTTGCTGCCCGCAGCGCGCCGCCGCCCAGGCCGGTGACAGGGCTGCCATCGACCATCACCTCGCCGGCGGTGGGTTCCACCAGGCGATTGACGCAGCGGATCAGCGTGGACTTGCCGGCGCCGGACGGGCCGATCAGCGCCATCAGCTGGCCGCGCGGAACGTCGAGGTCCACGCCGTCCAGCGCCTTGTCGCCGCTGCGGTAGGTCTTGGTGAGGCCCCGCACGCGCAGCATGGGGGCGGCGCTGGGTTGGTTCACTTGCAGGCGTACGAAACGTTCATCGCCGCATCGATGTCGCGCACCACCTGCCAATGCTGCTTGTAGGTGATGGGCATGAACTTCTGCTGCGGCGGGCTGGACTTCTCGAACTCCTTCAGCAGGGCGGTGCCTTCCCAGTTGAAGGTGAAGAAGGCCTCGCGCACCTTGGCCGCAAGTTCCGGCTTCAGGTTGTAGGCGTGGCCGTAGCCGGTGGTGGGGAAGGTCTGGGACTTGTAGATCGAGCGCAGCTTGGCGCCGTCCACCGCCTTGCGCTCCACCATGCGCACCATCACGGAATTGGCGATGGCGGCGGCGTCGTAATCCTTGTTGGCCACGCCGATCACGGAGTTGTCGTGCTTGCCGGAGAAGGCGGACTTGAAGTCCTTGCCGGCTTCCAGGTTGTACTGCGCCTTCAGCAGGGCGGACGGCGCCTTGAAGCCGGAGTTGGAGTTCGGATCGGTGAAGGCAACCGTGCGGCCCTTCAGGTCCTCGATCTTTCGGATCGGGCCATCGGCCTGCACGATGATCTCCATCTCGTAGCCGAACTCGTTGTTCTTGCTGGCCATCATGGCGAAGGGCACGAAGCCGGCGCAGTTCACCGCGATGGGGTTGGAGCCGGTATTGAAGCCGGCCACGTGCAGGCGCCCGGCCCGCATCGCCTCGATCTGGGCGGCGTTGGACTGCACGGGGAAGAAGATCACACGCTTGCCGGTGGTCTTGGAGAGATGGGCCAGGAAGTCGTCCCACACCTTGCGGTACACCTCGGGGTCTTCCACCGGGGTGTAGGCGAAGATCAGCGTGGCGGGATCGACCCACTGCTTGGGGTCCTTCGGCGCATCGGCCACCAGGTCGCCATCGGCATCGGTGTAGCGGCTGTCCAGCGCCTGGGCGGGGACGGTGCCCCACAGCGCAGCGAGCGCGGCGACGGCGGCAGTCAGGAAGCGGCGGCGCATGTTCATTCTCCCCGGATCGGCGTTTGCACGCCCTTCGCCTCAAATCGCATGCGGGCGCGCGGAGTCAAGCGCGGCGGGGAAATTCACCCAAACGCAACACGCCCGGCCTGGGGGGCCGGGCGTGCCTTGGTCGTGCAGAAACGCCGCTCTCAGTCGGCGCGGGCGGTGGCGTTGCCCGTCATCACTTCCTTGCCGTCCTGGTTCACGGTGGAGAGCGTAAGGTCCACCAGCTTCACGCCACCTTCCTCGCGGATGGCGGCCACCGTGGCGGTGGCATCCAGCGTATCGCCCGGCCACACCTGGTTGGTGAAGCGCACGCCGAACTTGGTCAGGCGGCCATCGCCCACGTAGTTGGTGAGCATCTTGCCGGTGAGGCCCATGGTGAGCATCCCGTGCGCGAACACGCTGGGGTAGCCGGCCACCTGGGTGGTGTAGACCTCATCGGTGTGCAGCGGGTTGTAGTCGCCGGAGGTGCCGGCGTACTGCACGATCTGGGTGCGCGAGAGGTTGTCCACCACGCGCTCGGAATGGGTGTCGCCCACCTTCAGGGCGGAAGCCTTGAGTGCCATGTTCGTTCTCCTCAGCCCTGGGAAACCGGGCGCTCGGTGGTCACGCCCACGCTGCGGGCGGTGATCACGAGATTGCCGTTCTGGTCGCGGTATTCGGTGATGCTCTCGCGGAACATCAGCTTGCCGGCGCGCTTGCTCTCCTTTTCCCAGGAGGCACCCGGCTTGGTTTCAACGCTCAGCACGTCGCCCGGGCCGATGTGGCGGTGGAACTCGAAATGCTGCTCGGCATGCAGCCCGCCGGAGGAGCTGGCCTTGCCTTCCACGCCCGACGCGGTCTTGCCGCTGCCGAACCAGGGCTGGCCGGGCTTGGGGCGCAGGAAGTAGTCCGGGTTGAACTGCGCCACCGACTGGGCGAAGGACGGGGGGGCGATGATGCCACCGGCCTCGGTCTTCTTGGCGGCCTCGGCGTCGTGGTACACGGGGTTGGTGTCGCCGATCGAGCGCGCGAACATCATGATGTGCGATGCCTCGACGGGGAATGTGATCTTGGCCAAGGGTATCCTCCGGTTCTTGCCGCCCTCTGGTGAGGTGTCTAAGGGGGGCGTTGAGCAAGCTTAGCCTTCCCCGCATCGATGACAAGGTTGACCATGGCCGAACCCACTTTGCCGAAACGCGGGCCGACCTCGCGCACCTTCTTCAGCCAGCGGCTGCGGCTGCACTACGTGGATTGGGGCAACGAGGGCGCGCCGCCGCTGCTGCTGGTGCATGGCGGGCAGGATCACTGCCGCAACTGGGATTGGGTGGCTGAGGATTTGCGCCACGACTACCACGTGATCTGCCCGGATCTGCGCGGCCACGGCGACAGCGCCTGGGCGGCGGACGGCAACTACACCATGGCGGGCTACGTGGCCGATCTGGCCCAGCTGATCCACCAGCAGAAGCTGGCGCCGGTGACGATCATCGCCCACTCGCTCGGCGGGAACATCTCGCTGCGCTACACCGGCATCTATCCCGAGAACGTGAAGAAGCTGGTGGCCATCGAGGGCCTCGGCCCCTCCCCGCGCAGCCAGGCCAAGCGCGAGAGCAAGCCGGTGGATGAGCGCATGCGCGACTGGATCGACGAGCGGCGCGCACTCTCAGCCCGCATCCCGCGCCGCTACCCCTCGATCGAGGAGGCGCTGGCGCGCATGCAGGAGCAGAACAAGCACCTCTCCCCGGCCCAGGCGCGGCACCTGACGGTGCAGGGCGTGAGCCAGAACGAGGACGGCACCTATAGCTGGAAGTTCGACAACTACGTGCGCGGCTGGCCGCCGGTGGACATGACCTACCGCGAGGTGGAGCAGCTGTGGGAACGCATCACCTGCCCCACCCTGCTGGTGTACGGCAAGGAAAGCTGGGCCTCCAACCCGGCCGAGGACGGGCGGATCAAGTTCTTCAAGACGGCCCGGGTGGCCTCGTTCGAGCGGGCGGGGCACTGGGTGCAGCACGACCGGCTGGAGGCGTTCCTGGCGGAGGTGCGGGGGTTCCTGGCGGAGTAGCTGTTTGCGCCGCTGGCGGAAGGAACAGCATGAAGCGCGCCAGCGGCCGGCGGAACAGTAGCAGATAGCCGACATGCGCGCCGACGGTGAGCAGCATCAGGTTGGCCAGAACCTCATGCGCCTCCTTCAGCGCCTTCTCGGCGGGGGTGCGCTTGGGGCGGTCTTGGCGGGCCTCGTCGGCCAGGGCCGGGGCCACGATGACATCCGCCGCCAGGCCCAGCGTGCGGCCGCGGTCCATGGCGATGCCGGTGGCGGTGGCACCGATCACGCTGACCGCGATCGCGGCGATCAGCACCCGGCTGACGGCCGGGTGGGACAGCGCGTTGTCGAAGCGCAGCCCGGTGAAGTGCGGGTAGAAGCGCTGCAGCCCCAGCGTGAAGTTGCCGGCGATGCGGCCGGTGAGCGCAGCCAGCAGGCGCAGCACCACCACCGCCGCCACGCCGTAGCCGAGCCAGGCATGCACGGCACCCCATTCGCCGGTGACGTAGGCCAGCCCGGCCAGCACAGCCAGGGCGGCGTGAAGGGCGCGAATGAGTTGCATGGCGGGAATCCTGAGGGGTGGCCAACGTGGCATGCCGGAACAGGCAATGCCTTGATCCTGCGCAAACCGAACGCGCGACCCTCAGCCCCGGTTGCGCGCCACGCGATGCGCCGCCGCCAGCGCCTCCCGCGCCCAGCGCCGCAATGCCTCGGGCTCGTCCAGAAGCGACTCCGGCGCGGCGCGATAGGCCAGCGCCCTGGTCTCGCCGGCACGGCGATAGGTGAAGGCGGGGGCGTCCTCGGCGTCGTAGTCGGCGCGGTTGCCTGCATCCACGCGCAGGAACAGCGTGTCCTGCTTCACCAGCCCGAACATCACGCCGTGGCAGAACAGGCCGGTGGAGCCAAACATGCGGCGCAGGGCCAGCCCGCCCAGCGGGCCGAGATGCTCGCGCAGCAGCTCGGCAAAGCCGGCGCTGGCCGCCATCGCGGAGCTAGCTGCCCACCTTCAACGTGCTCACCAGCCCGCGCAGGCAGGCCAGTACCGAGAGCGGCGTGAGCTTGCCGGTGCGCGGGTTGCTCTCGCTCGGCACGTTCTCCACCGTCATGGTCAGGCGCGCGGCGGCGGCTTCCACCTTGATGGTGTGGATGTTGCGGTCCACGCCCGGATCGGCCCACAGCCGCACCGTGGTGCGCTCCGGCCCGATGCCGGCCAGGGCCAGGGCCGCGGCGACGTTCACGTTGGCGGGGAAGCCGGCGGCGGCATCGTAGGCATTGCCCTCGAAGATCACTGTCGGCGTGTTGAAGCCGCTGGGGTCGATGTTGTGCTTCACCAGATAGGGCGCGCCGGCCCAGCCGCGCGGGTGCTTGCGGCTTTCGATGGTGACGGAGGACACCTCCCCCTCCGCCGCCGCGCGCACGGCATCCAGCCCCAGCAGGGCGCCGGTGGGCACCACGATTCGCGCGCCATGCTGCTTTGCGAGTTCCACCAGGTGCATGCGCGGCAGCAGCGCGCCGACGGAGCTGGGGATGAAGATGCGCCCGGCGGTGAGTGCCGGCACCGCGATCGCCTCGAACACCGAAGCCGGGGCGGCCTCCACCACGATGTCGGCGCGGGCCAGTTCGTCCAGCTCCACCACCTCGGGCGGGTGCGCGAAGCCGGCGAGGTTCGCACGGGCCTTGTCCTTGTCCCGCGCGCTGACGGCGACGAGCTTCAACCCGTCGATCCCCTGATCGAGGGACTTGGCGAGGGCGAGGCCGATGGCCCCCAAACCGCCGATGGCGACCGTGAGGGTCATGCTTCGTATCCTACGAGAGAGAAAATCTGGGGCGAACGACGGGGCTCGAACCCGCGACATCCAAGACCACAACCTGGCGCTCTACCAGCTGAGCTACGTCCGCCATCGAGGGGAGACCCCCGAATTCCAGAGCGCGGCGTTTACGCCGATGCCGCGGGGGGCGTCAATGCCGCTGTCGTGGCAGCGGCCCCGCGCGTGCCGAAAAGCTTCTCCAGCCGGGCCAGCGCCTCCAGCAGCACCTCGTCGCGCTTGCAGAACGCGAAGCGGGCGAAATGGGTGGGGGCATCGGGCGCATCGTAGAAGGCGGTGACGGGAACGGCGGTCACTTTCGCCGCCTCGGTGATATGGCGGCAGAATTCCATGTCGTCGCCGTTGAAGCCCAGCGGGCGGAAATCCGCGCTGATGAAGTAGCTGCCGTGCGTGGGCAGCACGCCGAAGCCGATGCGGGCCAGGCCCTCGGCCATCAGGTTGCGCTTGCGCTCCAACTCGCCTGCCAGGCCGGCGAAATACGAGTCGTCCTTGGCCAGCCCCACCGCCACGGCGCGTTGCAGGTTGGGCGCGCTGGTGAAGGTCAGGTTCTGGTGCGCCTTGGTCGCCACGCCGGCCAGGCGCTTGTCGGCGGTGATGTAGCCGATCTTCCAGCCCGTCAGGCTGAAGGTCTTACCGGCGCTGCCGATGCGCAGGCAGCGCTCGCGCATGCCCGGCAGCGTCATCAGCGGGATGTGCTGCATGCCGTCGAACACCAGGTGCTCATACACCTCGTCGCACACGGCATAGGCATCGTGCTTCTGCAGCAGGCCGGCGATGAACTCCAGCTCCGCGCGGGTGAAGATCTTGCCGGTGGGGTTCATCGGCGTGTTGAGCAGAATGGCCTTGGTCTTGGGCCCGAAGGCGGCGGCCAGCTCGGCGCGCGGCAGGTCCCAGTTGGGCGGGCTGAGGCGCACCAGCTTCGGGATCGCGCCCAGCAGGCGCACCACGGGCACGTAGGTGTCGTACAGCGGCTCGATCAGCACCACCTCGTCGCCGGGGTTGATCAGGGCCATCAGGCTGGCGGTGATCGCCTCCGTGGCGCCGGAGGTGACGACAACCTCCGTGTTGGGATCGATCTCCAGCCCGTAGAAGCGGCGATTGGCGGCGGCCACGGCCTGGCGCAGCTCCGGCACGCCGGTCATCGGCGGGTACTGGTTGCGGCCGTCGCGCAGCGCATCGGCGGCGGCCTGGAGCACGTCGTCCGGCCCGTCCGTGTCCGGGAAGCCCTGGCCGAGATTGATGGAGCCGTGCTCGACAGCCAGGGCCGACATCACCGTGAAGATGGTGGTGCCGAGACCGGCGAGCTGGTGGTACAAGTCCTTCACCGCGGAAGCCTCCGATGGTCGGCCCGGCGGCCGGAATGGAAAGGGGCGGCAGTATGGATGGCGCGCCGCGCGGGTCAACGTGGCGCCCCTGGGCCAACGCCGCAAGGCCGGGCGCCGGGGCCAGCACGCGCGAGTGCCCCGCGGGATCGGCAGACTGCCCTGCCCT
>CANHKG010000129.1 GCA_947460455.1 Rhodospirillales bacterium | reverse complement strand
GCCGATGGCACCCAGCGCCTCCTGCACCAGCACGGCCATCGGCTCGGCGATGGTGGCACTGCCGGCATCGAACACCAGGCTGGTGCTGAAGCCGGCCCCGCCGGTGGCTGCGGCCACCAGGGCCTTGGCCTTCTCCAGGTTGTAGGAATAGTGCGACGGCACCGGCCAGCCGACGGTGTCGATCTTCTGCGGCCCGCCCCACATCGGCGTGCCACGCCCGAACAGGGCGGCCTGCATGATCTTCTCGTACGGGATGGCCCAGGCCACCGCCTGCCGCAGGCGCACATCCTTGAACGGCGCCAGGGCGGAGTTCAGCGCCACGTACCAGATCGCGTTCGGCACCGGCACCGCGGCCACGCGCACCTTGCCGCCATCGGCGAGGTCCTTGAAGTCTTTCGGCGGCAGGCCGTAGGAGATGTCGGCATCGCCACGCTCGATCAGCGCCCGGCGGGTGGAGGGCGAGGGGATGTCGCGCGCGATGATCCGGCGCAGTTTCGGCCGCTCGCCGCTCGCCCAGTCGTCGTTGCGAACGTAGATCGTCTCCGTGCCCGGCTTCCAGGACTCGACCTTGAACGCGCCGGAGCCGGCGACGTTGTTCTTGAGGTAGTCCTTGGCCAGCGGATCGCCGCCGGCATTGGCCTTGGCCGTTTCGCTGTCGATCACGAACGGGATGGTGACGCACAGATTGGGGATCGTGAGCTTGTCACGGCGCAGGTAGTCGATGCGGAAGGTCCGGTCGTCCAGCGCCACGAACTGCTCGGGCTTCTCCAGGCTGCCGGCGGCCATCTGGGTGGTGGCGAAGCCGCCGATGGTCACGGCGCGGTCCATCGACCATTTCACGTCTGCCGCGCGCACCGGGCGGCCGCTGTGGAACTTTGCCTCGCGCAGCTTGAAGGTGGCGCTCATTCCGTCGCTGGCCTCCTGCCAGCTTTCGGCCAGGCCCGGCTCGTAGTTGTCGCGGTCGAAGACGGTGATGCCCTCGGCGAACGGCTTGCGCTTGAAGCGGATCAGCGTGTCGTAGCAGTTGAGCGACACGCCGTTCACCGGCTGGGCCGAGCCGATGCCCTGCATGTCCAGGCTGTTCGGGCCGTATTCCTGCACCAGCAGCAGCGTCTCGTTGCGCGTCGGCGCGCCCCGCGCCTCGGCGCGGCGAATGGCCGGTGTGGCGAGGGCGGCGGCCCCGGCAGCGGTCTTCAGGAACGAACGGCGCTTCATGGAACCCCCAGGATCTGCCCCTGGGGTTCAGCAAGAACCATGCCGCATTGCAGCAGGCTGCAAATTGGCGATCCGCGCTATTCGGCGCCGCGGTCCTCTCCCATGCCCGCAATGGCGCCGATCACGGCCTCGCTCTGCCCGACCCAGCCGAAGATGCCGCCCTGCGCCTTGATCATCTGCAGCGCGACCTCGTGGAATTCGGGGAAGTAGGAGGCGCAGCCATCCGCCAGCACCAGGCAATCCAGCCCGCGGTCATTCGCCTCGCGCACCGTGGTGTGGACGCATACCTCCGTGGTGACGCCGGCGACCACCAGCTGGCGGATGCCGCGATGCGCCAGGATCGCGCCGAGGTCGGTGGCGTAGAAGGCGCCCTTGCCGGGCTTGTCCACCACTGGCTCGCTATCCAGCGGCGCCAGTTCGGGGATGATCGCGTGGCCGGGCTCGCCGCGCACCAGGATGCGCCCCATCGGCCCGCGATCACCGATCGTCATGGCCCCGCGCCCGCGCACCCGTTTGCTCTCCGGCAGGTCGGAAAGGTCGGGCCGGTGCCCCTCGCGCGTGTGGATCACCATCAACCCGGCCGCGCGCCATGCCGCGAGCACCTGCCGCAGCGGTGCGATAGCGCGGCGCAACTGGCCGACATCGTTGCCCAACGCGGCGCCGAACCCGCCTGGCTCCAGGAAGTCGCGCTGCATGTCGATGATCAGCAGGGCTGCCTCGATAGGGCGCAATGTGAAGGCGTAGGGCTCCGCCTCGATCGCCATCGGCACGGGATTGGATGATAATTTAGCCATAGACTGACCAATTCAGGAGCGAATGCACATTCATCCGGGTCGCAGCAAAAGGGATCGCCCAATCTTCAGGCATGGCCGGCTTACCCCTCGATGATGCTCACATGCGCGGCAACCACCCGCCACCCTTCGGGCATGCGCACCCAGGTCTGCATCTGCCGCCCCACCCGGCCCGGCGCGCCGTCGCGGTGAAACAGCGTCGCCGCCACGGCCATGTCGCGTCCGTAGCTGGTGATCACCGTGCGGCTCAGCCGCCGCGAAAGCCCGGCCGGGGAGCGGGAGGCGCGGAAGGCGGCGATCTCCGCCGGGCCATACAGGTTCTCGCCGATGCCGTAGCGGATGGTGTGCGGCCCGTTCCAGAACAGCTCGTCCAGCACCGCCACGTTGTTACCCACAAGGGCGGCCTCGTAGCGCGCGAATTCGACTTCCACCTCCGCCACCACGTCGGGGAGGTTCACCTCCATCACGCCGGCCTCTGCGCCAGGGCCACGCCGGTGGCTTCCAGGTGGCGGGCGATGCGCAGCGCCACGTCCTCCCGCCAGGGGGCCGTGATCACCTGCACCGCCACGGGCAGCGCGCCGGCCACCGGCACCGCCACCACCGGCAACCCGATGAAGGAGATCGGCTGGGTGAAGATGCCCAGGTTCGCCCGCACCGGCAGCTCCACCCCATCCAGCACGAAGGTCTTCTGCCCCAGCAGTGGCGCGCTGGACGGCGTGGCCGGGGCCAGGATGGCATCCACCTCGCCGAACAGCCGCAGCACGGCATCGCGATACCAGCGGCGGAATTTCTGCGCCCGCCCCACCATCGCCGCCGGCACCATTGCGCCGGCGATCAGCCGGTCGCGCACATCCGGGTCGAAATCCCCCGCCCGCGCGCGCAGCCGCTCCAGGTGCAGCGCCGCTGCTTCCGTGGTGGTGATCAGGAACGCCGCCGCCCGTGCCCGCGCTGCTTCCGGCAACTCCACCTCGCGCGCCACGCCCAGCGCCGCGGCCACTTTCTCCACCGCCGCGGCGGATTCCGGCATCAGGTTGGTGCGGAAATACCCGCCGGCGCGTGCGATCCGCAGCCCGGCGATGCCCTGCTCCAACCCAGGCAGCACCGGCACGGATGGCCGGTCGGCGCACATCGGGTCTTCCTCATCCGGCCCCTGCATCGCGTCGTAGCTCAGCGCCAGGTCGCCCACGCTGCGCGCCAGCGGGCCGAGATGGTCCAGGCTGGAGACGAAGGGAAAACTCCCGGTCCGCGGCAGCCGCCCGAAGGTCGGCTTCAGTCCGAACAACCCGCACAGGGAGGCCGGCACGCGGATGGAGCCGTTGGTATCCGACCCCAGCGCCAGCGGCACCAGCCCGCCGGCCACCGCGCTGCCGGAGCCGCCGGAGGAGCCGCCGGACATCCGTGTGGTGTCGTGCGGATTGCGCGAGGGCCCGTCATGCCGGTTCTCGCCGGTGAAGTCGTAGGCGTATTCGCCCATGTTGAGCGCACCCACCAGGATCGCGCCGGCCTCCTCCAGCCGCCGCACCAGAGCTGCATCGCGCGCGGCCGGCGCCCGCTCCCGGTTGATCGCGCTGCCCGCCCGCGTCGGCAGGCCCTCAACGTCGAACAGGTTCTTCACCGCGAAGGGCACGCCCGCGAGAGGCCCGCTGCCCCGGCCGGCGTCCACCTCATCGGCCCGCGCCAACGCCCGCGCGGCGGTGATGTCGGTGAAGGCGTTCAACACCGGGTTCCGATCGGCGATGCGCGCCAGCGCCGCCTCCACCACCGCCCGCGCCGAGACCTTCTTCGCCGCCACCGCCGCCGCGATCTCGCTTGCGGTCATCCATGCGGTATCGCTCATGGCGTGAACACCGGGGCCGGCTCCGCCTCGTCCTCCAGCGGGAAGGCCGCCACCGTCGCCGCCATGCGCAGGCTCAGGGCCAGGTTGGCTCGCACCGCGTCGCGCCACTCCGGCGCAATCGCGATCCCCAGCACGGCCGCCGAGGCGTCCATGTAGGCTTCCAGCTCCGCCTCGGTCATACCGGCCTCCCTGCCGCAAGCCATGCGCGCCATCCGCCATGCGCGGTGATATCGGGCGCGCCGCCCAGCGCATGCGCCTCCGCCAGGAAGCCGAGGCACGGCCCGTCTTCCAGCGCCACCGTTCCGAACCCCAGTGGCGGCGGCACCTGCGCCAGCAACGCCCCGATCGCCGCTGTTGGCAGCGCCCAGACCTCGCCGGCGATCGCAGCGCCCGCCGCCGCGCGCGCCATGCCGGGCCGGTTGCCCAGCGCGTGCAGCCGATACTCCGGCAGCGTCTTCGCCTCGCGAAGGAACCGCCCGCCCAACCCCATCACCTGCCCGTTCAGCGGCAGGCCCGACATATGCGCCCCGATGCAGAACAGCGCCGTCTCATCCGCCGCCAACGGATCGGGCGCTGCCGCGGGCGCCACGTCGGCCACCAGGCTGCGATGGATATGGTCCGCGATCGCCGCCAGCCGCCCCTCGGACCAAGCCGGCCCCAGTACCGTCACCCCCACCGGCATCCCGTCCGCGCCGAACCCGGCCGGGACCGCGATGGCCGCGAGGTCGCACAGGTTGACGAAATTGGTGAAGGTGCCGAGCCGGGAATTCGGCCCGATCGGGTCTGCCTCCAGCTCCGCCAGCGTGGGGCAGAACGGCGCCGTTGGCACCAGCAGCGCATCGTATTGCCCGAACAGCGCTTCCGCCTGCCGCCGCACCTGCGCCAGGGCGTGGAAGGCATCGAAGGCATCCACCGTGCGGCGGGACAACCCGCCGGCCACGATGGCCCGGGTGACGGTATGCATGATCTCCGGCCGCCCCTCCACCACCTCGCGCAGCGCGGAGGTACGTTCCGCGACCCACGGCCCGTCGTAGAGCAGCCGTGCGATGTCCAGGAAGGGCCCGATTTCCACCGTTTCAGCCCCGAACAGCGCCCCCGCCGCTTCATACCCCGCCGCCCAATCCGGCGCGCACAGATGCCCGACATCCGCTACCGCCACCCGCACCCCGGGCGCCAGCGCCGCGCGCCGCAGATACCCGGCCGGTGCCGCGCGCGAATACGGATCGGGCGCATGATACCCGGCGATCACACGCTGCACCGCAAGTGCGGCATCCACCGTGCGCGCGAACACCGAGATCGTGTCCACCGACCGGCACGCCGGCACCATCCCGCTGGCCGGCACGCTGCCGATGGTCGGCTTCAGCCCGACGATATTGCCGAACGCCGCCGGCACCCGGCCGGAGCCCGCGGTATCCGTCCCCAGCGCCACGTCCACGATCCCCGCTGCCACCGCCACCGCGGAGCCGGAGGAGGAGCCGCCCGGCACATGCGCCGCGCTGAACACGTTGCGCGGCACGCCATGCGGGCTGCGCACGCCCACCAGCCCGGTGGCGAACTGGTCCAGATTGGTCTTGCCGATCACGTTGGCCCCGGCGGCCAGCAGCCGCGCCACCGCCACGGCGGAGACCTCCGGCGCATAGGCATAGCCCGGGCAGGCCGCCGTGGTGGGCAGCCCGGCCACGTCGATATTGTCCTTCACCGCCACGGTCAGCCCGTGCAGCGGCAGCGCCTCCCCGGCCTCCAGCGCCGCCGCCCGCGCCAGCACCGCCTCATCCGGCAGGCGGGTGATCCAAAGCGCCGGGTCCGCCACGGCGGCATCGCGCGCCAGCGCCCGGCGCGCGCGCGAGAGAGGTGTCTCGCTCATGCCGGCACCTCGCAGGGCGAGGGGAAAACGGGTGGATCGTCGGAAAGGAAGGGCAGCATGGTGCCACCCAAGGCAACATCCGTGCCAGGGGCCTCAGCGCCGCCGGCGCGTCGGGTCCAGCGCCTGGCGCAGTGCCTCGCCCAGCGTGTTGAAGGCCAGGGCGGTCAGCAGGATGGCGATGCCCGGCGCATACATCTGCTCCGGCGCCAGCTCCATGTAGTTGTAGGCCCGCGCCAGCATCCCGCCCCAGCTCGGCTGCGGCGGCTGCACGCCCAGGCCGAGGAACGAAAGGCTCGCCTCCGCCAGCAGCGCCACCGCCAGCAGCAGCGTGACCTGCACGATCACCGGCTGCACCGCATTCGGCATCACATGCTTCAGCAGGATGCGCGACAGGCTCGCCCCGAAGCAGCGCGAGGCATCCACATACAGCTCTTGCTTCACCACCAGCGTCTGCGCCCGCATCAGCCGCGCGAGGCCGGGCGCGAACACGATGCCCACCGCCAGCATGGCGTTGGTGAGGCCAATGCCCAGCGCTCCGGTCACCCCGATCGCCAGTACGATGCCGGGAAACGACAGCAACGTGTCGATCACCCGGCTGATCGCATCATCCACCCAGCCGCCCAGGAACCCGGCCAGCAGCCCCACCGGCACCCCGATCGCGGTGGCCACCCCCACCGCGAGCAGGCTGGCGAACAGGGAGGCCGGCGCGCCGTGGATCAGCCGGCTCAGTACGTCCCGCCCCAGATCGTCCGTGCCCATCCAGTGCTGCCAGCTCGGCTCGGCTAGGGTGTTGCCCAGGTTCTGCGCCGTGGGCGCAAAGGGCGCGATCAGCGGTGCCATCAGCGCCAGGGTGAACAGGGCCACCAGGAAGAACAGCGCCAGCACCGCCGCACTGTTCCCCCCCAGCCAATCGCGAAGGCTCTTCATTTCAGCGCCACCCGCGGATCAACGATGGTGTAGAGCAGGTCGATCACCAGGTTGATGGCGATCACCAGGATCACCATCGTGAACACCACCCCCTGCACCACCGGGAAATCCTTCACGATCGCCGCCCGCACCACCATGCTGCCCATGCCGGGGATGGCGAACACCGCCTCGATCACCACCGCCCCGCCCAGCAGCCGGCTCGCCAGCAGGCCGATCACCGTCAGCAGCGTCACGGCCACGTTCTTCAGCCCGTGCTTCCACAGGATCGCGGAAGGCGACAGCCCCTTGGCGTAGAGCGTGCGGACATACTGAGAAGACAGGATCTCGATCAGCGCCGAGCGCAACTGCCGCACCACCTCCGCGATCCCGCCCGCCGCCAGCGCGATCGAAGGCAGCACGGCATGCCAGATCGCCCCGGCGGGATCGGTGCCGAAGCGCACCGCCCCGGTGGCGGGAAACCACCCCCAGGAGAGCGAGAAGGTCGCCACCAGGATCATCGCCAGCCAGAAATTCGGCAGCGCCACGCCGAACGAAGAAAGCGACGTCACCGCCACATCCAGCCGTGAGCCCGCATTGGTCGCCGCCAGGATCCCCAGCGGCACGCCCACCACCAGCGAGACCAGCAGCGCGCCCACCACCAGCAGCATGGTGGTGGGGAAGCGGTGCATGATCTGCTCCAGCACCGGCTCGTTCGATTGGAAGGAGCGCGACAAATCCAACTGCATCGCGTTCCACAGCCAGCGCCCGTACTGCACCAGGAACGGGTCGTTCAGCCCATAGGATTCACGGATCTGCGCGATCCGCTCCTCCGTGGCGTATTCCCCGGCCAGCGTGGCGGCGAGGTCGCCGGGCACCAGCTTCAGCAGCCCGAACACCACGAAGGTGGCCAGCACGATCACCGGCACGAACTGCACCAGCCGGCGCCCCACCAGCATCAGCCGGGGGGCATTCGCCAACATGGCTCCTAGCCCTCCAGCCACACATCCTCGAACTTGGGCTTGCCCAGCAGGTTCGGCTTGTAGCCCTTCACCTTGGCGCTGTAGGCGGTCAGCTCCGGCCGGAACAGCAGCGGCAGGTGCAGCGCGTTGTCCGTCACGATCTTCTGCAGCTTTCGGAACGCCTCCTTGCGCACCGCGAGGTCATCGGATGCCCGCGTGGCCAGCAATGCCTCGGTCAGCCCAGGCGCCCCCTCGCCGCGGCCGGCGTTGAAGTAGCTGCCCACGCCGAATACCAGCTGGTAGGTCAGGCTGGGGTCCGGCCGCCCGGTCCAGGGGGCCAGCAGGATGTCGCCCTTCTTCTCCGCGAAGAACGCGGCAGGGGTCGGCGGGCCGGTATAACGCTCCCAGCGCAGCCGGAAGCCGGCCCGCTTCATCTGCTCCATCAGCACTTCCTGCTGCTGCACCTGCAACTGTTCGGCATAGCCGACGCCCAGGATGTCCAGCCCGTTCGGGTGGCCGGCCTCCGCCAGCAGCTTGCGCGCGCGGTCGGGGTCGTAGCTGAAATGGCTGGAGAACTCGGTGGCGCAGGCCCAGTGCGCCTTCGGCAGGATGGTGGAGGTTGTCTCGGCGATCCCGCCATGGGTCGCCTTGTTGAACTCTTCGCGGTCCACCGCCCAGTTCAGCGCCTGGCGCACCTTCACGTTGTCCAGCGGCGCGCGGCCGTAGTTGATGTAGGCGTGCACGCACAGCAGCGAGGGGCCGACGGCGGAGCCCAGGGTGCGCGCCCGGTCGATCAGCTGCTTCTGCTGCGGCACCAGGTAGTACACGAGGTCGTTCTGCCCGGCCGTGACGCTGCGCAGACCGGTGGGCAGTTCGGGGATGATCTGGAACACCATGCCGTCCTGCAGCGGCCGGTCCTTCTTCCAGTAGGAATCGTTCTTCACCATCACCACGCGCTCATTGTCCGCCCAGGACACCAGCTTCATCGCCCCGGTGCCCACCGCGCGCCGGTCGTAGTCGCGGCCATGTTCCTCCATCGCCTTGGGCGAAGACATCATGCCGGCGCGGTCGGACAGGATCAGCGGCAGCGCGGAATCCGGCTGCTTCAGCTTCAGTGTGACGGTCTGGCCGGATGCGGTGATCTCCGCGACGGTGCCGAGGTCGGACTTGATGTTGGAGCGCTCGTGGCTCATCGCGCGCATCAGGTTGTAGCGCACCGCGGCGCCATCCAGCTTGGTGCCGTCGTGGAAGGTGATGCCGTCGCGGATCGTCAGCACCAGCGTGCTCGGGTCCGGGTAGGCCCACTTCTCCGCCAGGCCGGGCTTGGCCTGCAGCGTGGTGTAGTCCCATTCCACCAGCGAATCGTACAGCGGATACAGGATCACGTGGTCGGAGCCGGAATTGCCGGTCTGCGGATCGAGGCTGGAGGGATTGCTCTGCGCCGAAAGCCGCAGCGTGCCGCCACGCTTCTGGGCTTTCGCCTCGCCACCGGCCATCGCGGCAGCGCCGGTCAGGGCCAGGAAGGTCCGCCGGTCGATCCGGCCGCTGGGCAGCTTGATGGGCGCGTTCATGCGATCGCCTCCTTGGTCTTGTGTGCGTCGATGGGATGGCCGGTCACCTCGCCGGCGAAGTGGCAGGCCACGAATCGCCCGGGGGCGGCCTCGCGCCACGCCGGCATTTCGCTGGCGCAGACCGCCTGCGCGAACGGGCAGCGCGTGCGGAAGCGGCAGCCGCTGGGCGGGTTGGTCGGGCTCGGGATCTCGCCCTGCAGGATGATCCGGCGCGTCGCCCGCATGCTGGAAGGCAGCGGGATCGGCTCGGCCGAGAGCAGCGCCTGGGTGTAGGGATGCAGCGGCCGCTCGGCGATCTCCTCGGCCGGGCCCAGCTCCATGAACTTGCCCAGGTACATCACGGCGATTCGCGAGCTCACATGGCTCACCACGCCGAGGTCGTGGGTGATGAACAGGTAGGTCAGCCCGAACTCGCGCTGCAATTCGGCGAACAGGTTCAGGATGTCGGCGCGGATCGAGACATCGAGTGCCGCCACCACCTCGTCGCACACGATCACGCTGGGGCGCACCGTCAGCACGCGGGCGATGTTGATGCGCTGCTTCTGGCCGCCGGAGAGCTCATGCGGATAGCGCAGCCCGAATTCCGGCCGCAGCCCCACGCGTTCCAGCATCTCCTGCGCGATGCGGCTGCGGTCCGCCCGGCTGCCCTCGCCGATGATATCCAGCGGCTCGCGGATCGAATCCAGCACGCTCATGCGCGGATTGAGGGCCGCGTTCGGGTCCTGGAAGATGATCTGGAACGCCCGCCGGCGCCGGCGCAGTTCGGCCGAGGGCAGCGAATACGGGTCGATGCCGCCGAGCTTCACCTGGCCCGCGGTCGGCTTCAGCAGGCACACCACGGCGCGGCCCAGCGTGGATTTGCCCGAGCCGCTCTCGCCGATGATGCCGAAGGTCTCGCCGGGCAGCACGTCGAAGCTCACCCCGTCCACCGCCTTCACCGTCTCGCGCCGGTCCTGGGTGGGGAAGTGGATGCGCAGGTCCTGCACGCTCACGATGGGGGCGCTCATGCCGCGGCCTCCCGGTCGGTCAGCGCGCCGGGCAGCACCAGATCGGTTTGCCGCCAGCAGCGCACGCTATGCGCGCCGGCCTGTTCGATCACCTGCGGCGCCGCGCATGCCTTCTGCCGGTGCGCGCAGCGTTCGGCGAAGCGGCAACCCGTGGGCATGTCGCGCAGCGTTGGCACCCGCCCAGCGATGGAGGGCAGCACCGCGCCGCGCGCCGAAAGCCGCGGCAGGGAGCGCAGCAGGCCGGAGGTATAGGGGTGGCGCGGGCGCACCAGTGCGCTGTCCACCGGCGCATCCTCCACCACCTGGCCGGCATACATCGTGATCATGCGCGTGCAGGTTTCGGCGATCACGCCGAGGTCGTGGGTGATGAACAGCAGCGCCGTGCCCTGCTTGGCCGAAAGCTCCATCAGCAGGTCGATGATCTGGGCCTGGATGGTCACGTCCAGCGCCGTGGTCGGTTCGTCGGCGATCAGCAGCTTCGGCTCGCACACCAGGGCGATGGCGATCATGGCGCGCTGGCGCATGCCGCCGGAAAGCTGGTGCGGATAGCTGTCGTGCACCCGGGCGGGGCTGGGGATGCCCACGCTGGCCAGCGCCTCGATCGCACGTTCGCGCGCCTGTTTCTTGTCCACCTTGAAGTGGGTTAGGATCGTCTCGCCAATCTGCTGGCCGATGGTGAACACCGGGTCCAGCGCGCTCATCGGCTCCTGGAAGATCATGCTGATCTTGCGCCCGCGCACATGCCGCATGCGCGACAGCGGCAGGCCCACCAGATTCTCGCCCTCGAACATCGCCTGCCCGGCCACGCGCGTGGTCGCCCGCGGCAGCAGGCCGAGTAGCGAGAGGCCGGTGATGGTCTTGCCGCAGCCGCTTTCGCCCACGATGCCCACGCGCTCGCCGGGCTGCACGGAGAAGCTGACATCCTGCGTGGCCTGCACGCTGCCACCGCCAATCAGGAAAGAGATGCCGAGCCCACGAACATCCAGCAGCGGCGCATCGCTCATCCGCGCCTCCCGTTCCGGTCCGCCGCGCCGCCCTGTGGGCGGTCATTCCCTTGCCGACGCATTCTGCTGTCTTCTCGGACATTCAAGGAAGCTGCCGAAGCGGCGCCTCCCCCCTGCGCGGACGTTACCGACCGTGCCGCCGCGATGGCAACCCCGGTGTCGACAATCGGCTGGCTTACGGCCGTACTTCCTCTCCCGTTCAGCACACCCATTGGAACCCATCGATCACGAAGCTTTGGCCGGTGATGAAGTTGGGTTCGACGGTGGCGAGGAAGGCGACCAGCTGGGCGACGTCTTGCGGGGTGCCGAGGCGGCCGAGGGCGATGCCTTTCATGAGCTCGGGGCCGCGGGCCTTGGTGAGGCTGTTGCCGAGTTCGGTTTCGATCACGCCGGGGCAGATGGCGTTGATGGCGATGCTGGGGCCGAGTTCCTTGGCGAGCGCCCGGGTCATGCCCAGGATGCCGGCCTTGGCGGTGGCGTAGCTGAATTTCGACACCGCGCTGGTGACGCCGCCGGAGAAGGCGTTGAGCGAGGACATCGAGACGATGCGCCCGCCGCCGCCGGCCTGGATGTGGGGCACGGCGGCGTGGATGTAGTTGAAGCAGCTTTTGAGGTTCACCGCGATGGTGCGGTCGAACTCATCTTCCGTGATCTCGGTGATCCCCTTGGGGTTGCCGCGGCCGGCGTTATTCACCAGCACGTCGATGCGGCCATGGGCGGCCATGATCTCGGCGATCACGGCGGCGGCGCGGGCGAAATCGGACACGTCGGCCTCGTGGCAGGTGACGGTGGCGCCCATGGCTTGCAGCTCGGCCTTGGTGCGGTCCATCTCGGCGGGCAGGAGGTCGACGAGGGCGATGTTCAGGCCCTTTTCGGCGAGGGCGTGGGCACAGCCGCGGCCGATGCCGCGGGCACCTCCGGTGATGATCGCGAGTTTCCGGGGGGCAAGCTTGCGGGGCATGGCGGTTCTCCTGCGTGACAGGTGCAGGATGGCGGGGCTTGCCGGTGCGGGCCAGGGGGCGGAAAGTCTGGTTATGTGACGGAGGCGGTGATGGGCGAGCTTGAGACGGACTGGTCGACCGATGCGATCGTGGCGCGGCGGGACCAGTACTATGCGGCCTCCCAACGGGCGTTCGTGCCGTACAAGACGCCGATGATCTTCCGCCGCGGGCAGGGGCAGTATCTGTGGGACGAGGCCGGCAAGAAATACACCGACCTGCTGGGGATGAATGTTTGTGTCTCCGTGGGGCACGCGCATCCGAAGGTGACGGCGGCGGTGCAGGCGCAGGTGGCGGAGCTGCAGCATTGCACGACGATGTTCTACCATCCGGTCCCTGCGCATTTCGCCGAGGAGCTGGCCGCACGGATGCCGGCGGGGCATGACTGGGTGGTGCACTTCACCAATAGCGGCACCGAGGCGATCGACCTGGCGCTGGTGATGGCGCAATCGTTCACCGGCAACATCGACATGCTGGCGCTGCGCAATGCCTATCATGGGGCGACGATCGGGGCGCAATCGCTGACCGGCATTTCCGGGTTTCGGCATCCGATCCCGTTGTTGGGTGGCATTCATCACATGCCGAATCCGGACCCGTTCCGCGGCGTGTTCGGGGACGATACGCAGGCGTATCTGGATGAGATCGACCGGACGATCCAGTTCTCAACCTCGGGCAAGCTGGCCGGGTTCATTGTGGAGCCGATCCAGGGCTATGGCGGGATCGTGGAGTTGCCGGAGGGGTATCTGAAGTCGGCGACGGAGAAGGTGCGGGCGCGGGGTGGGGTGTTGATCGTGGACGAGGTGCAGTCTGGCTTCGGGCGCACCGGGGACCATTTCTGGGGGTTCGAGGCGCACGGGGTGGTGCCGGAGATCGTGGTGATGGCCAAGGGGATCGGCAACGGGTTCCCGCTGGGCGCGGTGGTGGCGCAGCGGCATGTGACGGAGGTGCTGAAGGAGAAGTTCTTCTTCAATACCTATGGGGCGAATCCGGTTTCCTGCGCCGCCGGGCGGGCGGTGCTGCAGGCGATTGACGAGGAGGGGTTGCAGGCGAACGCGAAGGTGGTGGGGGCGGCGTTGCGGCAGGTGCTGGAGCGGATGCACCAGAAATACGAGATCGTGGGCGCGGTGCGTGGGCGTGGGCTGATGCAGGCGATCGAGCTGGTGACGGATCGCAAGAGCCGGACGCCGGCGACGGAGGCGACGGCGGCGGTGTTCGAGCGGACGCGGGAGGCGGGGATCGTGGTGAGCAAATCGGGCGCGAACCGGAATATCCTGCGCTTCGTGCCGCCGATGTGCCTTTCGCTGGACGATCTGCCGGCGGTGGAGGCGGCGCTGGAGTTCTGCCTGCAGGGGCAGGCTTGAGCGAGGGGCTGGAGGCGGTTCTGGCCCTGGTGCCGGTTTCGGACGGCGCCAAGGCGGAGTTGCGGGCGAAGCTGGCGGGAGCGGACCGGCACTATCACGGCACGGCGCATGTGGCGTTGCTGTGGGAGCGGCACCTGCGGTTCGGGGGCGGGCTTTCGGTGCAGGCGGCGCCCTGGCACCAGTGGCTGGCCTGCGCGATCGCGTATCATGATGCGATCTATGACGCTGCGCGGAAGGACAATGAGGCGCGGTCTGCGGTGATGTGGCAGGACGCGAGGCCGGCGTTGCCGTGGGAGGGGATTGCCTGGGTGACGGGGACGATCCTGGCCACGGCGAACCATTTGGCGGCGGTGCCGGAGGCGGGGATGGGGGATGAGGCCTGGGCGGCGCGGGCGTGGATGCTGGATCTCGACTTGACGCCGCTGGGGGAGGGGCCGGCGGTGTTCGATGCCAATACGGCGGCGTTGCGGCTGGAGTTCGGGCATCTTTCGGATGAGCAGTGGGTGGCGGGGCGGGGGGCGTTCCTGCGGGGGATTTCGAAGACGGAGCGGCTGTTCCGGACGCCGGTGCTGCATGCGGCGTTCGAGGGGGCGGCGCGGGGGAATTTCGCGCGGGAGTTGGGGGTGGGGTAGGCCGGGCAGGGGTTTATCTATTTTATTGCGACAGCGGAATGAAATAGGCATGGGTTGGCTTGGAGAGGTGGAAGGCGATTTTTGGGAACTGGGGTGGATGGGGGTGCGGCGGGGCCGCGACGGGGATGGGGTGGGGGTGCCTGGGTACGGCGCGCGGGCTTTGGATGGGGTGCGGGAGGGTGGTGCGCGCGGTTCGGGCGGGCGCCCGTTGGATGGGGGATCGGGCGCGGGGGCGGCGGGGGGCGGTGCGGGGGTAGGTCAGGCGTTCGCCGCACGCGAGGCGGGTGGACAGCGGGCGCGGGACGGGCGGGAGGGTGAGGCGGCCTTCCTGCCAGGCGAGGGCCATGCTTTCCAGCGTGAGGATGATGCGGGCGAGGGCGAGGAGGATGAGGGCCTTCGCGATGGCGACGGGGTCGCGCGTGGCGGTGATGGCGCTGGCGAGCGCGCGCAGTTCTCCCGCCAGGGCAGCGAAGGCCTGGGTGGGGGAGGGCGGGGCCTCCTGGGGTTGCGCGTGCTGGGTCATGGGAAATTTTATAACTAACAACATGATGGGAGGGAATAGGAATAATTTACGTACGTACTGGGCGGCGTGGCGGGTTCGCGCCCTGGTCTCTTCGGGGCGAAGAATGGCAGTAAGAAAGAAAGTGGCCACAGAGGCACAGAGGCACAGAGAAAAAAGGCAAGGGAGGAGGATGGCGGAACCGCTTCGCGTTCCGCCCTACGCGGGGTGATGACGTGCGTGTCGGGAAAGTCGGCGGTTTCAAGGTCCGGGTGCAACAACTGTCTATTACTGTGGCTTTGGTTGGTTCAAACGGTCGAATTCGATCATCTGCGTGAAGCACTCCAAGGGCGTCACCCCTTTGAGCCGTACCCG
>CANHKG010000128.1 GCA_947460455.1 Rhodospirillales bacterium | reverse complement strand
TGACTGCAACCTCTCGGCGGAGCGGCGGGTGCTGCTGCTCACCGGGCCGAACATGGCCGGCAAATCCACCTTCCTGCGCCAGAACGCGCTGATCGTGATCCTGGCCCAGGCCGGGCTGCCGGTGCCGGCTTCCTCCGCGCGCATCGGCATCGTGGACCGCCTGTTCAGCCGCGTCGGGGCGTCCGACGACCTCGCGCGCGGCCGTTCCACCTTCATGGTGGAAATGACGGAGACGGCCGCCATCCTGCACCAGGCCGGCCCACGCTCGCTGGTGGTGGTGGACGAGATCGGGCGCGGCACCGCCACGCTGGATGGGCTGGCGATCGCCTGGGCGGTGCTGGAAGCGCTGCACAACACGGTGCGCTGCCGCACCATCTTCGCCACCCATTTCCACGAACTCGCCCAGCTCACCGCCGAACTGCCGCGCCTCGCCCCGCACACGATGCGGGTGAAGGAATGGAAGCAGGACGTGGTGTTCCTGCACGAGGTGGCCGAGGGCGCCGGCGGCCGTTCCTGGGGCGTGCACGTCGCCCGCCTTGCCGGCGTGCCTCTGCCCGTGGTGAAGCGCGCCGGCTCGATCCTGTCGGCCCTGGAAACCCGCGCCGGCCGCCTGACCGAAGCCGCCGCCCTGCCGCTGTTCGCCGCCGCCGCGCCAGCACCTGCGCCGTCGGAACCGCAGACCGACCCGCTGCGCGAGGCCCTGGCCGAAATCGACCCCGATACGCTCACCCCGCGCGAGGCGCTGGAGGCGCTCTACCGGCTGCGCGGCCTGCAGTAGCTCGTTGCGGAACACCGCATCCTCAGGCATCGCCGCTTCACCCGCGATCTCCGCCGCCGGTCAGGGGCCGCGATACTCGGCCAGCAGATGGTCCAGGAAGGCGCGCACCGCCGGGATATCCAGCGATTCCTCCAGCGCCACGGCATAGATGCCGGCCCGCCCCTCCGGCCCCGTGATCTCCACCGCCGCCAGCCGGCTATCGCCTTCCGCCTCGTGGTCGAACAGCACGCCCACGCCCAGCCCGGCCACGATGGCCTCCTTCATCGCCTCGCGGCCCGTGACCTCGAAGCGCGGCTCCGGCTGCACCCCGGCCGCCGCGAACACCCGCTCCGCCACCTGGCGCGTGACGGAACCTTCCTCGCGCCCGATGAACGGCAGCCCGGCCAACGCCGCCGGCGCCACCCGCTTGCGCCCCGCCAGCGCATGGCCGCGCGGCACGCACAGCGCCAGGCGCACTTCATGAATGCGGGTGCAGGAAAAGCCGGTCACCGGTGCGGCCATCGCCACCAGCGCCACATCCACCCGGCACTGGCCCACCTCGCCCAGCAGGGCCGAGGTATTGCCGATGCGCGTGCTCAGCGCGATGCCGGGATGCGCCGCCAGGAAGCCGGCAATCCAGCGCATGGCCAGATGCGGCCCGGAAAGCCCCACCGAAAGCCGCCCGCGCCGCAACGTGCGTAACGCATCCACGGAAACCTCGAACTGTTCCAGCCGCGCCAGGATCAGCCGCGCCCGCACCAGCAGGTCCCGCCCCGCCTCCGTCAAATCCAGCCGCGGCCGGCGGCGCAACAACGGCACCCGGCAGGCCCGCTCCAGCCCGGCGATCTGGATGGAAACGCTGGGCTGGCTCACCCCCAGCGCCTCCGCCGCGCGCGAAAGGCTGCCCGCCTCCACCACCGCCACGAAGGTGCGCAGCGCGGCGAGCGTGATGCCGGGATCGCGCCGGGCTTCCTCGGGCAGCGCCTCCGCCATCGCACCCTCCCCCATCCACGCTGCCCAACATTATGAGAGAATTATGACAATGGAAAGCACATATCAATAACCCTATAATGACCCCACATCGCAGAGGGCCCCACCATGACCACCGACATCCTGGGCGAGATCGCCCAGCGCCTCGACATCAACGGCCGCCACCAATACGGCCTGTCCGACATCAACCAGATCCAGCACGGCCTCCAGGCCGCCGCCCTGGCCGAAAAGGCCGGCGACCCCCCGAGCCTCATCGCCGCCGCCCTGATGCACGACATCGGCCACATGCTGCACACCCTCGGCGAGAACCCCGCCGCCGATGGCGTCGACGACCAGCACGAGGATGTCGGCCACGCCTTCCTCGTCGCCCATTTCGGCCCGGAGGTCACGGAACCCGTCCGCCTCCACGTCGCCGCCAAGCGCTACCTCTGCGGCAAGGAAGCCGACTACTTCGCCAAGCTCTCCCGCGATTCCGTCCTCAGCCTCTCCCTCCAGGGCGGCCCCATGTCCGCCGAGGAAATCGCCGCATTCGAACGCCTCCCCCACTGGCAGGAAGCCGTCCGCCTCCGCCGCTACGACGAAGGTGCGAAGGTGAAGGGCCTGCAAACCCCCCCGCTCGCCCATTTCATGCCCTACGTCGCCCAGGTCCTCCGCACCGCCTAACCCGCCACGGCCCCGCGGGGTAAAGGGGCACACCCAGCCCCACCCCGCGGAGCCCCCATGCCCAACCTGCGCGACCCCGCCACCCCCGCCGAAGCCATCATCGCCGCCCTCGGCCTGCTGCCTCACCCCGAAGGCGGCCACTACCGCGAAACCTGGCGCGACAGCCCGGAAAACGGCACCCGCGGCGCCGGCACCGCCATCCTCTTCCTGCTCCGCGCCGGCGAACGCAGCCACTGGCACCGTGTGGACGCCGCCGAACTCTGGCTCTGGCACGCCGGCGCCCCCCTCCGCCTCCTGCGCGAGCCCGGCCCCGACCTCACCCTCGGCCCCAACCTCGCCGCCGGCGAAACCCTCCAGGGCCTCGTCCCGCCCCACGCCTGGCAGGCCGCCGAACCCCTCGGCGCCTGGGCCCTGGTCTCCTGCACCGTCTCCCCGGCCTTCCGCTTCGAAGGCTTCGAGCTCGCCGCACCGGGCTGGGTACCCCCCGGCCGATAAAGCGCTGGTTTCCCAACGTCCTTGCGCCTAGATTTAGCCCGATCTCGTAACTGCACCGCACTGGAGCGCGGCCAATGGCCCTCGCCCTCTCATTGAGCCGCCTCGCCTCCACGGAGCTGCGCACCCTCATGCGCCGCCGCCTCGCGGGCTTTGCCGCCATGCTCGTCGCCGCCGCCGCCATCGTCCTCGGCGCCGTCCTGCTCACCTACGACCCGCACGACCCCTCGCTGAACACCGCCACCGCCAGCCCCGCCCGCAACCTGCTCGGCCCCACCGGCGCCACCGTGGCAGACCTGCTGCTGCAAGGCTTCGGCGCCGCCGCGGCCCTGCCGGTGCTGGCCCTGCTCGCCTGGGCCTGGCGCCTCGGCGCGGGCGGCGCGCGCGGCTCGGCGCTCTGGCGCATCATCGCCCTGCTCGCCGCCCTGCCGGTGGCCGCCGCCTCGCTCGCTGTCCTGCCCACCTTGCTCGGCTTCAGGCCCATCTGGCCCACCGTCGCCGGCCCGGGCGGCGCCGCCGGCCTCCTCGCCTCCACCGACGCACTGGCCGCCGGCCGCGGCCTCATGGGCCAGGCCGGAGGCTTCGTGGTCTGGGGCCTGCTCACCGTGCTGGCCCTCGTCCTCACCCTGCTCGCCCTCGGCCTCTCGCTTGCGGAATGGCGCGCCGCCATGCGCCTGCTCGCCCGCGCCGCCCGCCGCATCCGCTACATCGCCGCCTGGATCGCCTATATCGCCCGCCGCATCGCCTGGGCCGGCGCCTGGGTCATCACCCGCGTCAACGGCAGCGCCGCCGCCACCGCAACCCCCGTGCCCATCGCCCCCGAAGCCGGCCGCCCCCAGGGAGGCCATCGCGCCGAACCCGCCCTCGTCATCCCCCGCGCGCCGGAACCCTTCGCCCCGCCACCCCCGCGCCCCCCCGCCATCCAGCCCGCGCCCCCCACCGCGCAGGAACCGGAACCGCCGGAACCCGAGCCCGCCCCCATCCTGGCCAAGGGCCCCCCGGTCCGCCCGGCCCCGCTGCGCAAGCCCGCCGCGCCGAAGCAGGTGGAACTCCCGCTCGACCCCGCCTCCACCTGGAAACTCCCGAGCCTGGATCTCCTCACCCAGGCCCCCAACCGCAGCAACGCCGGCCTGCCCACCCCGGAATCCCTCCAGGGCACCGCCCGCCAGCTCGAATCCGTCCTCAACGACTACGGCGTCCAGGGCAAGATCGTCGCCATCCGCCCCGGCCCCGTCGTCACCCTCTACGAACTCGAACCCGCCCCCGGAATCCGCTCCGCCCGCGTCATCGGCCTGGCCGACGACGTCGCCCGCTCCCTCTCCGTCACCGCCGTGCGCATCGCCACCGTCCCCGGCCGCAACGTCATCGGCATCGAGGTCCCCAACTCCAAGCGCGAAACCGTCTACCTGTCCGAGCTCCTCAACACCCCAGAGTGGGACGAACAACAGTCCAAGCTCGCCATCGCGCTGGGCAAGGATATCGGCGGCGCCCCCGTCATCGCCGACCTCGCCCGCATGCCCCATCTGCTCGTCGCCGGCACCACCGGCTCCGGCAAGTCGGTCGGCATCAACGCCATGATCCTGTCGCTGCTCTACCGCATGTCGCCTGACCAGTGCCGCCTCATCATGATCGACCCCAAGATGCTGGAGCTCTCGGTCTACGAAGGCATCCCCCACCTCCTCTCCCCCGTCGTCACCGAACCCGCCAAGGCCGTCGTCGCCCTGAAATGGACCGTGCGGGAGATGGAACGCCGCTACCGCGCCATGTCCGGCCTCTCCGTCCGCAACATCGGCGGCTACAACGACCGCGTGATCGACGCGCGTTCCAAAGGCGAAGTCGTCACCCGCCGCGTGCAAACCGGCTTCGACAGCGAAACCGGCAAGCCCATCTTCGAAGACCAGCCTTTGGCGCTGGAAACCCTCCCCTTCATCGTCGTCGTCATCGACGAGATGGCGGATCTCATGATGGTCGCCGGCAAGGAAATCGAAGCCGCCGTCCAACGCCTCGCCCAGATGGCCCGCGCCGCCGGCATCCACGTCGTCATGGCCACCCAACGCCCCTCGGTGGACGTCATCACCGGCACCATCAAGGCCAACTTCCCCACCCGCATCAGCTTCCAGGTCATCTCCAAGTTCGACAGCCGAACCATCCTCGGCGAGCAAGGCTCCGAACAGCTCCTCGGCATGGGCGACATGCTCTACATGGCCGGCGGCGGCCGCATCACCCGCGTCCACGGCCCCTTCGTGACCGACCGCGAAGTGGAGGAAATCGTGGCCTACCTCCGCGAACAGGGCGAACCCAACTACCTCGACGAAGTCACCGAAGCCCCCGACAACGAAGACGGCCCCCTGGCCCTCGGCGGCGCCGGCGGCGGATCAGACGACGACAAATCCCTCTTCGACCAGGCCGTCGCCGTCGTGGCCCGCGATGGCAAGGTCAGCACCAGCTACATCCAGCGCAAACTGGCCATCGGCTACAACAAGGCGGCAAGGCTGGTCGAACAAATGGAAACCGAAGGCATCGTCGGCCCCGCCTCCCCCACCGGCAAACGCGAAATCCTCGTCCGGCGGACGCACGACGAAGACTGACCAGCCCACCCACCCACCCACCCACCCAACCTTACTTCTCTCCCCCATGCGCAAGCAGGGGGATTGAGCCGCGAAGCGGATCAATGAGGGGGGCTCTTCCCCTCCGCGCCCCGGCTGGTCGGAGGAAGCCCCCGCTCCCCCCCGTCATCCCGAGCAACGCGAGGGATCCACGCGTCCAGTCGATCCAGAACCCCCAGCGCCCGGACCCACCCGTCCAGCAGCCCCACGCCCCCAGGCAAGCAAGGCGAGGGCTCCGCCCTCGACCCGCCAGGGGGCGCCGAGCCCCCTGGACCCTCACTGCTCTTGCCCTCGTCACTAAAGTCACAGAAAGTCGAGCCAAGTCACTCAAATAGCTACCTTCGCTATGTCCGTGGCCTGCCTGAGTCTCCTCTATGTTGAAGCTCTAGGAGGACAAGCTCTAACTTCACGCTTTTGTGGCTCCATTAAGCGCTCTTTGGAGCCGTTCAACCTCTCGGCCTATATAAGGTGATAAGCCTGACGACTCGACTCTAAGTCGCTGTACGAATGAGCGGGCAGTCCCAGCATCCATGTCGCGGTTAACGCTTAGATTGGCGACTTTCCCTGCCGCATGGCGCGATAGCCCCATACCCAAAAGCTGAACCATTGACCCTGAAGATGCCCCGAGTTCCAGGTACAACGTCAAGGCCGGAATTCTTGCTACGTAATCAGAAAAATCTAAATCCGCCAAAGCCTGTTTGAGAATTGCGGTATAACACCCAAGCAGGTTGACGTATCGAAACCGCAGTCCGGTCTCAATATCTTTTAGTACGTCTCGAATAACTCTCCGTCGGTCACGCCGGGGCGCCTCTTTTTTCCAATAGTCAATAGAATTTTCGATTATCAATGGCAAAGAATCTCCGCGCATCCAACGCAAGGCTAATGGAGCCCAAAAACGATGGTGGTTTCCAGGTCTTTTTTCGATATACCGATGGACCCTTGCAAATACGCGCCACATTTTTTCCAATGTCGGTCTAAATTCAGAGCTCGGGTGGGGAGGAATCAGATAATCTGGGCCCTTCTGGCGGATCTTCTCCTTCATATATTGATAAAGTTCATCTTGTCGGTATGCCGAAATCAGGGGGCTTGCATCCAGAGTATCGTCGCTCAGCATCATCCCCTTGGTTGCGTTTTCGAGGGCTGCGGTTACCGCCGACCTCACGTCGGCCGACACCGTTGAAATTTGATCAAATGCATGGCTCAGTTTTCCACGGCGAAAATCACGCAGAAGCTTCGTAAAGACTGATTCGAAAAGAGGGCTCTCCCCTGATGGAGCATCACGGCGCTCTATGTAATTCAGGAAGCCATCTGCCTCGTCGCTTAAAGCAATTTCGATTGCAGGTTTTATTTCGTTATCTTTTGGACCGGATAATGGCTTCGCATCCCATTTGTCATAATCAATTAGAAAAACATTTCCTTGGAAATCTTTGCCTAAACGACCGGCGCGACCGGCAAGATTCCAGAACTCCACTGGGTCAATGGGTATGTCGTCTCCTTTGACCGGATTGTGCATAAATATATTGCGGGCCGGAAGGTTAACGCCTTGTAACAGGGTGCTTGTGCAAACAATATATTCTAGGTGTCCGGCAGAAAACAAATCCTCAACAGCGCTTCGTAGTAGTGTTGGCATTCTTCCATAATGAAACCCGACGCCAGAAATTACTGTTTCGGCGAGAAGGTAGCTATCGTGTACCGATTCTTTTGCGAAGTTGCTTAATACAATTCGCGCTTCCCGCGTTGCATCGGATACCATTTTCTTTTCTTTTTCGTCACCAGAGCTGGTGCCAAGATCAACGAGTTTAGATGATATCTCCTCGCAAGTGCCTGGTCCATGACCATAAACGAGGCTTTGAGAATTTTGCCCGAGTGACCACGCTGCATAAATCAAACGATCAGATGAATTGTAAATATTTATTGAGCTATCGAATTCCGAAAGAATCGTGCGGCTTTCATTACTCGAAAGTTGCGCGGATATTTTTAGTGGATTTAGGTCATCGCCATTCAATAATATAATATTCTGAGCGACGGGGCTTTCGGTGGATTTAATAACCTTTAATTCTTTGTCTCCAATTGCTTGTCCGAATATATCGGGGGTCCTTACCTGGGGGCTTGAAAATAATATCTGTGATGATGGGTTCCTGTCTTTTAAATCTTGCAACGCAGAATACAACGTGACTCCGCGTGAGCGGTCTGCAATTAACTGAGCCTCGTCCACTATCACGAGATCGAACTGGAGGCTTTTTTCTGCCAGCAGGAGTGTTTGCAGGCGTTCCGGAGTTAGGACATAAATCGGTGTGCCGACACCTCGCTTTAATCCCTGTATCGGAACAGTTACCACCCCCAACTCAGAACCAATTCGAGTATCCCCTATCGCTGCGGCGACTTGCCCAATGAGCGCGCGCGTAGGGACAAGAAATACAATTTGGGTCAGCGGATTGATACGTTTCCTGCTATCGACGTATGATTGAAAGACAAAAGATTTTCCGGCAGAAGTAGGCGCTGATAAAGCAATCGAAGAGCCAGAAATAATTGTGTCCCATACCTTCTTTTGCATATCGGTGAGGATCATTGGCCCATCACCAAACTGAACAGTGTTCTGAGTTTTTCTACGTGAGATTTCAAAAAAAACAGACAGTGGAAGACTCTTCGGTTCGACTGTCCCGCGGAATGCGAAGTTTATAGCAGGAAAATTGCCCAGTCTGGAGAGTGTTAGGCGTGCAGCTTCCTCGATCCCACCGAGTTCTTTCTTGTATTCGAGAGCCCCTATGCATATCCGATACGCGAGACTACGCCAATGAGCGTTTTCGGTCTGTGCGAACAATGCTGCACTTTGGACAAGGCGTCGTAACGCCTCTTGGTCCACAGTGTCTTCGCGCGGAAGTCCAGCACCCCCGAGCACTGATTGTTTTACTATCGCGGCGTAGTCCGCAAGAAAGGCTGGGTTGGAAGCAATTTTTGCGCAAGTGTCTTCGACAATGCTCATGCCGCGATTCCGATTTTATGATAAAATTTTCCTCGAAATTCTTCAATAGAGGTAAATGGGAGAAGAAATATATGTAGATTAGTCGTCAATGGCAATCTTGTACTGTAATGTCTATTGATTACCCTGCATGCAGCAGATATGCGCTTTAAATAAACTTCTTCAAATTTTGAATTGACGTTGGAGGGCGGTAATTTCAAAATACGCTTATAGGATTTGTAGTCAAAACCCAAAAAACAAGCGTGAACCACCTTTTTATTCAAGGATAAATGAGAGTTTGAATACGGGTCGATGTAATCACAGATCTTCATTTTTACGGGATCAGGAAGCATGTCGAGATCAGAATCGTTCAAAAGAATATCAATTTCTCTTGTAATCTGACCTGTGTTTTTAATAAGCTCGTTGATCGAACTGAAGGCAGCGTCAGCAGCCCCGGAGAATGTATTGTATATTTTTGACTCACCAAAATAAACAGTCATCTTGTCGGTGTCGGGATCATATCCGAGATGTATTCCATCGGTCCCATGAACAGGCATATTATTATTGGTTTTGAGATACATTTTTGCGACAAATTTAGGAGACTTTAGGGCCCATTCCAGCAGTGCGTATAAGATTAGCTCACCAGCTTCTCCTCCAGATTCGAGTTGATTTTTAGCATTTATGAATAGGTGGCGTGCCGTATCGCCGAGTCTAACAATTCTAGCGAAATCTTTTTTTGGATCTGCGTGTTGTAGGACTGGATGATAGACTTTCTTCGGGAGGCAGTATGGAATAAGGCATCCGTACAGATAGTCGATAAACTGATCTACTGTCGGAACTCCATCTGCGAAGGATAAGTAGTAGAAATTTCCTGTCAGTCGATGAGGCGCGTCTTTCCAGTCGAACGGGAGTTCCTGTAATCGAACTCCGAGCGACGTATGATCCTGAAGCGTAGATACAATCACCTGCGCCAGCGCGATTTCTGCCGCATTCGCGGCTAGCACTTTGCTTGGCTCACTATCCAAACGTCAATCCCCCCCAAAAACCAATCGCTGATACGTCCGAACCGTATCATTCGAAACACAACCACGCAGCGCCTCTGCATCAATGAATGATGCATGTACGGCATGGAACGCGCAACGCCATCGTTGGACCGGTATGTTCTCCCCGCTGCCGAAAGCGGCAGCGCCACCCTTTAGGCCGCCCTTCTCCAAGACCTCCCCATCGCCCTGGATGACGAAACCGCCACTCGCGCCTGGGCACAAACCGCCGCCCAGGCCGAACGCTTCGCCCTCTCCGTCTACGACGCCACCTATCTCAAACTCGCCCATCGCCGCCGCCTCCCCCTGGCCACCCTGGATCGCCCCCTGCGAACCGCCGCCGAAACCCTCGGCCTCCCCCTCCTCCCGCCAAACCCCTGACCCCTGCGGACCACCCCAATCCCACCCAATCGGCCCTATCCTGAACCTCAACCGCCACCCCATCATCCCGCCTCGCCCCCACGAGGTCCCCATGCCCCTCCAAACCCCCTATCCCACCCCCCAGCCCCAAATCTTCGAAGGCCAGTATTGCCGCCTCGAACCCCTCAACCCCGCTCGCCACGGCGACCAGCTCTTCGAAGCCATCACCGGCCCCGAGGCCGAACGCCTCCACCGCTACCTCGCCGACCCCATCCCCACCTCCCGCGCCGATTTCGACTCTTGGCTCATCCCCAAAGCCGCCAGCACCGATCCGATGTTCTTCGCCGTCATCGACCGCGCCACCAACCGCGTCGAAGGCCGCCAATCCCTGATGGACATCGTCCCCGCCCACGGCACCGCCGAAATCGGCCATATTCTGTGGGGTCCCAAAATCGCCCGAACCCGCGTCACCACAGAGGCCTTCTTCCTCCTGGCCGACCACGCCATGACCACCCTGGGCTACCGCCGCTGTCAATGGCGCTGCAACGCCGCCAACGCCCCCTCCCGCCGCGCCGCCGAGCGCTTCGGCTTCACCTACGAAGGCACCTTCCGCAACCACATGGTGGTGAAAGGCCAGAACCGAGACACCGCCTGGTTCTCCATCACCAACACCGAATGGCCCCCCCTCCGCGCCCGCTTCCAAGCCTGGCTCGCCCCGGAAAACTTCACCCCCGAAGGCCAACAACGCACCCCTCTCACCCCCACCCCATAGGCCGGCAGCGCGCAGCGCGTCCGCCCCCCAAAAATCCTCCCTTGCCTTGCGCCTCTGTGTCTCTGTGCCTCTGTGGCCGCTTTCTTCCTTGCGCCCCCTCCATCACCCCCACAGAAAATAATTCTAACTACCCCTTGCAGCGCCCATCGCCATGGGATAACTTCCCCATCCCATGCACATCTCCCCCCAACAGGCCCCGTACGATCAGCCGCCCCACCCCCTCGCCCATCTGGCACTCGTACTGGGTCTCGCCCTCTTCGCCCTCCTCCAGCGCGTCGCCCCGCACGAACCCCGCCTCGCCCAGTACCTCCCCTTGGCCGCCCGCCGCCTTTTGCGCGCCCGCGCCCGCCTGATCGCCATCCTCACCGCCCTGGCCCAGGGCACCTGGCGCGCCCCCCGCCACCGCACCCCCACCCCCCGCACGCGCCCGGCCACGCCCAAGCCCTATCTCCCCCGCCGCCGAGGCTGGCTCTGCCACGTCACCGATCACCACGTCCGCGGCCACGCCGCCCAGATCGAGGCCACCCTCAACCACCCCGCCACCCAACCCCTCCTCGTCGCGGCCCCCGCCAGCGCCCGCGCCGCCCTCATCCGCACCCTGCGCGGCCCCGCCCGCCTTCTGGCCCTCGATCTCCCCGCCGCCCTCCAATTCCCCGGCCCCCCGCGCCCGCCCCGCCCCCGCAAGCAGCGCCCCCGGCCGCCCAGCACCCGCGTCACCCTCCTCCCCACCGACCGCCCCATCCCCCGCAACGCGCTGGCCTTCTCCCGCTACAACCGCCGAAGATTCGGAAAAGGCGCCTGACCCCCCACGCCAACCCACGACTCAAACGTTCCGATAACAAAATAAAATCCGATCACCCCAGCCCTGCGCCCCCCGCAATGGCGCAACCCCCGCCCAGGGCCCACCATCTCGGCACAGAACCGTCACGAAGGCCCCGGCCACATGTCCGGAACGCAGCCCGTCCCCAACCGAACGCTCATCACCGTCAGTGTCATGATGGGCAACCTGATGCAGGCGCTGGATTCCTCCATCGCCAACGTCTCCCTCCCCCATATGCAGGGCGCGCTGGCGGCCACGTCGGATGAGGTCACCTGGGTCCTCACCAGCTACGTCATCGCCGCCGCGATCATGACAGCCCCTGTCGGCTGGATGGCCCAGCGCTTCGGCCGCCGGAACCTCCATGTCATCTGCATGGCCGGCTTCACCCTGGCCTCCATGCTCTGCGGCGCCGCCGAAAGCCTGGAGCAGATCGTGGCCTTCCGCTTCCTGCAGGGCATGTTCGGTGCGGCCCTGATCCCGCTCTCCCAAGCCACGATGCTGGATATCTACCCGTTCGAGAAACGCCCCCAGGTGATGGCCATCTTCGGCATGGGCGTCATGGTCGGCCCCATCACCGGCCCCACCATCGGCGGCTTCCTGACAGAGGCGTTCTCCTGGCGCGCCGTGTTCTACGTGAACCTGCCCTTCGGCCTGCTCGCCATCGCCGGCCTGCTCGCCTTCCTCCCCAAGGCGCCCCCGCGCGCCGAGCTGCGCTTCGATTGGATCGGCTTCGCGGTGCTCGCCATCGCCGTCGGCAGCTTCCAGCTCATGCTCGATCGCGGCCAGGGGGAAGACTGGTTCAACTCCCCCGAAATCATCGCCGAAGCCGTGGTCGCCGTCCTCGGCCTCTACCTCTTCGTCGTCCACATGCTCACGGCGAAAGACCCCTTCCTGCCCCCGGGGCTCTTTCGCGACCGCAACTTCGTCTGCGGTGTCACGATGGTGTTCTGCACCGCCACGGTGATGTTGGCCTCATCCTCGCTGATGGCCCCCTATTTGCAGAACCTCGCCGGCTACCCGGTGGAGGAAGCCGGCAAGACGCTGGCCGCCCGCGGCATCGGCACCGTGCTGGGCATGCAGCTCGCCAGCCGGCTGGCCGCCCGCGTCGACCACCGCAAGCTGATGGCCGTCGGCCTGCTCAGCCTCGGCGCCTCGCTCTACACCATGGCCGGCTGGACCCCAGACGTGGCGCAACCGCAGATGATGGCAACGCTCTTCGCCCAGGGCACCGCCATCGGCTTCGTCTTCAACCCGATGACAGTGGTGGCCTTCACCACGCTGCCCGCCCATCTGCGCCCCTATTCCACCTCGCTGCAATCCCTCTGCCGCAGCCTCGGCCAGGCGCTCGGCGTCTCCGTCACGTCCTTCATGTTCGTCCGCAGCACCCAGATCTCGCATGAGGGCCTGGCGAGCCACATCACCCTTTTCACCCAGCTGCCCGCAATGCTCGATCCCGCCACCATCCATGGCGCGGAGCTGCTGAACCGCCTGGTCACGCGCGAGGCGCAGATCATCGCCTTCAACAACGACTACCGCCTGCTCTCCCTCGTTGTGATCCCGCCGCTCTTTCTCCTGCTCCTCATGCGCCCCCACCGCCGCCCCGCCCCCGCCGCGCCCACGGCAGCCGCGCCCACGGCAGCCGCGGCTGTGGAACAGGCCTAGGCCGCATCCACCATCCGGCTCATCGCGGGGGCGATGAATGCCTCCACCGCCCCCGGCTTCTGCGTCAGACGACTGGCGAGGCGCCGCCATCCACGTTGGTGGCGGTGCCGGTGATGTAGCCGCCTTCATCGCTGGCCAGGAAGCAGGCGATGTTGGCGAATTCCTCGGCCTTGCCCATGCGGCCGATCGGGATCGGCGCGCCGGTGCGGGCGATGTGTTCTTCCAGCGTGATGTTCTGGCCCTTGGCCACCAGGGCCGCATGGCCGCGGGCGATCTGGTCCGTCACGATCAGGCCGACGAGCAGGGCGTTGACCAGGATGCCGTGCGGCGCGCCTTCACCGGCCAGCACCTTGGTCAGCGCCATGCCGGCGGCGCGGGTAACATGGGTGGGGGCGCCGTTGGCCTTGGGGGCCTTGGCGCCGGTGTTGAGCACGTTGATCACGCGGCCCCACTTGCGTTCCTTCATCTGCGGCCAGGCGAGGCGAGCCAGGCGCACGGCGGCGAAGAGCTTGAGGTCCAGGTCGTCCTGCCAGATCTCGTCGGTGATGCTCTCGAACGGGCCGGTGCGGGACTGGCCGGCGTTGTTCACCACGATGTCGATGCGGCCCAGCGCGGCCATGGCGCCGTCATAGCCCTTCTGCACGCCCTCCATCGTGGCGATGTCGCAGGCGATGGCGGCAACCTTGCCGAGGCCGAGGGCTTCGAGCTGGGCCTTGGCTTCATCCAGCGGGCCCTGGCTGCGGGCGAGGATGGCCACGCCGGCGGCGCCGGATTTCAGGAAGCGTTCGGCCATGGCAAGGCCAAGGCCCTTGGAGCCGCCGGTGATGACCGCGGTGCGGCCGGTAAGGGAGACGTGCATTGGTTGGTTCCTCCTTCAAGTCAGCGTTGTTCTTTTTTGAAAAAAAGAACCAAAAAACTTTTATTACTTTGCGGCTCGCTCTAGTGCGGGCGCAGGTGATAAAAGTCTTTTTGCTTCTTTTTCTTCAGAAAAAGAAGATTCTTTCTTACCTTGCGATGTAGCGCCCCTCCCGCGCCAGGATAACCCCGCCCTTCATGACCAGCTTGCGCACCGGGCGAAGCGCCACCGCTTCACCGGGCGTTTCGGCATCGAGGGCGACGAGGTCGGCGGGGGCGCCGACGACGAGGCGGTGGGCGGGCAGGCCGAGGGCTTCAGCGTCGGAGCAGAGCGCGAGCGCGGTTTCGATGTCGGGGTCGCTGCGGAAGCCTTGCTTCAGCGCGATGATCAGCGCGCGTTCCAGCATGTCGCCGGTGCCCAGGGCGTTCCAGAGGTCGCGGATGTTGTCGCTGCCGGCGTGGATCACCACGCCGCGGGCGCGGAGCGCATGGACGGGCGGAACGATGCCGGCGGAGGGTGAGGAGGTGAGGATGTGGACGCCGGCTGCGGCCAGCGCGTCGGCGGTGTGGGCGAAATCGGAGTCGTCTGGGGTGCCGAGGCTGAAGGCGTGGCTGACGGTGACGCGGTGCTGCATCCCGATGGCGATGGTGCGGGCGGCGATGTCGCGCAGCTGGGCGTTGCCGGCCGCGTCACGGTCGTGGAGGTGGATGTCGATGCCGCGGCCGAAGCGTTGGGCGAGGTTGAAGACGATGTCGAGGTGGCCTTTCGCGTCCCCGTCGATGCTGGCGGGGTCGAGGCCGCCGACGAAATCCGCACCTTGGCGGAGGGCTTCGGCGAGGAGGTCGGCAACGCCCGGGCGGGTGAGGATGCCGGATTGGGGGAAGGCGACGACCTGGATATCGGCCTGGGCGGCGAAGCGCTGCTTGAGTTCCATCGTGGCGTGGAAATTGGCCAGGCCGTAGGCGTCGTCGATATCGGTGTGGGTGCGCAGCGCGGTGGTGCCGCAGGCGATCATCTGGCGCAGCAGGTTGGCGCCGCGTTCGCTGACAGGGGGCAGGGTGCGGCGGTGGGTGCGCTCGAACTCGATGCGCTCGCGCACGGTGGGGGCGCCGCTGTTGGGGCGCCAGGGCAGGCCCCAGAGGGTTTTGTCGAGATGGACGTGGCCGTCGACGAAGGACGGCAGGAGGAGGGCGCCGCCGAGGTCCATGCCCGGCCGGCCGGCGGCAGGGGTGATCGCGGCGATGCGGCCGTGATCGATGGCGACATCGACCGGGGTGGGGCAGTGCGGGAGGCGTGCGTTGGCGAGCAGCATCGTGGCAGTGTGGCGGTTCCGCCGACCCGCGCCAAGGACGTTCCGATGCTGGACCTCGTGATCCGAAATGCCCGCCTGCAGGATGCGGAGGGGGCGGTGGATGTCGGC
>CANHKG010000127.1 GCA_947460455.1 Rhodospirillales bacterium | reverse complement strand
GTGAAGGGCGTGCTGAAGCGGCCTTCGAAGGCGGTGGCGACCTGGTTGCGGCCGGTCACGTCCAGCGTGGCGCGGTAGCCGCCGACGGTGATGCGGGCCACCTGGCCGTGGGTGAAGCCGTGGGCGCGCTGCAGGGCAAGGGCGCCATCGATGGCGGCGAAGGCGTGGCCGCAGCAGCCGTGGTTCTTGAAGGTCATCTGGGTGATGTTGTAGCGCGCGCCGAGGCCGTCGGTGGCTTTCAACCAGTCGGGGTTCACCGACATGGCGGCGCCGAAGCCGGCGGCACCTTCCAGCACATCCAGCGCGCCGGTCATGCCCTGGGCGGCGCCGAGGGCGGCCATGGCGCCGGCATCCGCGGCGTGGCCGGCGTGCAGCGGCTTGCTCATCGCGTCCGACCGGAAGGCCTGTTGCAGGGCGGCGGCGAAGGTGCCGGCATTGGCCAAGGCGTGGGCGGTTCTGGTGGCGTCCAGCTTCAGGATGCTGGCCACCGCGGCGGCGGCCCCGAAGGTGCCGATGGTGCCGGTGGTGTGCCAGAACCGGTAGTGGGAGGGCTGCACGGCCACGCCGATGCGGGTGGAGATTTCGTAGCCCACCACGATGGCGCGCAGCAATTGCTCGCCGGTGGCGCCCTTCGCCTGGGCCGCGGCCAGGGCCGCGCCGATGACGGGGCAGCCGGGGTGATAGACGGCGTCCCGGAAGATGTCGTCGAACTCGATGGTGTGGCTGGCGGTGGCGTTGATCAGCGCCGCGGCGCGCAGGCTGGCGGGCAGGTTGCGGCCATAGACGATGGCGCGGCCGTGGCCGACCTCATCGGCCAGCGCCGCGGTGAGCATCGTCGCGGGGTCGAGCAGGGCGCCGGGCAGCAGGGCGGCGAACCAGTCGATCACCGCGCGGCGGGTGTGGTGGCGCACCTCATCCGAGAGGGGGGCGGTAAGTTGGCGCTCGGCATAGGCGCCCAGCTGTTCGGCAATGGTCGGCATGGTCAGCTCCGTGTCCTGTCGCCCAGCATGGCGGCCACCTGCGGCTCGATCAACGCAGCGAGGCGGGCATGGGCCTGGGCAGTGGGGTGGATGGAAGGTTCGGGGGGGCGCAGCAGCTTGTCGTAATACTGGTCGCGATCGATTTCGCCGTTGCGTTCGAACAGCGGCGTGGCGTCCACGAAGGTGACGCCTTGCACCTTGCCGCCGGCATAGCGCTGGGCGAGGCCGGCGTTCATGCCGCGCGTGGCCTGGGTGGTCCAGTCGCCGCGGTCGCTGGGCAGCACGGAAATCACCACCAGCTTCGGCACCATGCGGCGGATTTCGGCCACGCAGGCATCGTGGCCTTTCAGCGAATCCTCCACGCTCCAGCGCAGCCGGCCGAAATTGTTGGCGCCGATCAGCAGAGCGGCCCCCTTCGCCTGGGTGAGCTGGCCGTTGCGCAGGCGCCAGAGCAAATGGGCGGTGGCATCGCCCTTGAAGCCCAGGTTCACCGCGTGGCGCCCGCCATAGAAGCGCTGCCAGACCGGGGCGAAATCCTGCCAGGCGGGCGGGCCGGATTTCTCCCAATCCTGCGTGATGGAATCGCCGATCCACAGCAGGTCCACGCGCCCGGCCTTCAGCTCGCGCAGCTTGGCGGCGTGGCGCTCGGCCCACCACTTCGCGTCCATGCGCGACAACGGCGTGGCGGCGAGCGGGGCGCGCGGGGCAGGGGCGGCCGCGGCCAGGGCGAGCGCGCCAGCGGCCAGGAGCGCGCGGCGCCTCATTCCTGCATGGCCGCCGCGATCTCGGCCTCCGCCAGGCCCGCCTGCGCCAGCACCTCGCGCGTGTGCTCGCCCAGATGCGGGGCGAGGCGGCGGATGCTGGCCGGAGTGCCGTGGTAGCTCACCGGAATGCCCACCAGCGTCATCTCGCCCTCGGTGGGATGGGCCATGCGCGGGAAGAAGCCGATCTCGTTCAGGTAGTCGTCGGCCAGCAGGTCTTCCAGCGAATTGGCAGGGCCATGCGGCAGGTCGGCCTCGCGCAGCAGCACCAGCCATTCGGCGTTGGTGCGCTGCTTCATCCCCTCGGTGACGATGGCGTAGGCGGCCTCGATATTGTCGGAGCGGGCGCTGCCGGTGGCGAAGCGCGGGTCTTCCATCAGCGCCGCCTGGCCGAACAAGGCGAAGAGCCGGGCCCACTGCGCGTGGGTGGCCACCATCACGCACATGAAGCCGTCCTTGGTGGCGAAGGGCCGGCGATCCGGCGTCAGCATGCGGGGGTAGCCGATGCCCAACTCCGGCTGGCCGATCGAATGGCCCCACATGTGTTCGGGCAGCAGGAAGCTCACCAGCGTGTCCATCATCGGCACATGGACGGCCTGGCCGTGGCCGGTGCGCTCGCGGGCGAACAGCGCCATGGCGATGGAACTGGCCAGCACGTGGCCCGTGAGTTTGTCCGCCAGCACGCTGGGCACGTAGCGCGGGCCATCGGCCTGGGCGCCGCGGCCGTTGAGGTGGGCGAGGCCGCCCATGCCCTGGATGATGTCGTCATAGGCCGGGTCTTCCTCCCGGCTGCTGCCGGGGCGGAAGCCGGTGGCGCAGGCGTGGATGATGCGCGGGTTCACCTTCGCGAGGCTCTCGTAATCCAGCCCGAGGCGGGCGGCGGCCGAGAGGCGCATGTTGTGCACGAACACATCCGCCCCTTCCACCAGCCGCATCAACGCCGCGTGCGCCGCCGGCCGCTTCAGATCGAGCACCACGCTGCGCTTGTTGCGGTTGAGGTTGGCGAAATAGGCCGCCATGCCCTCGCTGCGGCGCGGGCCGATGAAGCGTGTCATGTCCCCGGCGGGGGGCTCCACCTTCACCACATCGGCGCCGGCATCGCCCAGGATCTGCGTGCCCATCGGGCCCAGCACCACCTGGGTGAGATCGATCACCCGCACACCCGCCAACGGCCCGCCCGACATGGGTCAGGCGGCCTTCGGGGTGAAGCCGGCGGCGTCGATCGCGTCCATCAGCGCGGCGGCCGGCTGGGTGGAATCGATCTCCACCAGATGCGTCTCCAGGTCGGTCTTCACCGTCGCCTTGGGGTCCAGCTTCTGCACGGCGCCTGTGATCGCCTTCACGCAGCCGCCGCAGGTCATGTCGGGAACCGTGAACCGGGTCATCGGTGTCTCCTTGCGCTGTATCAAGGCAGGGTACCGCCTGCCGCCGTCTATGGCATCGTCGCACCTGCAAGGCTGGCCCGCCAGCGGCGCAGATGCATCAGGACTACGCTGGTCCCATTTAGGGCGAGGGTTCAGGAGAACGCGGCCATGGCGGAGATCGATCTCGGCATTGAGGGCATGACCTGCGCCGCCTGCGTCACGCGCGTGGAGAAGGTGCTGAAGCGGGTGCCGGGCGTGGCGGCGGCGGAGGTGAACCTGGCCACCAATCGTGCCCGTGTTCATGCCGGTGCCGAGGTGAAGCTGGAGGCGCTGACCGAGGCCGTCTCCCGCGCCGGCTATACCGCCGTGCCGGTGGCGCAGGCCAGGCACGCCAGGCCCGATCCGCTCTGGCCGGTGCTGGTGGCGGCACTGCTGACCCTGCCGCTGGTGCTGCCGATGCTGGCGGACCCGTTCGGCTACGGCCATGTGCTGATGCTGCCGCCCTGGGTGCAGTTCCTGCTCGCCCTGCCGGTGCAGTTCGGCTTCGGCGCGCGGTTCTATGTGGCGGCCTGGAAGAGCCTGCGCGGCGGCAGCGCCAGCATGGATGTGCTGGTGGCGCTGGGCACCACGGCGGCCTTCGCGCTCTCCACCGGCGAGATGATCGTCGCCTGGCCCGGCTACACGATGGATCTGTATTTCGAGGGCGCGAGCGTGGTGATCACGCTGGTGATGCTCGGCCGCTTCCTGGAGCACCGCGCCCGCGCCCGCACCACCGCGGCGATCGAGGCGCTGGCCGCCCTGCGCCCGGAAACCGCCCGCATTATGCGGGATGGCACGGAGCAGGAGGTGCCCACCGCCAGCCTGCGCGCCGGCGACGTGCTGGTGATCCGCCCCGGCGAGCGCATCGCCGCCGATGGCGTGGTGGAGGACGGCACCGGCAGCGTGGATGAAAGCCTGCTGACCGGCGAGAGCCTACCGGTGGCCAAGGCCCCGGGCGAACGCGTGACCGGCGGCGCCATCAACGGCGAGGCGCGGCTGCTGGTGCGCGCCACCTCGGTCGGTGCCGAAAGCGTGCTGGCGCGGATGATCCGCCTGGTGGAGGACGCCCAGGCCACCAAGCCGCCGATCCAGCGCCTGGCCGATCGCGTCAGCGCCGTGTTCGTGCCGGCGGTGGTGGCGATTGCGCTGGCGACCTTCCTCGGCTGGTGGCTGATCGGCGGCGACGTCGTGCCCGCGGTGATCCATGCCGTGGCGGTGCTGGTGATCGCCTGCCCCTGCGCCATGGGGCTGGCCACGCCCACGGCCATCATGGTGGGCACCGGCGTGGCGGCACGGCGCGGCATCCTGATCCGCGATGCCGCCGCGCTGGAAGGTGCCCACGCCGTCACCACCGTCGCCTTCGACAAGACCGGCACGCTGACGGAAGGCCACCCGCGCCTGCTGGCGCTGCACCCCGCCCCCGGCGTTTCGGAGGAGGAGGTGCTGCGCCTGGCCGCGGCACTGCAATCCGGCAGCGAACACCCGCTGGCCCGCGCGGTGATCGAGGCGGCGCAGGGCGTTTCCATCCCCGCCGCCGAAGCCGTCCGCGCCCTGCCGGGCCGGGGCGTGGAGGGCGTGGTGGAAGGTCGCCGCCTGGTGCTGGGCAGCCGCCGCCTGCTGGACGAAACCGGGGCTACCCCCGGCGACCTCGCCGAGGCCGAGGCGGCGCTCTCCGCCGAGGGCCGCAGCCTCGCCTGGCTCGCCACCGCCGATGGCGAAACCCTGGCCCTGCTGGGCTTCGGCGACGCGGTGAAGCCCACGGCCGCCGCCGCCATCGCGCGGCTGAAGGCGATGGGCATCCGCACCGTGCTGATCAGCGGCGACACCAAGGCCGCCGCCCGCACCGCCGCCCTGGCGCTGGGCATCGACGACGTGCAGGCCGAGGTTCTGCCCGCCGACAAGGCCGCCCACGTGGCTGCCCTGCGCGCGGAAGGCGGCGTGGTGGCCATGGTGGGCGATGGCGTGAACGACGCCCCGGCCCTGGCCGCCGCCGATGTCGGCTTCGCCATGGGCACCGGCACCGATGTGGCGATGCACGCCGCCGGCATCACGCTGATGCGCGGCGACCCGGCCTTGGTGGCCGATGCCATCGACCTGTCGCGCCGCACCTGGGCCAAGCTGCGCCAGGGGCTGTTCTGGGCGTTCGCCTATAACGTGCTGGGCATCCCCGTCGCCGCGGCCGGGTTCCTGGACCCGATGCTGGCGGGCGGGGCGATGGCGCTTTCGAGCGTGAGCGTGGTGCTGAATGCGCTGTCGCTGCGGCGGTGGCGGCCCGGCGCCTGACGCCGCCTTGGTGGTTTGCGCCGCCACCCACTATCGTCCCAGGCAGATGAAGCGGGGGCGCCGATGACGCGGGCAGAGATACTGAACCGGCTGTGCGGCCTGTTTCCCCAGCCTTCCTACCTCGAGATCGGTGTCTATCGCGGCGAGACCTTCCTGGAGGTCCAGGCCGCCCGCAAGATCGGCGTCGACCCCAACTTCGCCTTCGACATCAAAGCCGCCATGGCCGCCCAGCCGCACGCCACCCTGCTGGCCATGACCAGCGATGCCTTCTTCGCCGCCCCGCCGCCCCACCCCGCCACCTATGACGTGATCTTCCTCGATGGCCTGCACACCGCCGAGCAGACCCTGCGCGACCTGCTGAACGCGATCGAACTGCTGAAGCCCTACGGGGTGATCGTGCTCGACGACATTCTGCCGCCCAGCTACCACGCCGCGCTGCCCGGCGCCTCGCGCTCCATCCGGCTGCGCGAGGCATTGCACTCAACCGATACCAGCTGGATGGGCGACGTGTACCGCCTGGCCTTCTTCATCGAGACCTTCCTGCAGGCCTTCACCACCGCCACCGTTGGCGGCCAGATGCTGCTCTGGCGCGCCCGCCGCCCGGCCGAGGCACTTGTCCCGCGCAGCCTGGAGGAGGTCGGCCGCATGCCCTTCGAGGAGACGGTGTTCCAGCGCGGGGTCTTCAACATCTGCCCGCTGGAAGAGGCGATCCGCCGCATGGGCCGCTGAACCAGGTGGCCGCCGCCATCGCCATCTTCGCGGCCACCTACGCCGTTATCGCCTTCGGCCGCATCCCGGGCCTGCGCATCGACCGCACCGGCGCCGCGCTGCTGGGCGGCGCGCTGATGGTGGCCACCGGCGCGATCCCGCTGGAGGCGGCCTACCGCGCGATCGACTGGAACACCATCGCACTGCTGCTGGGCATGATGATCGTGGTGGCGCATCTGCGCCTCGCCGGGTTCTTCGCCCTGGCCACCGCCTGGGCCGTGGCACGGGCGCGCCACCCGCTGCCGCTGCTCGCCGCCATCGTGGGGCTGTCGGGCGTGTTGAGCGCCTTCCTGGTGAACGACACGATCTGCATCGTGCTGACGCCGCTGGTGCTGGATATCGTGCTGCACCTGCGCCGCAACCCGGTGCCCTATGTGCTGGCCATCCCGCTCGCCGCCAATATCGGCGGGGCCGCCACGCTCACCGGCAACCCGCAGAACATGATCGTGGGCAGCCTCTCCGGCATTCCCTACGCGCAGTTCGCCGCCAGCGTGGCGCCCGTCGCCGCCATCGGGCTGTTTCTCGTCATCGCGCTGCTGGCGCTGCTGTGGCGCGGCGAGTTCCTCACCGGCGCGCGCCTGGCCGCCGAGCCGCCGCCCTGGCGCACCGACCGCAAGCTGCTGCGCAAGACCTCGTTGGTGGCGCTGCTGATGGCCGCCGCCTTCTTCGCCGGGGTGCCGCCGGCGGAGGCCGCGTTGGTGGCTGGCGCGGTGCTGCTGGCCACGCGCCGCGTGAAGCCCGCACGCATCTACGCCGAGATCGACTGGCCGCTGCTGGTGATGTTCGCCGGGCTGTTCGTGGTGGTGGCGGGGCTGGAGCGCGCCGTCCTCACGCCGGAGCGGATCGCCGCCATCGCTGGCCTCGGCCTGCACCACATGCCCACGCTGGGCCTTGTTACCGCCGCACTTTCCAACATCGTCAGCAACGTGCCCGCCGTACTGGTGCTGAAGCCCTTCGTCGCCACGCTGCCAGACCCCGCCCGCGCCTGGACCGTCGTGGCCGCCACCGCCACGCTGGCCGGCAACCTCACGCTGGTGGGATCGGTCGCCAACCTCATCGTGGTGCAGCGCGCCCGCGCCCGCGGCGTGGAGATCGGCTTCTGGACCTACCTGATGGCTGGCGCGCCGCTGACGGTGCTGACCATCCTGGTGGCGCTGGCGCTGCTGTAAGCGCCGGGGCCGGCGGCCCGCTCTGATCCCCTGGGGCTGGCGCCCCGGCCCGCTTTGCGCTTTCCTCCCCCCAACGAACTTCGCGGAGGAACGCCCATGTCGTCGCTATTCGATCTCACCGGCAAGGTTGCCGTCATCACCGGCTCCAGCAAGGGCATCGGCAAGGCGATCGCGCTGCGCATGGCCGAGCACGGCGCCAAGGTCGTCGTCTCCTCCCGCAAGCAGGATGCCTGCGACCTCGTCACCAACGAGATCATCGCCAAGGGCGGCACCGCCGCCACCAAGGTGTGCAACATCGGCCGCAAGGAAGAGCTGCAGGCACTGGTCGATTTCGCCATCGCCACCTATGGCGGCATCGACATCATGGTCTGCAACGCCGCGGTGAACCCGTTCTACGGCCTGTCGCAGAACCTGCCGGACGAGGCGTGGGACCGGGTGATGAACTACAACGTCCGCTCCAACCACTGGCTGTGCCACATGGCGGCCCCCAGCATGAAGCAGCGCGGCGGCGGCTCCATGATCGTGGTCTCCTCCATCGGCGGCCTGCGCGGCAGCACGCATCTGGGCGTCTATGCCATCTCCAAGGCGGCGGACATGGCGCTGGTGCGCAACCTCTGCGTGGAATACGGGCCGGACAACATCCGCGCCAACGCCATCGCGCCGGGCCTGATCCGCACCGATTTCGCCAAGGCGCTGTGGGAAGATCCCGTGAAGGAAAAGACCCGCAGCAAGACCACCCCGCTGCAGCGCATCGGCGAGCCGGATGAGATCGCGGGTGCGGCCGTGTTCCTCGCCTCCCCCTCCGGCAGCTTCACCACCGGCCAGACCTTCGTGATCGACGGCGGCGTGACCACCGGCGCCCCGGCGACCGGCGGCGGCGAGTAGCTTCCATCCTCTCCTGCCGTGCTAGAAGGCGCGGCAGGAGAGACCCATGATCCCCGTTACCCACCGCATCCAGCTTGATGAGCGCGAGCTGGAGGAAAGCTTCATCCGCGCCTCTGGCCCCGGTGGCCAGAACGTCAACAAGGTGAGCACCGCGGTGCAGCTGCGCTTCAACGCGCGCGGCTCCCCCAACCTGCCCGACGATGTCGCCATCCGCCTGCTGAAGCTCGCCGGCCACCGCGCCACGCAGGATGGCGTGATCGTGATCACCGCCCAGGAATTCCGCAGCCAGGACCGCAACCGCAGTGCCGCGCGCGAGATCCTGTTCGAGCTGATCCGCCGTGCCACGGTGGTGCCCATCAAGCGCCGCGCCACACGGCCCACGCTCGGCTCCAAGGAACGGCGCCTGGACGCGAAGAAAAGCCGCTCCGGCATCAAGGCGGCGCGGCGGCCGCCCAGTGAGTAAGCATGTTCTTTTTTGAAAAAAAGAACCAAAAAACTTTTATTCGTTCGCCGGTCGGGGAGGCCGGACCCAAACAAATAAAAGTCTTTTTGCTTCTTTTTCTTCAGAAAAAGAAGGCCTTCCTTCCTTGATCACCGCCGTGATCGTCGACATCGACGGCGTGGTGATCGACACCCCGCACGAACGCGCCTGGCGCGAGGCCCTCGCCGAACGCCACCCAGGGGTCGTGCTCACCCCGGCTGCCTATGCCGCGCTGGTCGCCGGCAAGCCAAGGCTGGATGGCGCCCGCGCCGCGCTGGCCGCTCATGGCATCACCTCCGAGGCCGAGGCGCAGGCCTACGCCGCCGCCAAGCAGGCGCGTTTCCTCGCCTTGGTCGCGGCCGGTGACTTCACCGTGTTCGCCGATGCCGTGCGCTTCCTGGAGGCCGCCCGCGCCGCCGGGTTGCGCATTGCGGCCGCGTCCTCCTCGAAGAACGCCTCGGCCATTCTGGCCAGTGCCAACCTCGCCCGCCTGTTCCACGCCGATCTCTCCGGCCGCGACGTGGCGCACGGCAAGCCCGCGCCGGATCTCTTTCTGCTCGCGGCCGCGGAACTCGGCGTGGCCCCCGCGCACTGTCTGGTTCTGGAAGACGCACCCGCCGGCATCGCCGCCGCCCGCGCCGCCGGCATGGCCAGCCTGGCCGTGGCCCGCAAGGGCGATGCCGCCCCGCTTCTGGCCGCCGGCCCCACCTGTGTGGTGACCACGCTGGACGACCCTGCCGCCCTCGCCCTTCTGCCCCAAGGTTCCGCTGCATGAACGATGCCGGCTTCCCGATCGAAGACCCCGCCTGGGCGCCGCCCGCCCTGGGCTGGCACATGCACGCCGATGGCCTGGAACCGGCCCGCGAGGCCGATATCGAATCCCGCTTCACCACCGCCAACGGCCTGCTGGCGATGCGCGGCGCCCGCGACCTCGGCCGCGCCGCGTTCTGGACCAGCTGGATCACCACCTTCCGCCCCATCTCCTGGCCGCGCTGCTACGTGGCCGGCCTGTTCGACGTGCCGGATATCGAGCCGCCGATCCCCGTGGCCATGCCCGCGCCCGATTGGCTGCGCCTGCGCCTTTCGGTGGATGGCACGCTGGTGCGCCTGCGCCAGGGGGCCGACCTGTCCCGCACGCTCGACCTGCGGCGCGGCCTGCTGCTCTCCGCGTGGCGCCACGAATGCGCAGACGGCACGGTGCTGCACCTGCGCACGCTGCGCCTCGCCGCCCGCCATGCCACGGCACTTGCGCTGCAGGTGGTTCAGATCGTCGCCAGCCGCGGCGGACTCGCCCTCGCGCTCGATGCCCTGCCAGACCCCGCCGGCACGGGGCTCGGGCTCGCCAGGCTTGAGCCGGGCCTCTCGGTATGGCGCGCCGAGCACGCCCCGCACAGCGTGGCGCTGGCCACGCGCGCGTCCCTGCGCTGCGGCGACACGGAGCTTGTGCCCGAAACCGACACCCCGCTCGGCCACACCTGGCGCTGGACCACCCAGCCCGGCGAGATGGTGGAATTCCACCGCGTGGTCGCCGCCGCCCGCGCCGATTCGCGCGCCGACGATCCCGCGCCCCGCGCCATCGCCGCCCGCGCCGCCGCCCCGCCCTGGCGCGCGCTCCTCGCCGCCCACGAAGCGGCCTGGGCCAATCGCTGGCGGGAATGCGCCGTGGAGATCGCCGGCGATCCCGGCGCCCAGCAGGCGCTGCGCTTCGCCGCCTACCACCTGGTCAGCGCCGCCAACCCCGCCGACCCCGCCGTTTCCATCGGTGCCCGCGCCATGACTGGGGACAGCTATCTCGGCCATGTCTTCTGGGACACCGAGATCTACCTGCTGCCCTTCTACACCCTCACCTGGCCCGAAGCGGCGCGCGCCCTGCTGCTCTACCGCCACCGCACCCTGCCGGCCGCCCGCGCCCGCGCCGCGTCGCTGGGCTACCGGGGCGCGATGTTCGCCTGGGAATCCGCCGATACCGGCGCGGAGGCCACGCCCCCCACCATCCTGGGCGCCGACGGCGTGCCGGTGCCGGTGCAAACCGGCACCCAGGAACAGCACATCACCGCCGACATCGCCTATGCCGTCTGGAACCACATCCTGGCCACCGACGACACGGATTTCCTCGCAGAGGCCGGCGCCGAGATCATGGCCGAATGCGCCCGCTTCTGGGCCAGCCGCGCCGAGCCTTCGCCCGATGGCAGCCTGCACATCTCCGGCGTGATCGGGCCGGACGAGTATCATGAGCTGGTGGACGACAACGCCTTCACCAACGCCATGGCCGCACGCGCCCTGCGCAGCGCCGCCGAGGCCCTGGCCCTGCTCCAGGCGCGTCGCCCGGCGTCCCACGCCGCCCTCGCCACCCGCCTCGCCTTGGCCGAGGCCGAACCCGCCGCCTGGCTGCGCGCCGCCGATGCCCTGGTGATCCCGCACGACCCCGCGACCGGCCTGATCGAGCAGTTCCGCGGCTTCTTCCTGCTGCCCCGCGTCGACTTGCACGGCACCACGGGGGCGGAGGCCGCCGCCCTGGTGCGCGGGCGCGCCCAGCATACCCAGATCGCCAAACAGGCAGACGTGGTCGCCCTGCTCGCCCTGCTGCCCGATGCCTTCCCGCCGGAAACGCTGCGCGCCAGCTACGACTACTACGAACCCCTCAACACCCACGAAAGCTCGCTCAGCGCCGCGCTGCATGCCGTGGTCGCCGCCCGCCTCGGCCATACCGCCCAGGCGCTGCGCCACTTCCGCCATGCCTACCTGCCGGATATGGAGGGCAAGCCTGGCAGCAGCGCCGGCGGCGTGCACATCGCGGCCCTCGGCGGTGTCTGGCAGACCGCGGTGCTCGGCTTCGCCGGCGCCTCCTGGCAAACCGGCACGCTGCGCCTCAATCCCCGGCTGCCCGAGGCCTGGACCAGCCTCGCCTTCGCGCTGCACTGGCACGGCAGCCGGCTGCGCGTGCGGCTGGATCCGGCGCAGGTGACGCTGGAGATCGAGCAGGGGGACGCGATCGATATCGAGGTGTGCGGGGCGCCGGTGCATGTGCCGGCGGGGCAATCGGTGTCCGTTCCGTTGTGCGTTTAGGCTAAAGCGAAGTGGTCACAGAGAGCGCAGAGGGCCACGGAGGGGCACAGAGAAGCAGGTAGAGTCCTTTCTCTTCTCTGTGACTCTCTGTGGCCCTCTGTGGCCTCTGTGTCCCCTTTGCTTCCTTGCTTCCCTAGCCCCGCCCCTCGAACGGCATCTTGCTCGCCTTCACCACCACGAACAGCGCGTTCGCATCCGCGTCCAGCTCGGCCATGTAGAGGATGGTCTTGCCCACATTGCCGGAATCCATGGTCGGCTCCACCCGCGTGGTCCCGTCCGGCTGCGGCACGCCCTTGGCCATGCGCGCCGTCATCGGCGTGGCCGCGTTGCCGATGTCGATCTGGCCGCAGGCGATGTCGTAGTTGCGGCCATCCAGCGCGATCGCCTTGGTCAGGCCGGTGATCGCGTGCTTGGTGGAGGTATAGGCCGCCGAGCCCGGCCGCGGCGTGTGCGCGGAGATCGAGCCGTTGTTGATGATGCGCCCGCCCTGGGGGCTCTGGTCGCGCATCATCTGGAAGGCGCGGTTGGCGATCAGGAAGCAGCCATTGAGGTTCACCGCCACCACCTGGGTCCACTGCTCCCAGGTGAAGTCGCCAAAATTGGTGCTCGGCACGTTGCCGCCGGCGTTGTTGAACACAAGGTCCAGCCGGCCGTACTTCGCCTTGATCTCGGCGAACAGCGCATCCACCGCTTCCGGCTGCGTCACGTCCGTTGGCACGCACAGGGTGCGGGTTCCCTGGGTGCCCGCCAGGCTCGCGGTTTCCTGCAGCGCATCGGCGCGCCGCCCGGCCAGCACCACGGTCCAGCCGGCGCCCAGCAGCGCCAGCGCCGCCGCGCGGCCCACGCCGCTGCCGCCGCCCGTTACCAGTGCGATCTTGCTCATTGCGTTCGTCTCCTCCGTCTCGGTGCCGTTACTCTGCCACGGAGGTTGACGCCTGTCGCGTTTCGCGCTGCCCTCACCCGGTGCCGCTCATTCCCCCCCGCATGATGGTCCCGCTGGTGGTGGCCTTCGCCTTCTTTCTGGAGGGGTTGGACAGCACCATCATCGCCACCGCCATTCCCGCCATGGCCGAGGGGCTGGGCGAGACGCCGCTGCGCCTCAACCTGGCCCTCACGGCCTACCTGCTCTCGGCCGCCGTGTTCATCCCGGTGTCGGGCTGGGTGGCGGACCGGTTCGGCATGCGGGCGACGTTCACCGCGGCGGTGGGCATCTTCGCGCTGGGCTCGCTGGCCAGCGGGCTGGCGCAGAACTTCCCCATGCTGGTGGCCGCCCGCGCGGTGCAGGGCTTCGGCGGCGCGCTGATGGCGCCGGTGGGCCGGCTGATCCTGCTGCGCAGCTTCCCGCGCAGCGAGTTCGCCACCGCCATCAGCTACATGAACATCCCTTCCGTGATCGGCCCCACCATGGGCCCGCTGGTGGGCGGGCTGATCGCGGAACATGCAAGCTGGCGCTGGATCTTCGTGGTGAACGTGCCGTTCTGCCTGCTGGGCATGTGGCTCGCCTGGCGCCACGTGAAGGAGGTGGATGCCGCACCTCCCACGCGGTTCGATGCGCCGGGCTTCGCCATGGTGGGCATCGCCATGCTGTGCCTGCAAACCGGCCTGTTCGGCCTCGGCCGCGGCTTCCTGCCCATCGCGGTCGATCTCGGCTTGCTGGCGATCGCGGTGCTGCTGATCGTCGCCTATGTGCGCTGGAGCCTGGTGCGGCCCAATGCGGCGCTGGATTTCCGCCAGATGCGGGTGCGCAGCTTCCGGGTCGCGCTGCTCTGGGGCGGGCTGACGCGCATCGGCATGAACGCGGTGCCGTTCCTGCTGCCGCTGATGCTGCAGCTGGGCTTCGGGCTTTCGCCGGTGGTCTCCGGCTCGCTGACCTTCGTGATGTCGCTCGGCACCATCGCCGCGCGCACCATCGCGCTGAAGCTGCTGCGCGCGCTGGGGTTCGACCGGCTGCTGCTGTGGAACACGCTGGCGAGTTCGGCGGGCATGGCGGGATTCGCGCTGCTGGACCAGGGCACGTCGCATTGGCTGATCGCCGGCTGGGTGCTGGTGTTCGGCATGATCCGCAACATCCAGTTCAACACGCTGCAGACGCTGACCTATGCCGACATGCCGGCCGAGGGGTTGTCGAAGGCCACCAGCCTCGGCGGTGGTATCCAGCAATTGACGATGGGCATCGGCATCTCCGCCGGCGCCAGCCTGCTGGCCATCGTGGCGGGTTCCGAGACGGTGCTGCCGGCGGAGGATTTCCGCACCGTGTTCCTGCTCGCGGCCATCATCCCGCTGCTGGCCATTCCGGGCATCCGCACGCTGCGGCCGCAGGATGGCGTGACGGTCAGCGGCGCTACATCGTCCCGCTGAGGATCTCGCCCACCTGCGCGTCGCTCAGCGCGTGGCCGAAGATGTCGCGGTAGAAGAAGCGGGTTTCCGCCACGAGGTCGATGGATGTCATGCGGCCGGGATGGAACACGCTGGCGGCCCACAGCACCGTCAGCGGTTGTTCGGCGGTGCGGTTGGACCAGGTGTGCGCGCCCACCGGCACCACGAACATTTTCCCCGCACGGGCCGCCTTCAGCTTGCCCAGCACGGCGTGGTTGCGGACATAGGCCACATCCCTGGGGTCGGTCACGATCAGGATGTCGGGGTTCCACAGCACCACCTGCTCCAGCGTGAAGGTGCGGCTTTCGGTGCTGCGGCCGTCGTCGCTCACGCTGGTGCCGCCGGCGGCCGGGATCCACCATTCCGCGATCAGGCGCGGCTGGGTCAGGGTATCCGGCTGCAGGTAGAGCACGCGCGGCTTCTCGGCGCCGGCCACCAGCGCGGCGACGCGGGCGATGGTCTGGTCGAAATAGGCGGTGTAGGCGCGGGCGCGGTCCGGCTTGCCGAATACCTCGCCCAGCACCGCCATGCAGGCTTTCACGTCCTCCGGCTTCTGCCAGGCGAGGAACACCACCGGGATGCCGCGGCCTTCCAGCAGGGCGATGCTTTCGCGGTGCATGGTCAGCACCACGTCCGGCCGGGCGAGCAGGATCGCCTCCACGTTCGGTTCGCGGGTGGGCAGCTGCATGGTGGGCGCGGTGGCCACCTGCGGGGCGAACGCGTTCTGGAACTTCCAGCGCGGGCGGGCGAAGTCGGCCAGGCCGTTCACGATCGTGGCGCCTTCGCCCATGGCATAGACGAAGCTGTTCAGCACCGGCAGCGAGCCGAGTGTCACCACGCGGGCGATGGTGGCGGGCAGCGCCACGCGGCGGCGGGCCATGTCGGTGATGGTGCGGGGCTGCGCCATTGCTGGCAGCGGCAGGGTGGCGGCGAGGAGCGTGCGGCGCGTCAGCATGGCATCACCGGCTGGGCATCACGGGCACGCACAGCACATGCCCGCGGGCGCGGCCTTCGGTGAGGGACACGACCTCGATCGGCGTGCCGTAGAGCGCTTCCAGCGTGGGGGCGGTGAGCAACTCGGCGGGGGGCGCGGGGCCGAGCAGGCGGCCCTCCTTCAGCAGCGCCGCTGTGCCGCCGAGCAGGAAGGCGTGGTCGGGCAGGTGGGTGGTGAGCAGGATGGCGTAGCCGGCAGTGGCGAGGTCGCGCAGCACGGCGAGGATGCGCAT